>DASZUD010000231.1:0-73720 GCA_035548155.1 Polyangia bacterium
CCCGAGCGCAGCGTGGCTCCGCCACGCGCAGCGAGCGCCGGGGGCGCGGGACCCTCTCAGGGTCCCGAATCAGATCGGAAGCTGGCGGTCACGAGGCGAGTGAGCGAGTCCTCGTCGAGATCCGACGTCACGACGTAGCCGAGGCCGCGGTCGTGATAGGCCGCCGTCGTGATGCCCGGGGCGGAGCCGAGGTAGATCTCGCGGCCGTTGACGAAGCGCCGATCCGGCGCGTCGATCGACTCGTCACGCGGGTCGAACACCAGGTACGCCACGCGATGGCCGTCGCGGCCGCGCGCGACGATGTAGGCGGCCGGACGCTCGCGCACGTTGACGAGGCGCCCGCCCTGACAGCTGCCGTCGGCCAGCCGCGGCGGCGGCACAGGGAAATCGACACGGCCGCGGAACCACGACACGATCGAGCTGCAATCCGAGCCCGTGATGTCCATGGGCAGCTCGGCCTGGTACGTCCGCTGCGCCTGCTGCAGCACCATCGACTGCGAGTGCCGAACCGTGCCCGTGATGGCGATCAGCATCACCGCGGCGACGGCCGCCGGCACGAGGCGCGGGTGCGTGACCCAGAGCCAGCGGCGCGGCGCAATCTCGCGCGAGCCCAGCACGGCGCCGAGGCGCACGCGGAAGGACTGGGGCACCGGAGGGCGCGGCAGGTGCGCCCGCACGGCGGCCTTGAACCGCGCCTGCAGGCGGCTGCGCGCGCCGCACGCCGCACACCCGCCGAGGTGGCGCTCGAGCTTCTCGCGCTCGGAGCCGGCCAGCTCGCCGTCGCCGTAGGCGGTGAGGACGGTCTCGGCCTCGGCGCAGGTCATGATGCGCTCTCCTTCTTGCGGCGGTACGACGCCAGGTCGACCGGGGCGTTCTCCGCGCCAGCCGGCGCGACGTCCAGGTGCGAACCCTGCTTGATGATGCCCTGCTCGACCGCGTATGCGTACAGCTGCTGCTGCAGCAGCTTGCGGCCGCGGTAGAGCCGGCTCATGACCGTGCCCGCGGGGCACTCCATGATCTCGGCGATCTCCTTGTAGGAGAAGTCCTCGAGGTCGGCCAGGATCACGGCCATGCGGAAGTCGGCCGGCAGCGCCGCGAGGGCCTTCTCGACGTCGGCCGAGACCATGTGGCCGAGCAGCGCGCTCTCGGCGTCGGCGTCGCCGGCTCCGGCGATGAACTGCTCGACGTTGGCCGTCGACCCTTCGGCCTCGTTCATCACCTCGTGCTCGCGCTCGCGCTCGCGGTAGCGGTTGCAGAACACGTTCGTGAGGATGCGGAACAGCCAAGCCTTGCAGTTGGTGCCCGCCTCGAAGGTGTCGAAGAAGCGGTAGGCGCGGAGCAGCGCGTCCTGGACCAGATCCTCCGCGTCCTTCTCGTGCCGCGTCATGCGAAGCGCCGCGGCGTAGAGGGCCGGCAGGTGGGGCAGCGCTTCGCGCTCGAAGTCAGACGGTGAAGGGCGCTTCTTGAACAGGGCCATGGGAACGTCCGCTTTGTGAACCCGTGCTCCCCTAATTCTATTCCACGGGCGGGTCGCGCGCCGCGTCGTCCCGGTTCAAGGCGGAACGCCGCCCGACAGGCGGTGGCCGGCGCTCATGAGGCGGGTACGGCCGCCCCCGAGGCCGCAGGCGTCCTCAGGCCGTGACCTGAGCCCCGTGGCACTTCTTGTACTTCTTGCCGCTGCCGCAGGGGCATGGGTCATTGCGGCCGACCTTGGGCTCGTTGCGGCGCACCGGCGCCTTGCCGTCGCCCTCACCCTGGCCGTTCCCGGCCGAGGCGGCGACCCCGCCGCCGGACTCGATCGTCCGGCGCTGCGGGCGCGCGCGCATCTGCGGCACGGCGGGCGAGGCGCCCCCGTTTCCCCCCGCGGGCGCAGCCGCGGCGGCCGCCGGGCGCGCCGGCTCTTCGCGCCGCACCTGCATGTGGAACAGCTTCTCGCAGACGTTGCGGCCGATGACCGTGATCATCTCGCCGAAGATGTCGAAGCCTTCCTTCTTGTACTCCTGCTTCGGATCCTTCTGGCCATAGCCGCGCAGGCCGATGCCCTCGCGCAGCGCCTCCATCGTCTTGAGGTGCTCGATCCAGCGCGCGTCGATCTCCTCGAGGTAGAAGTAGCGTCCGAAGTAGAGCACGACGGGGAGCGAGAACTCGGTCTCGCGCGCCTCGATGACGGTCTCGAGCTCGTCCCAGATGCGCCGGATCAGCATCTCGCGATCGAGCGAGTTCTTCTCGTCGATCGTGGGCGTGAAGTTGAAGCGCTCCTTGATTGCGGCGCGGAGCGCCTCGAGATCCCACTCCTCGGCGTGCACGTGCGCGGGCGCGTGCTCGTCCATGACGCCCTGGAGGATCTCCTCGGACAGATCGAGCAGCCGCATGTGCTGCTGCAACATCGACGAGGCCACCTCGTCGGCGAGGCGATCGAGCGCCGCCGCGCGATCCTCCGTGACGCCCGACGTGTCCGGGTACGCGCCGAACTGGCGGTAGATCGTCGACCTCAGCGCCGCCGGATCCAGCGGGATCGTCGAGACGACGGGCGGCGCGCCGCTGTCAGCGCCGGCGGCCGGCGTCTGCACCTGCGTGAGCGCGTCGCACATGCGGCCCAGCACCGGGCGCACGCTGGCGACGAGGCTCTCGAGCGTGTGCTTGCCCGATTCTCTGGGGAGCTCCACGTCCGCGGCCGTCTTGCCCTTCTTCTTCTCCTCCTCCGTCGGCTCGGGCGCGTAGCGGCCCTCGAGCACTTGCCGGCGCAGGGCGTAGATCGCCTTGCGCTGCTGGTTCATGACGTCGTCGTACTCGAGGAGGTTCTTGCGGATGTCGAAGTTGTGGCCTTCGACCTTCTTCTGCGCGTTCTCGATGGCGCGGTTGATGAGGCCGTGCTCGATCGGCACGTCCTCCTCCATGCCGAGCCGCTCCATGAGGCCCGTGATGCGCTCGGCGCCGAAGATGCGCATGAGGTCGTCTTCCAGCGACAGGAAGAAGCGGCTCGAGCCCGGGTCGCCCTGGCGGCCGGCGCGGCCGCGCAGCTGGTTGTCGATGCGGCGCGACTCGTGGCGCTCGGTGCCGAGGATGTGCAGACCGCCCGCGGCGAGGACCTCCTGCTTCTCGGGCTCGCACTGCGCCTTGAACTTGGCGAGCGCGGCCTGGAACTCCGCCTCCTTCTCGGGCGGCAGCTCGTGGCCGGGCTTGCCGGCGTTCTCCGGATCCACCTCGGCGCGCGCCATGAACTCGGCGTTGCCGCCGAGGATGATGTCGGTGCCGCGGCCGGCCATGTTGGTCGAGATCGTGACGGCGCCCTTGCGGCCCGCCTGCGCGACGATGAAGGCCTCGCGCTCGTGCTGCTTGGCGTTCAGCACGCTGTGCGGAATGCCCTTCTTGCGGAGCAACGACGCGACGACCTCGGACTTCTCGACGGAGACGGTGCCGACGAGCACGGGCTGGCCGCGCTTGTGGCAGTCCTCGATCTCGTCGACGACGGCGCGGAACTTCCCGCGCTCGTTCTTGTAGACGACGTCGTCGTAGTCCTTGCGCTGGATGGGCCGGTTCGTCGGCACGACGCTGACGTCCAGCTTGTAGATCTGGTGGAACTCGGCGGCCTCGGTGTCGGCCGTGCCGGTCATGCCGCCCAGCTTCTTGTAGAGGCGGAAGTAGTTCTGGTAGCTGATGGTGGCGATCGTCTGGTTCTCTTCCTGAACCTCGACGCCCTCCTTCGCCTCGACGGCCTGGTGCAGGCCGTCCGACCAGCGACGGCCGGGCATCTTACGGCCCGTGAACTCGTCGACGATGATGACCTTGCCGTCTTCGATGAGGTAGTTGACGTCGCGCTTGTACAGCGTGTGCGCCTTCAGGGCCTGCGTCACGTGGTGCAGGTAGGCGATGTTCTCGGGGTTGTAGAGGTTGCCGACGCCCAGGCGCTGCTCGACGCGCTCGATGCCCGTGTCCGTGAGGATCGAGGAGTGCGCCTTCTCGTCGAGCGTGTAGTCGATGTCCTTACGCAGGCCCGGGATGATGGCGTCGACCTTCTGGTACAGGTCCGCCGAGTCTTCCGCCGAGCCCGAGATGATGAGCGGCGTGCGCGCCTCGTCGATCAGGATCGAGTCGACCTCGTCGACGATCGCGAAGTTCAGATCGCGCTGCACGTAGCGCTCGATCGAGTCCTTCATGTTGTCGCGCAGGTAGTCGAACCCGAACTCGCTGTTCGTGCCGTATGAGATGTCGGCGCGGTAGTTGGCCTGGCGCTCGCGGTCGCTGAGGCCGTGCACGACGACGCCCGTCGTGAGGCCGAGGGCCTTGTAGATGCGGCCCATCCACTCGGCGTCGCGCCGCGCGAGGTAGTCGTTCACCGTGATGACGTGGACGCCCTTGCCCTCGATGGCGTTCAGGTAGACGGGCAACGTCGCGACGAGCGTCTTGCCCTCGCCGGTGCGCATCTCGGCGATGCCGCCGCGGTGCAGGACCATGCCGCCCATGAGCTGCACGTCGAAGTGGCGCATGCCGAGCACGCGCCGGCCCGCCTCGCGGCACACGGCGAACGCCTCGGGGAGCAGATCGTCCAGCGACTCGCCGCGGTCGTGGCGGCGGCGGAACTCGAAGGTCATCGCCTGCAGCTCGGCGTCCGACTTCTTTTTGAGCCCGTCTTCGAGGGACCCGATGCGCTGGACGATGGGCTGCATCGCCTTCATCACACGGGCGTTCTTGGTGCCGAAAATTTTCTTTGCGAGATTGAGCATGTCGGACGCGTCCTGACCCTTTGGGGGGGAACCCACGGGGCGAAGTACCTTATTTCGCGTAGGCGCCCCGTGCAAGGGCGGGCGCCCTCGCCGCCCGTAACTAGGTTGGGGTCATCGCGTCCGGGTTGGAGCGGCGTGGGAGATCGGCATGGGCGTGGGAATGGGCTTCGGCGAGCTGGTGTTGATTCTGATGATCGTCGCCGTGGCCTTCGGCGCGAAGATGCCGGGCCCGGGCGACCCCTTCGCACGCTGGATGCGCGGGCCCAGCGCCGACGCGGGCACGCCCGAGGAGGGCCGGCGCGCCGGAGGCTGGACGACGGTCGACTGGCTGCTGCTGGCGACCACCCTCGCGATCGCCGTCACCTTGACGCTGGCGTTGCTGCGCAGCCGCTAGGCGCGCGCGAAGCGCGGCCGAGGCTGAGGCCCGGCGTGCCCGACGAAGCAGGGCTCAGACGGGTGGACGCAGGCGCCACTCGGGCGTCATGAGCTGGCCCACGGCGACGCCCGCATAAACGATCGCGAGAATCAGCTGATAGAGCAGCACGATCGGCAGCAGATCGAAGTACGCCAGCACGAGCCACGCGAACACGAAGAAGTCGCGCTTGCCGATCATGAGGAGCCCCTTGAGCGGGCCGCTGCCGGCGCCGCTCATTGACTTCAGGCTCTGCCCATAGGCGAACCACCACCGGATCTTGAGCACCTCGCCGCCCTCGCCCTGCTTGATGAGCTCGCGGTAGGCGACGACGTTGTAGAAGAGCAGCATCGCGGCGGCCGCGAGCGCGACCTTCATGTCGCCGAACGTGCCGCCGTGCAATGCCATCAGGGCGTTGCCGACCTTCAAGTCCTTGAAGTCCCCCACGCCGAGCGAGGCCGCGCCGTGCCGCCACAGCGCGACGCCCGTCGCCAGCACCAGCGCCAGGTTGAGGAAGTCGTCGACGATCGTGTCGAGCCACTCCCCGATGCCCGTCTGCTGGAAGCGCACGCGCGCGAGCTCGCCGTCGCACCCGTCCAGCACCGACTGAGCCTGCGCGAGCAGGAAGCCGATGACGATGTTCTCGTATGTGCCGGTCGAGATGTAGTACGCGCCGAGGAGCCCCACGAGGCCCGCGAACAGCGTGACCATGTTCGGCGTGATCGGCAGGTGGCACAGCAGGTAGCGCGTGAGCCGGAACGAGATCTTCTTGTTGATGACGCGCGCCACCAGGCCCAGGTCACCGCGCATGAGATCGTCGAAGACCGCGTCCTCGGCCGCGCGGCGCGAGGCGCGGTCGACCACGCGCGTGCCGCGGTCCAGGCGGTTACCCTGCACGCGGACGACGTCGGCGCCGATCACGATCGCCTCCTCCGCCGTCTTGAACTTGGCCTTGAGCTCGTTGACGACCGCGCCCGGGTTCTCCGTGGTGCGGACGGAGACGTGCGCGGGCAGGCGCTTCGGCAGTCGAATGCTGCCGTCGCTGACGATCGTCACGTCGACGTCGCGCAGGCGGGCGATCTGACGGAGGGTTCGGTCGATGACGCGAATGCCGCCGACGCGCATCTGCGCGCCTCGGGCCTGTTCGCGGGTCGCAAGTAGAATCACGGGGACGATGGCCTCGGGTGACAAGCGTTGAACGAAACCGGGCACCTCGGCAGCCACCGCTCGGCTGATGGGGCTGACTCTTTCGATCATGGGTACCACGCCCTCCTAAGAACCCTTCTCGAAAGGGTAGGCTGCTGACTGACTCCCAACCCGTTAATTACGGGGCTGGAGCATGACAGCGGATTGGCGCAGGCTCAAGCGCGAACGAGCGCCGTGATCGCGTTCTCGACCGCTCGTGGCAGCCTGTCAGAAACGTGACGCGCGAGCCGTGGGTGCTCCCAGCGATCGTTGTCGATGATCACCTCGGCGCGGCGCACCGGATCGAAGGCCGCGCGGTAGAGGCGCTGCGCCGGGAAATAGCGATAGTTCATGCGATGTTCGACGACCTCGCGCGGTCGACCGCGCGCCATGTCGCGCGCGAGGATGCGCTGCCGCGCCACGTCCTCGCTCACCTCGAGCAGAAGCAGGGGCGCCGCCGCGGCCGCGCGCGCGCGCAGCACGAAGACGCCCTCGAGCAGCGCAATCTGCGCCGCGCCAAACGTCAGCTCCTGCTCGCCGTCGACGACCTCGAGCGCGGCGTCGAAGCGCGGAATGCGCGCGCTCGGCGCGCCGGCCAAAAATCGGACGAGGCACGCGTCGAGGGCAGCGAAGTCGTAGTACCGATCGTAATAGACGGCAGCTTCGTCGGCGTCCGCGGGCAACGGGCCGAGCGGGCGGCGAAAGTCGTCCACGCGGAACACGAACGCGGGCGCGCCGGTCTCCGCCTCGCAGGCCGCCGCGACGGAGCGCGCGAACTGGGACTTGCCGCTGCCGTCGAGACCATCGACGGCCACCAGCGCGCGGGGCGTCACGGCACGGGCAGGCAGGGCGCCATCACGCGCAGCACCAGCTTGTGGCAGTGCCCGTTGCTGGCGGCGCTGCCGCGCGGCCGGAACAGATCCGGCTGGTTGTACTTGAAGGGCACCCCGTCACCGTTCGTCACCGTGCAGCCGGCCTCGCGCATGATGACCTCGGGCGCGCACGTGTCCCACTCCTGCTCCGACGGCGAGAGGTTGAGGACGGCGTCGAGATCGCCGCGCGCGAGCGCGATGTGCTTCACCGAGGCGCCGAGGCGCACCGCCCTGTCCGCCATGCCGGCCGCCGCGAGGCACTTGCCGAGGCCGTCGTCGAGGTTGAGGCGCGAGACGCCGATCCGGATCTGGTTCGCCGCGCTCAGCGTCGAGGCCTTGAGCTGGCGCGTCTCGCCGCCGCGCTCCTCGAACGCGCCGCCGCCCTTCACGGCCCAGGCGAGCGAGCCCGCCACGGGCTGGAACACGACGCCCAGGACCGCCTCGTGATCGACGCTGAGGCCGACGTGGACGCAGAAGTCGCCCGTGCGCGCCACGAAGTCGCGCGTGCCGTCGAGCGGGTCGACGATCCACACGCGCCGCTTGTCCAGCCGCGCCCGATCGTCGGGCGTCTCCTCCGTGAGGATCGCGTCGTCGGGGAAGCCTTCCGAGAGGCGCTTGATGATCGCGGCATTGGCCTCGAGATCGGCGGCCGTCACGGGCGACTTGTCCGCCTTCGTGCTGACGCCGATGTCGGGCCGCGCGTAGTGGCGCAGAATGATCTCGCCTGCCTCGCAGGCAGCGGCCTTGGCGACTTCGAGCTCCCGTTCGTACTGCGGCACGGACGCGGAGCCTACCAGTTTGTCGGCGATCCCGCTCGCACGACGCTCGGATATCGTTGCGGTGGGCGCCCGCCGCGCCCCAGAATGGGGGCGTGTTCTCGGTCGCCTTCCTCAACGAGCTGCGGACCCTGGAGATCGAGCGGGTCGTGACCCACCTGCGCCCGGGCGCGCGCGTCCTCGAGGTCGGGGCCGGCACGGGGCGGCAAGCCGCCGAGCTGCGCGCGCGCGGCTTCGAGGTGGAGGCCATCGAGATCGCGGACTCGAACTACGCCGGCGACCGTGACTTCCCCATCACCAACTATGACGGCCGCCACATCCCGTTCGGCGACGCGAGCTTCGACGTCGTCTTCTCGTCGAACGTGCTCGAGCACGTCCGCGACCAGGGGCAGATGCACGCCGAGATCAGGCGCGTGCTCAAGCCCGACGGCTATTGCGTGCACCTCATGCCGACCGGCGCTTGGCGCTTCTGGACGAGCGTCTCGGCCTTCCCCACGGCCTTCCAGAAGATCGCGGCGGCCGTGCGCGACGTGGGGCGGCCCGCCCCGTCGGCGGCGCGGCGTCTGCTGCGCGTCCTCGCCCTCCCGTTCGTCGCGCTCGGGTTCCTGCTGGGGCCCCTCTTCTTCCAGAACCGCCACGGCGAGCGCGGCACCCTCGTGAGCGAGCTGTGGCAATTCGGCCCGCGATGGTGGCGGCGCACCTTCGCGCGCCACGGCTTCGAGATCATCCGCGACGAGCCGCTCGGCCTCTTCTATACGGGCAACTTCTTCCTGGGCCGCTGGCTCTCGTTCTCAACCCGCGAGCGGTGGGCGCGGCGGCTCGGCAGCGCGTGTCACCTCTACGAGGTGAGGCCCGCTCGAGCCCCTGGCGCCAGCGGCTCGAGCGCGGCGTGATAGGGTCCCGCCCCCGGATGGCCACCCGCACACGCATCCTCTACTTGTCGCCCTCGCTCACGCAGGGAGGCGCCGAGCGCCACGTGGTCGAGCTGGTGCGCAACCTCGACGAAGCGACGTTCGAGCCCGCCATGTGCGTCGTGCGGCCCGGCATCCACTTCCGGGGCGAGCTCCCGCCCGGCGAGCCTCGCTACCTGCTGGGGCGGCGCCTCTTCACCCCAGGCGCGTTGCGGGGTGTCGTGCGCGCCATCGAGGATTTTCGTCCCGACGTGCTGCACGCCCACCTCAACGACGGCAATCTGCTGGGCCGGCTTGCCACGACCTTCACGAAGGTGCCGGCCGTCGTCACCTCCGTGCACCTCGACGAGATGAGCCCCCCGTACCGGATGCTCGAGCGCCTCATGTGGCGGCGGAGCGATCGCATCGTCGCCGTATCGAGAGGCGTCAAAGACTTCCTCGTGGGTACGGTGGGGCTGCCGGACGAGCGCGTGCAGGTCGTGGTCAACGGCGTCGACCCGACGCGGTTCGTGCCGGGCGACGACCAGCGACGCGCCGCCGCGAGAGCGCGGTTCGACGTCGCGCCCGAGCGGCTCGTGGGCCTGATGCCGGCGCGCCTGTCGCGGCAGAAGAATCAGGAGCGTGTCGTCGAGGCGCTGGCCGAGCTCAAGACCCGCGGCCGCCTCCCGCCTGAATTCCTGCTGCTGCTGGCAGGTCGGAGCTCATCGGAGTCCCTGGAGCGCAAGGTGCGCGGTCTCGTCGCCCAGGCGCGGCTCGACGAGCAGGTGCGGTTCCTCGGCCCGGTCAGCGAGATGCAAGAGCTCTACTGGGCGTCGGACGTGCTGCTCATGCCATCGATCACGGAGGGCTCGTCGCTGGCGGCCTTCGAGGCCATGGCCGCTGGTCTCCCGGTGCTCATCAGCCGGCGCAGCAACAGCGACGGCGCCATCATCGACGGCGAACACGGCTGGCAGATCGCCGACAGCGACACGACGTCGATCGCGCGTGCCCTCACGGTCATCATCGAGACGCCCGGCGCGGAGCGCCTGCGCCTCGGCCGACAGGGACGCGCGCGCGTCGAGGGCCGCTACACCGTCGCGCGCGTCGCGCGGGACTTCGAGTCGCTCTATGGATCCGTGCTGCAGGCGGCGGGACGCTAGACGAACGCTGGACGCTAAGCGGCGTCCGGACCGCGGCCGCGTCGGCCGAACATCCGACGAACGAGGTTGAGGATGAAGCGGCGCTCTTCCTCTCCGGGCCGCAGCGCGAGCAGGGCGACGGGATAGATGACGAGGCCCGTGACGGCGACCAGCAGCACGCGCAGCTTCGGCTCGAGCGGGATGGCGCGCACGGCGAGCTCGCCCAAGAGCGCGATGCCAGCGGCCAGGAACGGCTTGAAGAAGGCGACGTTGAAGGGGTGCACGCGCTCGAGCACCCAGACCTGCACGACCAAGGTGCCGATGAGCACGGACGTCGACGTGAGGGAGGCGACGGCGGCGCCCGTGATGCCGTAGCGCGGGATGAGCAGCACGGAGAGCACGACGTTGGTCAGGGCCGCGACGAGGTTGTCCCACAGAAAGAGTCTCGAGCGCCCCGCCATGACGATGACGTACCCGGTGAGCCCGAGCACGCCGTTGACGACATGGCCGCAGACGAGCAGGCCCATCGCGGTCGCGCCCGACACGTACCCTGGCCCGTACAGCCAAAGCAGCGGTTCGCGCAGCGCGAGCAGCGTGAGCGCGATGGGCGCCGACGCCGACGCCACCCACCGGATCATGAGAGAGAGGTTGTAGCGCAGGCGCTCGCGGTCGCCCTGGTGCAGCGCCTCGGACATCATCGGCGCGGCGATGCTGTCGAAGGCGTAACGCAAGCCTGCCACGGAGCGCCCGAGCTCTTCGGAGGCCGCGAACACGGCGACGGAGCCCGCGCCCGCGTACGCGCTCAAGATGAAGACGTTCACGCGCTGGAGGATGCTGTTCAGGAACTCGGCGGCGCCGAGGGGCAGCGCGAACTTGATGAGGCCGCGGTGCGGTCGCGCGCGCAACGCCTCGCGCAGCCGACCGCGGCCGAGCACGGCGCTGGCGCCGACCCAAGCGAGGCCGAAGAGCAGCGTCGTCGACAAGCCGTGCGCGGCGGCGGCGCCGTAGACGTCCCGGCGAAAGTACCAGACGGCGAGCGTGATCCCGACCAGGAGGAACGGCTCGCAGATGCCGCGCACGAGGAGGTTCACACGCGTCACCTTGGCGGCCAACGTGGCCGCCATGAGCACGATGACCATCCCGCCCCCCAGGACCGTGGGCGCGAGCAGCGGCAACACCCCGCCGAACGCCGTGTTGCCCCACAGGCGCACGAACAACGGCGCGCCGAGCGCGAGCCCGAGCGACAGCAAGAGCAACACGCCGCCCGAGAGGCGCAGCGCGCTGCCGAGCGCCTCGGTCTCCTCGCGCGTCTCACCCACGGCCCGGTGCGCGGCGACGAACTTCAGCATCGCCTTGTCGCCGCCGGCGATGCCGGCGCGCATCAACACCTCGCAGAGATCCGCGCCCGTGCGGTAGACGCCGTAGGCGGTCTGACCGAACAAGCGCGCCACCAGCACGCGGTGCAGGGGCAAGAGGCCCTGGCCGAGCATGGCGAGGATCTGCGAAACGCCGCTGCGCGCGGCATGCGCGGCGTCCTCGGAGCGGCTCACCGGGGCGCGCGACGGAGCCGCGGGCGCGGCCCCGCCCGCGGCGTCGGGCTCGTTCACGACGCCCTCACGGCGCGCGCGGACATCGCCTCATGCTGGAGGCGCTCCGCCGTCGCGGCCACCTCGCGCGCGAACGCCGCCCGCCCGTCGCAGAGCTCGCGCTGCCACGTCTCGAGCACGATCAGGTTCCACAGGCGTTCACCGTGATCCTCGCCGGCGCGGTGGCGCTCCAGCAGATCCGCCACGGCCTCGGGTCGGAACAGGCCGCGGGCCCGCGCCGCGTCCGAGAGCAGCGTCTCGCGCGCGAAGCCGTAGAGGCGCCCGCGCAGCCAGGGCCCCGTCGGCAGCGAAAAGCCCTTCTTGCGCCGGTTCAGGATCTCGGACGGCACGAGGTCGGCGAACGCGCGCTTGAAGATGTGCTTGCCCTTGCCGGCGCGCAACTTGAGCGGCCCGGGCAGCGCCGCGCCCAGCTCGACGACGTGGTGGTCGACGAGCGGCGCGCGTGCCTCGAGCGCGTGCGTCATGCTGGCGATGTCGACCTTCACGAGGATGTCGTCGGGCAGGTAGGTCTCGGCGTCGAGGTTCTGCAGGCGGCTCACGGTGTCCGTGGCGTGCGAGGCGCCGAGGTGCGCAGCGAACGACTCGGCCGTCGCGTCGCGCGCGAACCGCTCGGCGAGCTCGGGTGTGTAGAGCGCGGCCTTCTCCTCGGCCGAGAAGTGGCAGATGAGGCGCAAGTAACGCGTGGCCTCGTCGGAGCCGAGGCGCGCGCCGAACTCGCGGATGGGGCGGCCCCCGCGGCCGGGCGCGGCGGCGAGGATCGCCGCGGCCCCGCGCGCGAGCGGCCCTGGGAGGCGGCGCAGCGTGTCGGCGAGGTGCGCCCAGACGTACCGCCGATACCCCCCGAACGCCTCGTCGCCCGCGTCGCCCGAGAGCGCGACCGTGACGTCGCGCCGGGTCATCTCGCACAGGTAGCGCGTAGGCACGGCCGACGTGTCGGCAAACGGCTCGCCGTGGTGCCGCACGATGCTGGGCAGGAGCCCCACCATGTCCGGCTCGACGACCAGCTCGTGGTGATCGGTGCGCCATCGCTCGGCGACGAGGCGCGCGTAAGGCAGCTCGTTGTCGAGGCGCCCGCCCTCCGAGAAGCCGACCGAGAACGTCTTGACCGGCTCGCCCATCGCGCGCGCCATGCACGCGACGACGATCGACGAATCGACACCACCCGACAGGAACGCGCCGAGCGGGACGTCCGACATGAGGCGCGAGCGCACGGCCTCTTCGACGGTCTCGCGCACGCGCCGCGCCGCCTCCTCCTCGGTGAGGTGCGCGAGCGTCGGCGCCGCCGAGAGCTGATAGTAGCGGCGCAAGACGGGCCGCTCGCCCGGGCGCACCTCGAGGGTGTGGCCCGCCGGCAGCTTGTTCACGCCCGCGTAGATCGTGCGCGGCGCCGGGACGTACTGCAGCGCCAGGTACGCGTCGAGCGCCTCCATCGAGATCGCCGTGGGCGTCCGTTCGTCGGCGATCAGCGCGCCCAGCTCCGACGCGAACACGAACCCGTCGGCGCGTTCGCAATAGTAGAGGGGCTTCTCGCCGAAGCGATCGCGCGCGAGCAGCAGCGTCCCCTTGCGGGCGTCCCACAGCGCGAAGGCGAACATGCCGCGCAAGTGCTCGGGGACGCGCGCGCCGACCTCCTCATACAGGTGGGCGACGACCTCGGAGTCGCTGCCGCTCTTGAAGGTGTGCCCTTTGGCGACGAGGTCCCTCCGCAGCTCGGCGGGGTTGTAGATCTCGCCGTTGACGACGATGGCGATCTGGCCGTCCTCGTTCGTCATCGGCTGGCGGCCCGCGTCCGACAGATCGATGATCGAGAGGCGCCGGTGCGCGAGCGCGATCGGCCCCGCCTGGAAGAACCCGTGGCCGTCGGGCCCGCGGTGCACCATGGCCGCCGCGAAGCGCTGGGCGGCGCCCGCGGGCGGCGCGGCGTCGAGGCGCGGCGCGAGCGCGCCCGCGATCCCACACATTAAGCGAGGCCTTTCGGCGACGCGGGCCCCTGAGAGGGCCCCGCGCCCCCGGCGCTCGCTCCGCGCGGCAGAGCCTCGCTGCGCTCGGATGGGTCTGCCAATCCCTTTGCTGCGAGGAGGTCGTCGTAGAGGCGCACGGTCTCCTCGAGGATGCGCTCGACGCTGAAGGTCTCCGCGACGTGGGCGCGGCCGCGCGCGCCCATGGCGCGGCGCTCGTCAGGCCCTGCCGCCACCATGCGGGCCAGCGCCTCGGCCAGCGCGTCGTGGTCGAAGGTGGGCGCCTCGAACCCGCTCACGCCGTCGACGACGATGCGATCGATGTTCGCGGCGTGCGACACGACGGCGGGCAGCCCGCAGGCGTGCGCCTCCAGGACGGCGTTCGGCAGGCCTTCGTACAGCGACGGCATCACCAGCGCGTCGGCCGCGTGATAGAGCGACAGCATCTCGCTGACGGTGCCCAGGAACCGCACGGCCTCCGTCAGCCCCAGGAGCTCGAGCACGCGCGGCAGCACCGCCGAGTAGACGCGATCGCGGTTGCGCCCCGCCAGCATAACGCGCACGTTCGCGGGCAGCCGGCCCGCGCGCCGCAGCCGGGCCAGCGCCAGCGCCAGCCCGATCTGATGCTTCTGCACGCCGACGCGCCCGGGAAGCAGCAGCGCGATCTCATTGGCGCCCAACCCCCACTTCGCGCGCGCCGCGGCTCGCTCGTCGTTGGTCGGCGGCCGGAAGCGCTCGAGGTCGATGAAGTTGTGCAGGAGCTGCACCTTCTCGGGCGCGACGCCCGCCAGCTCCACCAGCTCGCGGCGCACGCCCTCCGAGTTGGCGATGATCCGGTCGCTCTTCTGCGAGAGCCACTGCTCGGTGAGCAGGTGGACGACGTGCATGGCGCGGCTACGCACAGCCGTGACGACGACGGGCACGGCCGCCCGCCGCGTCGCGAGGCGCGCCCAGAAGTTCGCCTTGTCGCGGTACGAGTGCAGGATGTCGGGCTTCTCTTCGCGCAGCACCTCGACGAGCTTGCGCAGCCCGCGCGGCCCCATGCGCCGCTCGCCCAGCACGTGGCGCGGCTCGCCGTCCGGCAGGTACTCGCGGTAATGGACGACGTCCTCGTAGAGGCACAGCGTCGGCTCGAAGCGCGCCGGGAGCCGCGTCATGAGCTCGAGGATCTGCCGCTCTGCCCCGCCCTGCTGCAGGTTCGGGATGAAAAGAAGAACCTTGTGCCTTTTCGACGGGGCCTGGCTCGCCGCCGCTCGCGAACCGATCGACACCGGGTCCCCCTCGCTTCGCGCGGCCAAGCCGCGCTGCGCTCGCCCTTGATCCACGGCGCCGTTCATTTACCACACGCCTTCTCGGAGGGCCTCCTCGGCGCGCTGCCGCTCTTCGGGCAGGTCGACCTCCAACCACCCGTGCCCGCTGATGTCGCGGCACAGGGGGGGCCGGTCGGTCGTCGCCAGGCGCGCCAGCACGCGCTCGACGTGAATGGCCCGCCCCTCTTCCGCGAGCGCGGCCTCGGCCGTCGCCCAATAGCGCGCCGCGGCCCCGGCCGGCACCTTCGACATGCCGACGTAGCCCGCGTCCCAAGTCTCGAGCGTCTTCGCGATGCGCCGCACCCGCCCGGCCTCGTCGCGCTCGACCTTCATGTCGTCCGCGCCCAGCGTCCGATCCGTATCGATGAACGCCGTGACTTCGCTGGCCGGCCTCTCGACGATCCCCGCAATGGCCGGCCTGTAGATGTGGTCGATGTTCATGACGAGCAGCTCGTCGGCGAGGTCGATGCGCGGGCGCGCCGTCATGAGCGAGACCAGGTTGCCGTCGCGAAAAGCCTCGTTCCGAACCAGCGTCACGCCGAGCGCGCGCCTGGCGATCTCGGCCTCGACGAGCTCGTAGCCATACCCGCCGACGACGATCACGTCGCGCGCCCCCGCGCGCTTCGCGAACCGCACGGCGTACGCCAGCAGCGGCTCTGCCCCGACGGTGATGAGCGCCTTCGGGATGCGCTCCGTGAGCTGCCCGAGCCGGCTGCCGAGCCCGGCCGCCAGCAGCACCGCCTGCATTCCCCCGTTCTTTGTCGAGCTCACGCGATGTTCCTACGTCGATTGGTCGAAGGCCGCGAGCGTAGCGCGGCTATGCCGCGCAGAGCGAGGGGGCCAGGGGCACGCGAGCGGCAGCGAGCCGGACCCCGTCAAAAAAGCTCAGGCAGCGCCGAGAAGCGCTTGATGACGGGGAGGTGCGGGAAACGCAGCTGGAAGCGCTCGGACGAGAACGTCGTCGCGACGCCGACGAACGGGATCCCTTCGCGCTCGGCGATCTCGCCGTCGTGCAGCGAATCGCCGACGAACAGCATCTCCTGGCGGTCGAGCCCGAACTTGCGCGACGTCGCGTCGATGTGCGGGCGCCCCTTGGCGAGGCCCTCGCCGAAGCCGAGCACGAGATCGAACGGAAAGCCGGCGTTGCGCGCGAACGTCTCGACGTTGCGCGTGCCGTTGTTCGACGAGACGGCGATGCGCACGCCCATCTCGCGCATGCGCTCGAGCGCGCGCCGCGTGTCCTGCGGCATGCGGATGAGATCGCACCGCTCGGGCTTGCGGCCCTCGAACAGATCGGACGCGCCCGCGTTCCGCGGATCGCCCGGGTAGATCTCCTCGAGCTGCTTGACGAACGGCAGGCCGCACGTCGCGAGGTACAGCTCGCGCGCGAGCATGCGCGGCGTGCCGTAGGTCGACTCCATCACCTCGGTCGCGAGGTCGGCCAGCGTCGGCATGCTGTCGATCAGCGTGCCGTCCAGGTCGCACAGCAGCACGCGCGGCAGCGGGAGGCGCCCAAGGGCGCGCGCCGGGGCAAGGCCGGGGCTGAAGCTGGGTAAGCTCGACTTGGTGACGACGGGGAAGCCTGACATGACGGATCCCCCTCCGAGCAAGGGACACGCCACCGCGATCGGCGCTCTAAGTGTTTGCAATCATTCGGACGCCGGGCTGGCGACGGTGTCGGTGTTCAACCTTCGACACCCGCCTGGTGGTGGGTTTTCACCACCGGCTACCCGACCCACCCGAGCTGCCCCGAGACGGACAACGCTCCCCCCAGGGGCCGGGCGCCTGACCTAGGCGCCGACGATCAAAATGAAGCGCCAGTTCTGGGCCTCGATGCCGTAGCCGGCGTCGAAGCCGACGAGCGGGACCGCGACCGAGCGCAGGAAGAAACGGAGACCGCCGCCCACGTCGTTGTGGATGCTCTGGCTCCACGAAAAGCCGTACTTGTTGTCGGCGGGGAACACGCGCATGTCCACCGTGGGCCGCGTGTAGTGATCCATGCCGCCGAAGTCGGTCGGCACCTCGCGGAACCACAGCGCCTGCACGTCGTAGAACGCGAGCGCGCGGAAATCGAGCGAGCCGATCGAAAAGAGCGGGAAGTGGTACTCGACCTTGCCGCCGACCTGCGAGTCACCGCGGAACTGCTGGTACAGATAGCCGCGCAGGTTCGGGCCGCCCGCGGTGTTCTCCGCCCAAAACGGCAGATCATGGCCGAAGGTCGCGCCCACGAGATAGATCAGGTTGTGCGACTTGAAGAACCGGATGCCGTGCTCCCAGCTGGCGCCGGCGCGCCAGTAGGTGAAGTCACTCTTGAACGTCGGGCTCGCGTAGTCGAACCCGAGGCTGAACGCCTCGCCGCGCATGACGGCGAACTCGCGCCCGCGAAAGTCGAACGTCAGTGAGGCGCGCCCGATGCCCGCCAGCCCCCCGTTGGTGAGGGACGGCTCGGGCGCACCAGTCTCGGGGTTGAACGCGCCCTCGTTGTTGAAGTTCTCGAGGTGCCACGCCACCTGCGTCTTCACGCGTCTCCACCAGGCGATGCCGGCCACCAACTCGAAGCCGTACGAGAAGAGGTGCTGCTCGGAGAGCTCGGCCGGATCGGCGAGCGAGATCTGGCCTCCGGGACCCGTCCCGTAGTTCTGGTACTCGGGGATGACCTGCTTCTGCACGAGGCCCTGCGCCTGCCAGTAGAGCCAGCTCCCGAACAGCGACGGATCGCGGTAGGCGAGGAGGGCGCCCGAGTCGACGGTGGCGACGCGACCGCCGATCGCGAGCTGCTTGCCGCGCCCGAACAGGTTGCCGTGCACGAACAAGACGCCCAGCGACTTGTTGTTCGCCGACCACGAGCCCGTGGGGACCGGGGCCCACGGAAACTTGTCTTTCACGGAGACATTCACGCGAACGCCCGCGCCATTCGGCTCCCACCAGACGTTGACGTCCGAGAAGAGGCCCGTCGTGTTGAGACGCTCGCGCACCTTGTCGAGGGTGTCCGCCTCGAGGATGTCGCCGTTGGAGATGCCGGCGATCGAGCGGACGGTGGCCTCTTCGGTGCGCTGGTTGTCGAGGATACGCACGTCGGTGATGGTCTCGCCGATCGCGAGGGCGCGCCCGGGCGCTGCGCAAAGGCCGATCAGCACCAAGACGACTGCGAGCCCGACGGACCGGGCACGCGACGTCAAGCCAAGCTCGGTCATGCGGCAAGCATATCGGCGCCGCGAGCATTCGTAAATGCTCGCTCTGCCCTGCGCGAGCACTTGTCGCTCCTTGTGGGACTTGTGTCACATCCCACATGCGACGGCGATCTCGCTCGCTTCGCGCGCCCTAAGGGCGGCGCGGGCCGCGAATACACCTCCCGTCGCGGAAAATTGCTGGTAATTTTGGCGGGCCCATGGCGTCCCCCGACTCGGCACGAAGTGACCGGTACCACAGGTGGGTGACGAAGCATCCGGTGCTCGTCCTCTTGATCGCGACGCTCGTGGCGGCGGGAGGCGCGTTCCTCGCGTCGAAGCTGCGGCTCAAGACGGCGTTCGTCGAGCTCCTGCCCAACAACGACCCCGGCGTCGTGGCCCTCGCGCGCACGCAGAAGCGCATCGGCGACCTCTCGCTGCTGCTCATCGGCGTGCGCTCGCCCGACCACGAAGCGAACCTGCGCTACGCCGAGGCGCTGACGCAGAAGCTGCGAGCGATGCCGGACCGCGTGGTGCAGCTCGCCGCCTACAACATCCGCGACGTCCGGAGCTTCTTCCAGAAGAACAAGTGGCTCTACGCCTCGGAGGACGACCTCGAGTCGATCCGCGACCGCCTGCGCAGCGAGATCAGCAAGCGCAAGAACCCGCTCTACGTCGCGCTCGGTGACGAAGAGTCGCTCGAGGACATGCAGAAGCGGCTCGCGGAGCACAAAGATCCCGTCGAGGAGCGCTTCCCGGGCGGCGTCTTCACGAGCAACAACGGCGAGTACGTTTGGATCGCCGCGCTGCCGCCGGGCGGCCTCTTCGCCGAGAACGCCGGCGAGGGCCTGTTCAAGGCCGCGCACCGGCTGATCGCCGAGCTGCCGCCCACGAGCTTCCATCCCGAGATGCGGGCCGAGGTCTCAGGGCCCATCGCGACGGCCATCGCCAGCCGCGAGGCGGTCGAGCGCGACATCCTGTGGGTCACGGTGACCTGCCTCGTCGTGGTCGCGCTGTCGATCGGCGTCTATTTCCGCCGCCTGCGCGCGATCCCCCTCACGGGGGCCCCGGCCGTCGTGGGCGCGGCGCTGGCGTTCGGCGTGGCCCAGCTCGCGTTCGGCTACCTGAACTCGTCGACGGCGTTCCTCGGGTCGATCATCCTCGGTAACGGCATCAACTACGCGATCGTCGTCATGTCGCGCTACGAGGAGCAGCGCGCGCGCGGCGACAATGCGGACGCGGCGTTGCGCGCGGCGCTGGCCGGTACCTGGCGCGGCACGCTGGTGGCGTCGATCTGCGCGTCGGCGGCGTACGCCTCGCTGATGGTGACGAGCTTCCGCGGCTTTTATCAGTTCGGTGTCATGGGCGCCGTGGGCGCGCTGTTCTGCTGGGCCGCCTCGTACACGGTGCTGCCGGCGATGCTGGTCATCCTCGACCGGCGCGGCGGCGACGGCGCCCCGCGGGGGCGCGCGCCTCTGGACCTCGGGCCGCTGGCGCGGTTGCTCGGCCGCCACGGCGCGGCGGTCTCGGTCGTCGTGACGATCATCGGCGCGGGCTCGCTGCTGGGCCTCACGCACTTTCTCAAAGACCCGTTCGAGTACGACTTCCGCCGGCTCAACGCGAAGCTGAACTCGACGAAAGAGGCCCAGGAGTTCGGCAAGAGCTTCGACAAGCTCTTCGGCCGGTGGCCGTCGCCCACCATCGTGCTCGCCGACTCGGTCGACGAGGTCGAAGACATCAAGCAGACGATCCGGCGGCAAGACGCCGAGCAGGCGGCCCAGCGTCCCGATCCGAACGCGCCCGGCGCCAAGACCATCGGGCAGATCGTCACGATCTACGATCTCCTGCCCGGGACGCCCGAGGTGCAGCAGCGGAAGCTGGCGCTGATCGCCGACATCGACAAGCTGAAGCACGACAAGTCGCTGGCGCTGCTGACACCGGACGAACGGAAGAAGCTGGACCAGATCGACCCGCCGAACGATCTCCACGAGCTCAAGCCGATGGACTTGCCGGCGATCGCGCGCCGGCCGTTCTCCGAGGTCGACGGCACCGTCGGCCGCGTCGTGCTCGTCTACCCGGTCGAGCAGGGCATCTCGGTGTGGAGCGGCCGCGATCTCTTGCGCATGGCCGGGGTGCTGCAGTTCCTGCACTTGCCCTCTGGCAAGGAGCTCGAGACGTCAGGCTCGGCCGTCGTGTTCGGTGCGATGATCCGCTCGATCCTGCACGACGGGCCCATCGCGACGATCGTGTCGCTCGTGGCGGTCATCCTGCTGGTGCTCGCCACGATCCGGCCGCTGCGCGCGGCGCTGGTGGCCGTGGGCATCCTCCTCCTGGGGGTGGTGGTGATGGTGGGCGGCGCGGGCTGGGCGCGCGTGCACGTGACCTTTCTCAACTTCATCGCGCTGCCGATCACGTTCGGCATCGGCGCCGAATACGTGCTGAACGTCGTGACGCGCTACCGCGAGGAGAAGGACATCCTGCGCGCCGTCATCTCGACGGGCGCGGCGGTCGCGCTGTGCTCGTGGACGACGATCGTCGGCTACGGCTCGCTGCTGGCGGCGCGCAACCAGGCGCTGCAGGGCTTCGGCGCCATGGCGATTCTGGGCGAGGTGGCGTGCCTCTCGGCGGCCATCGTCGCGCTGCCGGCGTTCATCATCTGGCGCCAGCAACGCCGGCGCAGCGCCGAGGTGCCCGCGCCAGCCAGCAGCGTCGACGCCGCGTCCTGATGACGCGCGGCGGTCGGGCGCCTCAGTGCCCGATTCGGTAGCGGATCACGCCTGACGTCATGAGGATCAGCACGAT
Source organism: Polyangia bacterium (assembly GCA_035548155.1). Taxonomy (GTDB): domain Bacteria; phylum Myxococcota_A; class Polyangia; order Fen-1088; family Fen-1088; genus DASZFV01. Next base: position 20,843 of record DASZUD010000231.1, read on the forward strand.
CCCGAATGCGAAGTGCACCAGGCCGAAGATGAGGTGATTGCGGCGCAGCTTGGCGCGGGCGGGCGTCTCCTCGGCGAGCTCGCGATCGGGGCGCCGGCGGCCCAGGAAGATGGCGCGCGCGAGACCGAAGACGGCCAGGAAACCGCCCACGGCGTAGAAGAAAATCGGGGGCAGGCTCATCAGCTGGCGACCTCCGTCGCTTTGAACTCGCGGATCACGGTGACCCGAATCTGCCCCGGAAACCGCATCTCCTGCGAGATTTTTTTGGCGACCGCGCCGGAGAGATCCACGGCGCCCAAATCGTCGACGCGATCTTCCTGGACGTAGATGCGGACCTCGCGCCCGCCCTGAACGGCGTAGGCCTCGGTGATGCCGCGGAAGCCGCGCGTGATGCGCTCGAGGTCCTCGAGGCGCGAGTGGAAGCTCTCGTCCAGCTGGCGCCGCGCGCCGGGCCGCGCGCCCGACATCGCGTCGGCGGCGGCGACCAGGTACGCGTAGGCGCTCGCGAACGGCTCGTCGGTGTGGTGCGCCCCGATGGCGTTCGCGACGATCTCCGTCTCGCCGAGGCGGCGCGCGTAGTCGGCGCCGATGACGGCGTGCGATCCGTCGAGCTCGTGGGTGAGCGCCTTGCCGATGTCGTGCATCAGCGCCGCGCGCCGCGCGACCTTGAGGTCGAGATCCAGCTCCTCGGCCATCATGCCGCACAGGAAGCCCGCCTCGATGGCGTGCTTCCATTGGTTTTGGGTGTAGCTGGTCCGGTAATTGAGGCGCCCGACGAGCCGCACGATCTCGGCGTGCGCGGGCGGGATCTCGAGGACGCGGAAGGCGCGGCGGCCGAGGTCGTCCAGCTCGATCTCGAGCTGTTTGCTGATCTCGCGCGCGAGCCGCGTCACCTCACCCGCGTCGGCGGCGAGGCGTGGGTTGCGCATCATGCGCGCGAGGCACCGGCGCGCGACCTCGCGCCCGACGCCGTCGAGGCCCTCGAGGCGAACGGCGTCACCGGTCTCGACCAGCGACAGCGTCACGTTGGCGATGCCGCCGATCGCCTGCAAGTTGGCGGCGCCGTCGCCGACGATCGCCTCGGGCTTCACCCCCGGCCCGAACGGGATGATCGAGTGGAGCCGCTCGGTGAGGTAGTGCCCGGAGAAGCGGCCCACGGCGATGCCCATCACGCGGTGAGCGTGGCGCGCCGCCTCGTCGACGGGCGCGTGCTCGGCGAGCCGCACCGTCTGCGCGGCGTGCATGCGCGCGTCCTCGAGCTCGTTCTCGGCGATGGCGGCCCACACGTCCTCGGCCGTCTCGCCCGCCTCGCGCTCGAGCGCGGCGCGCGTGCCTTGCTGCACGTCCAAGAGCTCCTTCCGAGCGCGCGCGAGCTCCGCCTCCAGGTCGGTGGCCCGCTTCCGTTGCGCCTCGGCCGCCTCGCGCGCCGCCGCGAGCCGCGTCGCCGATGCCGACAGCTCCGACTCGCGCCGCGCCAGCCGCCCCGCGATCGTGTCCAGCTCGGCCTCTCTCACCTGACAGAACGACTCGAACGCCGAGACGCGTGCCCGCCCCTCCTCGCGCCCCTCGACCTCGGCCGCGCGCAGCGTCTCTTTGCTCTCCTCGGCGCCGGCGGCCCGGATCGCGTCGGCGACGTGGCGCACGCTGGCCGTCCACGCCTCCGCCTCGCGCAAGGCGATGCGCTTACCGAGCAAGACGCCCGCGGCGACGACGAAGAACAGGCCGACGATGGCCCCCAGCCACATGGCCCGTACTCTACCAGACGCCCCTCACCGGGCCCCCTCCCCCGCGAGCAAAGGAGCGCGAATCAGGTCCTACCTCCCTGCGCCGAAGCAAGCGAAGCGAGCGGGTTCATTGACGGGAGGCGCGGCTTCGCCGCGCCGGCTCACCTTCCGAGAAGCGCCGGGGAGGGCCCGCGGGAGTCGCGGAGGGGCCAACAGGCCCCTTCCGCGAAGCGAGCGCCGTCAGCCCTGCCCAATGATGAGGCCGAGGTGCTCGCGGAGCGTGAAGTACTCGTCGGACATCGACCAGAGGATCAGGTCGCGGACCTTCTCCTTCGGTTCGACGACGCCCACCGAGACGGGCTCAGCCTGCGCGAGGCGGGCCGCGACGTCGAGGTCGTTGCACACCAGCAAGCCGGCGCGCGTCGCCGTGAGGTCGACGGCGTTCGACCACTTGTGCAGGTCGGCCTCCGCCTTCGTCGCGAGGAACCGCTGAACGACGACGGCCAGCTGCTCGCTCATCTGCGGGGGCATGAGTTTGCGGAGCGCGTCGTAGTACTGACCCACCGGCTGCGCGAGGTCGGGCTTCACCGGCAGGTTCGGCTGAACCAGGCGCAGGGCCGCGAGGAACACGACCTTGAGCTCGGCCACCGTCGGGACGACGTTCGGCCAGCGCACGAAGTGATCCGGGCGCATGAACGTCAGCTTCTTGCCGATGACGTAGGCGAGCTCCTTCTCCGGGCGGCCCTGGAGCAGGTTCGCGCCGACGACGAACGACGGCGTGAGCGCCGCCTTCTCGCGCGCGTTCGCGAGATCCAGCTCACCCGGCGACTCGGGCCGCAGGTAGAGCTCGGGCTGCGGAACGCCCAGCACCTGGTTGACGTAGTTGAAGACCTTGCTGAAGAGCAGCTGGTCCGTCGCGACGTCGCGCTTGTCCTTGCGCTTGAGGCCCCAGTCCTTGTGCTCCTTCGCGCGCACGGCCGACACGACCTGGCTCACGGCCGCGAAGACGTGCGAGATGTAGCGGTCCTCGTCGGCGTGGTAGATGTTCCGCTGCCACAGCTCCTCGGTGAGGCGCGCGCGCGCCCTCGCGAAGCCCTTGGGGCGGTACTGCTCGAAGAACTGCTGCTCTTCGGGGTCCGCCTTGCGCAGGAAGGCCATCGCGCTGGTGACGCACCAGGCTCGATCGTACTGGCGCATCTCCATGTAAAGGCGCCGCAGCGTCTTCATGTGCGCGGCCATCTGCGCGAAGTCCGGCGCGGTCTTCACGAGGTGGCGGTACTCGGCCACGGCCTTGTCGTACGTGTCGGGCCCCGACAGCTGGTAGAGCTCGGCCAGGATCTGGTGGCGCCCCGCCGAGTCCGGATCCAGCTGCACGGCCACCTCGAAGGCCGCCGTCGCCGCCTTGAAGTCCTTGAGGCGCGAGCGGTAGATCTCGCCCAGCGCGTGCCACAGCGCGATGACCGTCGGCTTGCGCTCCGGCGTGGGCTCCGTTCCGAGCCGCTTGATCATCTTGCGGTAGTTGCGCTCCTGGTTCTTCCAGTCCTTCTTGGCCGTGAGGATCTTGTCGATGCGCTCGAAGGCCTTGAGGTCGTCCGGATCGCTGTCGAGGGCGCTGTTGTAGAGGTCGACCGCCTCGTCCGTCGAGTGCAGCTCGTAATTGGCGATGTTGCCCGCCGCGACGAGGTAGCGCGCCTTGACCTTGCCCGTCTCGATGTCGGCCAGCTTGCCGAGGATCTCCATCGCCTTCTTCCACTGCTTCGTCTCGCTGAAAAGATCGAGCAGGTTGTGGAGGAGCTGGTGGTCCGTCGGCTTGAAGTTGAGCGCCTCGAGATTGGCGGCGATCGCCTTCTGCGGGTTCGCGAGCTTGTCCTTGTAGATCCCGGCGATTTCCTCGGAGATCTTGAACTTCTCGTCGTTGTCGGCGGCAGGAGAGGCCAACATCGACCGCTTCTGCTTGATGACCGCCTCCCAGTCGCCCGCGTCGCTGTAGATGTCGATGAGCGCCTGCAACGTCGCGCGGTGGCCGGGCTGAATCTCGAGGGCCTTCTCGAGCATGTTGATGGCCTTGGTCCGCTCGCCGAGCTTCAGCTTGATGCGCCCGAGGCGGAAGAAGATGTCGACGATGTCGTCGTCCTTCTGCGCGTCGCGGTGGTGGACGAGGATCGTCTGGTAGATGCGGAACGCATCATCCCAGTGCTCGAGCTTGTAGAGCAGCGCCGCCCTGTCGACCAGCGTCGGCAGGTACGTCGAGTCGAGGTCGTACGACTGCTTATAGTACTTCAGCGCCTTCTCGTTGTCGCCGAGCATGTCGGCGGCCTTCGCCAGGCGGTGGTACAGCAGCGTGAGCTCGCGGTTGGTCTTGCGATCGGCCTTGCGCGCGAGCATCTCGAGGATGGGGACGAGCGGCGCCCACTCCTGCCGGCGGAAGTAGAGCTCGGAGAGCGGCTCGCCCGCCTCGACGTGCTCGGGATCGAGGCTCAGCACGCCCGCGTAGAGCTCCGTCGCCTGCGCGTCGTCGCTGAGCTTCTCCTGGTAGATCTTCCCGGCCTCGAAGAGCAGGCGGGTCTTCTCCAGCGTGTTGATCGTCGCGGCCTCGGCGCGAATCATGAGCTGCGCCGCCTTCATCCAGTCGCCGCGCCGCTTGTAGATGCCCAGCAGCGACAGCATCGAGGGCACGTGCGCCGGATCCTGGGACAGCGCCTCGACGAGGTACTCCGTCGCGGGCTCGGGATCCTTCATCTGCTCGTCGAAGATCTTGCCGAGCCGGTAGTTGAGGTCGACCTTCTGCTTGGCGTCGCCCGATACGGTGATGAGCCGCCGCATCACGTCGACGGCCCTCTCCCACTGCTCGGTCTCCTCGTAGAGGTGCGCGAGCCCCGAGAGCGCGGCCTCGTGATTGGGCTCGACGTTGAGCACGTCGCTGTACGCGTCGATGGCGCGGTCGAGGTCGCGGAGCTCCTGCTCGTAGACCTGCCCCATCTTCGTGTAGAGGTCGATGCGCTCGTTCGCGTCGTTCGTCACCAGGATGTGCTTGCGGTAGGTGTCGACGAGCGACTCCCACTTGCGCTCGCTGCGGTAGATTCGCTCGAGGTCGCGGTAGGTCTTCTGGTTGCGATCCTCGATGAGAAGCACCTTCTCGAGGACCTCGGCGGCGCGCTCGGGCTTCCCGAACTTCTGCTCCCACATCTCCGCCATGCTCTGGTAGATGGCGGCGCGATCGCCCGCGGGTGAGACCTCCAGCTTGTGCTCGAGGTTCTCGAGCTGCTCCTCGACGCGGCCCTGCGCCTCGAAGAGATCATCGAGGGCCTCGATCGCGCTGATGTTCTGCGGATCGACGGCGAGCACCTCTTTGTAGGCCTCGATGGCGCGGTCGTTGTCGCCCAGGCGATCCTTCCACAGCTCGCCGACCTGCAGGCGCAGCTTCACGCCCTGCTCGGTGTCCTCGACGACCTGGGCCTTCTTCGTGAGCACCTCGACGAGGCGGTCCCACGCCTGCGTGCGGCGGTAGAGACGCTCGAGCGCGTTGATGGCGTCGATGCAGCGCTCGTCGGTGTCGAGCGCGCGCTGGTACGCGAACGTCGCCTGCGCCGTGTCACCGATCTGCGTCTCGTACGTGTCCGCGAGCTGGAGGAGGATGTCGACGCGCGCCGTGGGCTCCTGCTCGACCTCGGCGTGACGCGCGAGCGCACCCACGAGATCGCCCCACTTCTTCTGCTTGCGGAACAGCTCCTCCAGCGTCTGCAGCGCGCCGACGTGCGCGTTGTCGAGCTGCAGGGCCTGCTGCGCCGACGCGACGGCGTAATCCGTGTGGCGGAGCGCCGAGTCGTACCAGCGGGCGATCTTCACCCACAGATCGGCGGCCACCTTCGGGTCGGCGATGCCCTGGACGAGCTGCGTGTACTCGCCGATGAGCTCGTTCCACTTGTCGGCCGCCGTCGCCAGGCGCTCGAGCTCCTTCGCGACGTGGTCGTTCGAGTAGTCTTCCTGGAACGCCGCGCGCAGCGTGACGAACGCGCTGTCGAGATCGTTGAGCTGCTGCTCGTAGATCTCCGCCGTCTGCACGAGCAGCGTGATGCGCCCCTGCACGTCGGCCGTGTACTGCGTGCGCGAGAGCAGGAGGTCGACCAGCTTGACCCAGCTCTTCCGCTGCCGGTACAGCGCCTCGAGCTCGATCGACGCGGTCTGGTTGCCGGGGTCGAGCTGCAGCACGCGCTCGTACACCTCGGCCGCCGAGCCGCCGTCGCCGATCTTGTCGGCCCACAGCGACGCGGCCTGCATGAGCACGTCGATCTGCTCGGTGGGCGCCGCGAGGGCACGCACGCGCCGCTCGAGGATGTCGACCGCCTCCTCCCAGCGCGCCTCCTGCATGAACAGCTTCTCGAGCGCGGCGAGCGCGCGGAAGTCGCCACCGTCGATCTCCAGCACCTCGCGCCACGCGTCGATCGAGTCCTGCGTGCGCATGAGGGTCTCGCCCTCGAGCTCGCCGAGCTGCGCGTACAGCTCCTTGAGCTCGTCCTGCTGGATGCCCGACTCACCGAGCTGGCCAACTTGAATGAGTCGGCGCAGCGCCTGCGAAAGCTCTTCCCAGGCGCCCGCGCTGCGGTAGTTCGCGGCGATGGCGCGCAGGGCGTCGACGTCCTGCGGGTCGAGCTCGAGGACCTTCATCCAGCTCTCGAGCGAGTTGCGCTCGCGGTTGAGCTTCTCGCCCCAGATGCGGCCGAGGCGCTTGTAGACGGGGATCTTCGCGTCGGGATCCTGGGTGGCCGCGACCTGCTTCTCGAGGACCTCGGTGAGCTCCTTCCACTCGGAGGCGAGCTCGTGCAGGTCGGCGAGGCCGCCCAGCGCCGCGGGATCGTCCCCGCGCACGTCGAGCACGCGACCCCACAGCTCGACGGCCTTCTCGCGCTGGCCGAGGGCGTCGGTCGCGATCTTCGCCATGCGCGCGTAGCAGTCCGCCATGGCCTGGTCGTCGGTCGTCGTGTCGACGAGCTTCTCGTACACGCCGTAGAGCTCGGGCCACTGCTCGCCCCGGAAGTAGAGCCGCTCGAGGGCCTCGAGCGCGGCCACCGACCGCGACTCGTGCTCGAGCACGGCGAGGTAGGCGGCGATCGCCTGCGGCGCGTCGTCGAGCGCCTCGGCGTAGACGCGCCCGAGGCGCAGCTCGAGCTGCACGAGCTCGGCCGTGTCGTCGGTGATGGCGATGCGCTGGCGCAGCGTGGCCGCCAGGTTCTCGTACATGCCTTGCGCCTCGTAGATGCGATCGAGGGACGCGAGGGCCGCCGGATCCTTCTCGTGCTCGCCCAGCACCTGGACGAGCGCGTTCTCGGCGCGCTCGAGGTCGCCGAGCTCCGTCTCGAACGTGGCGGCCAGGCGCAGGAGAACGTCGCGCCGGGTCGATCGACCGATCTGGGGCTCGCGATCCGCCGAGGCGGCCGCCGACATCGTCTGCACGTAGGCGTCCCACTGGTGCGTCGCGCGCGCGAGGCGGACCAGCTCGTCGAGCGCCTGCTCGGACGACGGGTCCTCCTTCACGGCCTGCGCCCACCAACCGAAGGCCGCCACCTGATCGACCAGCTTCTGCTCGGCGATCTCGGCGAGGCGGCGCAGCAGGCCCTGGCGCTCGCTCAGATCGGCGATGCGCGAGAGCTGCACCTCGTAGATCTGATGCAGCTTCTCCCACTCCTCACCGGAGCGGTAGAGAGGCTCGAGCACCTCGGCGATCTCGAGCTGCAGCGTGCCGCCCATGAACATGCGCTCCAGCGCGGCGCGCGTCTCCGTGTGCGTCGGATCGGCCTGCAGGATGTCTTTGTAGGCGGCGACGGCCTTGGGCAGGTCGACGAGCGCGAGCTCGAAGACCTGCGCCAGGCGGAACGTCAGCGCGACGATGGCCTCGTCCGACGGCGCGATGCGGATCTCGCGGCGGATCGTGTCGGCCAGCTCCTCCCAGCGCTGGGCGTGGCTGTAGAGGCGATCGAGCGCGACGAGCGCCTCCCTGTTCTCCGCCTCCACCTCGACGACCGCCCGGTAGGTGGCGATCGCCTCCTCGACCTGGCCGGTCTCCTCCTCGTAGACGCGCGCGAGGCGGAGCATCATGTCCACCTTCTGGCGCGAGTCCTCGAGGCGCTGCAGCTCGCCCGCGAACAGCGCGGCCAGCTTCGCCCAGTGCCCGGTGTCGGCGGCGAGGCGCTGCAGGTGCTGGAGCACGTCGACGTTCGACGGGTCGACGTGCAGCGCGCGCCCGTAGGCCTCGAAGGCCTTGCTCTGGTGCGACAGCCGGCGCTCTTCGATCTCGGCGATGCGCGCGAGCAGCTCGACCTTGCGGAGCGCGTCGTCCGCGTTGGCCTGCATCACCTCGTAGACCGCGATCACGCGGTCCCACTCGCCCGCGCTCTCGTAGATCGGCTCCAGCACGGAGGCCGCCAGCACGGGCTCCTCGCGGCCGGCCATGAGTGCCTCGAGCGCGCGCAGCGTCGGCTCGTGCGTCGGATCCATCTGCAGGACGCTGCGGTACGCCTCGACGGCGCGCGTGAGGTCCTTCAGGTGCTCCCGCCACAGCTCACCGACGCGGAACTTCAGCGAGACGACCTCGCCCGGGTTGGGCGCGAGCTCGGTCTGACGCTCGAGGACGGCGAGCAGGTCGTACCAGCGCTGCGTCTGGAGGTACAGACGATCGAGCGCCTGCGCGGCGTCGTAGTCGTCCGGATCCAGATCCATGATCGACGTGTACGTCTCGATCGCGCGCTCCGGATCGCTGAGCTCGCGGTCGTAGACCTGGCCCAGAACGAAGAGCATCTGCTTCTTCTCGGCCGGCGTCGGCGCGAGCTCGGCCTTCTTCGCGTAGATGCTCTTGAGATCGTTCCAGCGCTCGAGGCGGACGTAGAGGCGCACGAGCTGGTCCAGCGAGACGCGATCCGCGTCGTCGACCGCGAGCACCAGCTTGAACACGCGGATGGAGTCGTCGAGGCTCTCGAGCACCTCTTCGTAGAGCTGCGCGGCCTTGTAGTAGAGGGCCTTCTTCTCGTCGGGGGCGTCGACGATGTCCGCCTTGCGGAGGAGCAGCGTCACGAGGTTCGGATAGTCGCTCGAGCGCATGTACAGCTGCTCGAGGGCGTTCGCCGCCTTGAGGTCGCGCGGCGAGGCGTCGAGAGCGGCGGCGTAGGCGGCGGCCGCCTGCGCGTCGTCACCGAGCTCGATCTCACAGAGGAGCGCCACCTTGTGCAGCAGGGCGTTCTTGAGCTCGGGATCGGCCACCTGACCGACGAGCGCCTGGTAGCGCGACACGAGGTCCGGGAACTGGCCGAGCACGCGCCCGAGGCGCTCGATCGTCGACTGCACCTCGACGTTGAGGGGCTCTTCCTTCAGCGCGCGGCCGAGCGCCTCGTAGGCGCGCATCGGATCATCCAGGCCGACCTCGTACCCGTCGGCGATGAGGCGCAGGAGGTTGATCTTCGTCTCGGGATCGACGGCGTGACGCGCCTCGATCTCGTAGACGCCGATGAGGTTCGGCCAGTCGCCGCGAACCTTGTAGTAGGGCTCGAGGAGCTGCGCGATCTCGAGCTCGTGCTCCCGGGCGCGCGCGTCACCGAGGACGCGCTCGAGGGCCGCGATCGTCTCGGCGTGATCCGGCTCCTGCTGCAGGATCTTGCGGTAGGTCTCGACGGCGCCGCCCATCTCGCCGAGCCGCTGCTCGCGCAGCGCGCCCAGGCGGCCGAGGAGCTTGATCGATTCGGCCGGATCACCAGACAGCGCCAGCTGCTGCCCAAGGTTGTCGGCGAGATCGCGCCAATCGCCCTTCGCCTGATAGAGGCGATCGAGCGCGCGCAGCGCCTGCACGTTGCGCGTGTTGTCGGCGAGGACGACGTTCCATGCGACGATCGCCTGCTCGACGTTCCCGAGCATCTCCTCCCAGACCGTCGCGATGCGCGTGCGGATCTGCTCGCGCTCGCCGGCGTCGGAGACCAGCGTCGCCTTCTTCGTCAGCGTGTCGACGAGGTCGCTCCACCGCTCGGTGCGCGTGTAGAGCCGCTCGAGCGCCACCAGCGCCGAGGCGTCCTCGGGCTGGATCTGCTGCGCGCGGCGGAAGTACTCGACGGCCTTCTCGGACTGGCCCAGCTTCTCGTCGTACGCGACGGCGACCACCAGCAGGAGCTCACGCTCCAGATCTGCCGGGAGCTTGTCGCTGTTCCCTCGGCCCTTGCTGGCCCCCAGCGCCTTCTCGTAGAGGGAGACGAGCTGCGGCCACGTGTCCATGATCGAGGCGAGGTTCTCGAGCGCCTCGCGCGCGCCCTGCGAGGCCGGGCTCTCGCCGAAGGCCTTCGCGTACGCGTCCCACGACTGCTCGGCGTTGCCCAGCTGACCTTCGAGCTGGCCGATGCGAAGCAACAGCGTGACGCGCTTGTCCGTCGACTTTTCGCGGCCGAGGCGGATCCGCTGCGTCTCGACCAGGCGCGGGAGCTCCTGCGTCTCGACGTAGATCGGCTCGAGCGTCTCGACGGCCGCCATCTGGAGCGCGGCGTCGCCGCTCGAGAGGAACGCCTGCAGCGCCGTGCGCGCGCCCACGTGCGTGGGATCGAGCGCGAGCGCCTCGCGGTACGAATCCACCGCGCCCGCGGCGTCGCCGAGGTGCTCGTCGAGGACGGCGCCGCGACGGAACTTGAGCTCGACCACCGCGCCGGCGCCCGGCGAGGCAGATGACGCGAGCGCGATCTCCTGCTCCATGACGATCGCGAGCTCGGTCCACTTGCCGAGGCTCTGGTAGATGCGATCGAGGGCAGCGAGCGCCTTCGCCTGCTTGGGGTCCTGCTTGAGGATCGCGTTGTAGAGCTCGATGGCCTTCTCGGGCTGCTTGGCCTCTTCCTCGTACAGGCCGGCCAGCTTCATGCGGATCTCGAGCTTCTCGTCCTGGGTCTTCGCGAGGTCGAGCTTCTTGTCGTAGATCGCAAGCAGGTCGGCGAAGCGCCCGGTCGCGACGTAGAGCCGCTCGAGCGCGTCGACGGCCTCGGGATCCTTGGGCGCCGTCTTGAGAATGCGCTGGTTGCGCGCGATGGCGGCCTCGGGGTTCGCCAGCTCCTTCTCGTAGGCGCGCGCCAGCGTGCCGAGGATCGGGAGCGCCGCGTCCTCCGACGCGACACCAGGCAGCGCGGCCTCGTACGCCTCGACGAGCTCGGCCCACTTGCCGCTGTCGCCGGCCAGCCGGCGAGACGTCGTCTGCGCCCACTCGTCCGTCGGGTTCTCACTGAAGCCGCGAAGCGTGATCCACAGCGCCGCGCTCTTGTCGCCGGCGTCGGTTTCGAGCAGCTGCGACAGGCGCTGCGTGCGCGCGTGGCGCTCGGCCTTGTCGGTCGTGTGATTCAGCTGAACCAGCAGCGCCTCACCCAGGCGGCGAACGTCCTTGCCCTTCTCGTAGAGCGGGATCAGCGCCTCGGCGGCGACCAGGTTCTGCGCGTCGATCGACAGCGCCTTCTCGAAGGCCTTCTGCGCGCGATCCGACTTGTTCAGCTTGTCTCTGTAGAGCTCACCGATCTTGTTCCAGAGGCTGACGCCGTCTTCCGTCTCGGCCTGGCGCTCGAGGACGCGCACGAGCTCGTCCCACTTGCCCTGGGCGGCGTAGAACTTCTCGAGGGCGTCCCAGTCCTTGTTCTGGAGGTAGAGCTTCTTCAGCGCGTCCTGCGCGCGGCGGTTGTCGGGCTCCTGCGCCAGCAGCGCCTGCCACGCCTCGGTGGCCTTCGCGCCGTCCTGCACCTTCTCGGTGTAGAGGATGCCCAGCTTCACCAGCAGCGCCGAGCGCTTCGCCGGATCGCCGCTCGTCGCCGCGACCTGCTTCTGCAGGACGTCACCGAGATCGGCCCACGCCTTCTCCCGCTCATACAGCTTCTCGAGCTCACCGAGCGCCTCGAGGTTCTCGGCGTCTCCCGTGAGGACTTGCTTCCACAGATCGATGGAGACCGAAGGCTTCTTCAGCTTCTCCGAGGCGAGCTTCGCCACCTCGACGCGCCGGAGCTTCTTCGCGTCCTCGTCGGACAGCAGCTCGATCTCGCGCTGGTGGACGCCGACGAGCTTCTCCCAGTCGCGGCGCTTCTCGTACATCTGCTTCAGGAAGCCGAGCGCCTCGGTGTTCTGGGGGTCCAGCTCGAGGATCGCCTCGTACGCCTTGATCGCCTCGGCCTGGTTCGAGAACTTCTCGAGGAAGAGGTTCGCGACCTTCAGCTGCAGCGCCACCTTCTCCGACGTCTCGGAGACGATCGCCGCTTTACGCCGCAGCAAGGAAATGAGGTCGGGCCAACGCTTCATGGCCTCGTACTGCGCCGCCAGCGCCTCGCCGGCCTGCTCGTTGGTAGGCTGAATGTTCAAGATCTGGTTGAAGGCGTTGACGACCATCACGTCGAGCTTGAGGCGATCGCGGTAGACCTCGATCATCTCGAACAGCACGGGGATCTTGTCCTCGGGCGCCGACCAGTTCGCCTTGTCGACGCCGTCCTTCATCACCTCGATGAAGGCGTTCCAGCGCTCGGCCTTCTTGTAGACGCGCGCGAGCTCACGCTTTGGCGCCCACGCCGCCGGCGCCGACGCGACGATCTTCTTCCACGCGTCGATGCCCTTCTCGACCGAAGCCTTCTCGGCTTCGAGAGCGGCCTGCACTTGCGGCGCGAGCTCGGCGGGGAAATCGTCGTGACCGTTGTGGCTGTGGCCGTTGCCGTTGCCGTTGCTGCCGGTCACCTCTTCGTCCGCCTTGCGCTTGCTGTCTTTGCCCTTGCCGGATGCCTGCTTCGACTGATCCACTGAGCTCCTCCAGATATCGGATCGGATCGGCGCTGACGCGCAGACGAGACGAACTACCGTTCGGTGAACGAACGAATCACGCTCGAGACAACTGCGAGAAAGACGGGGAGTGACGCCACTGCTGCGGGGGGATCGCTTCGCTCTAAACCTGCGAAACGGGGTAGAAAATCGGGAAGAAATTTATATCACGCGCCATCGTCGCGAAGAACACGAAAACTTGACCCGGAAGGCGGTCTCGCGCGTCGCCAGCGACCCGTTCGAGCCCGTTGCCATCTCTCGCACACCATCCCACCGCGTGCTTCTGCAGAGGGACCCCGGAGCCGTGAGCATCGCCGGCCCCTTCTTCAAGGTCCGGACCACGCAAACTCACGAACGAGTCCTTCTCGCCAGGAGCTCGACCGCGATCGCCGTCCCCCAAAGCAAAACAGCCAGGCCCGCGAGGACCTGGCTGGTTGGGGTGCCCGACGGCGCGCGCGGCGCCCGAGCGACTGACTACGGCCCGGACAGGGCGTAGAGCTTGTCGTTCGCCGCCTTGACGTAGTTCCCGTCGGCGGCCTTCCCGCTGTTCGTGACGAACTTCTGCAGGTACTCGCGCGCCTTGTCCTTCTGGTCGTTGCCGTGGGCCTCGTCGTACCAGTCGGAGTAGGCCATGCCCGCGTTGTAGAGGGCGTCGAACAACTCGGGGTCGAGGTCGATGGCCTTCTTGAACTCGGCCGTCGCCTGCTCGTACTGCTTGAGGTTCTTGAGCGCGAGCCCGTAGCCGTTGTGGCACTCGCCGTCGTCTTCCTTGGCCGTCACGCAGCCCTGAAAGACCTGCGCCGCCTCCTTGTTGAAGTCGTAGTCGAGGTACAGGTACCCGAGGGCGACGTACGACTTCGAGAAGCGCGGGTTCGCCTCGATGGCGCTGCGGAGGGCGTCGTCCGCCTCCTTTGGGTGATCGAGGACCTTGCGCACGAGGCCGAGGCGCCACCACGCCTTGAACAGCTTCGCGTCGGCCGACGTGGCCGCCGCGAACGCCTTCTCGGCCTGGTCGAGCTTCTTCTGCTCGAAGTACGCCTCGCCGAGGTCGTACTGGTAGTTGGCGTTGTTGGGCGTGTGGGCCACGGCCTGCTCGAACGACTCGATGGCCTTGTCCCACTTGCGCTGCTTCTGGAAGACCTTCCCGAGGTTGTAGTACGCGATGTCGTACGTCGGATCGGTCTGGATCGCCTGCTTGAGGTCCTTCTCCGCCGAGTCGTAGAGGTTGTTCTTGAACTCGTCGGCGCCCTTGTTGGCGAGCTCGATGGCCTTGATGCGCTCCTGGCTGCAGGTGAAGCCTTCGCAGGCCGGGAGCACGAAGCCGATCGCCAGGACGATCGCCTGAGGGGTCAGCAGTCGACTGAACGTCTTCGACTTGGACATGGTCACTCTCCACCGCCCGCGGGCGTCAGGACGAACGGATACGAGACGATGACGATACCGCCGCCGAGGGGCTTCGGGAACTCCCAGCGACGAACCGCCTGCACCGTGCAGTTCTCGACGCGGGCGTTGCCCATCGTCGAGTTCTGGAGGACCGAAGCGATGACCTGACCGGACGCCGCGATGGTGAACTGCACCATGATGCGGCCGCCGAGGTCGGGCTTCTTCGTGAGCTCCTGCTCATAGCAGTACTTCACCTCGTTGATGTGGCGGCGGATGATGCGGCGGATGATCTCCTTGTCGAGCGAGCCGCGCACGGCCGCCTGACCCGGGATGACGTCCGGCGCCTTCGCGCGACGGCCGCCGAGGCCGCCGGCGCCGCGGCCGTAGCCGCTGCCGTTGCCGCCGCCGCCGCCCTTGCCGATCGTCCCCAGGTTGCCGAGGCCGATCGTGCCCTCGCCCGTACCGCCGCCGCCCGAGCCCGTGCCGACCAGGCCGAGACCGCCGACGCCGTAGGCCTCGCCGATCTGGTTGCCGATGAGGCCGCCCAAGACGTCCTCCGCGTCGTTGCCCAGGGCCGAATCCCGTCCAAAGATGGACGCGATGTGCGAGCCCTCGTTCATCTTGAGGACGCCGAGGATGCCGGCGTTCTTCGCCTGCTCCTCAGCGAGCTTCTTGGCGAGGTGCGGATCGGGGTTGTCCTTCGGACCCTTGAGGCCGTAGAGACCCTCCTTGTTCTTGGAGGTCTTCTTGCCCATCTTGCCTTCTTCGCCCTTGTGGCGCTTGCCCTTGCCGCCCTGCTCCTCGTTCTTCTTCGACTTGAGCCACTCGGGGATGTCCTCTTCCTTCTCCTCCGGCGGCTTGATGAGGAACTTCACGAAGCGGTTGTCGGAGTTGAAGAGGTCGAGCGAGAGCGACTTCGGGTCCGGCGGGACCGAGAAGATCATGAGGAGGAACAGCAGCAGCGCGACGCTGGAGCCGACCGTGTAGATCTGCTCGTCCCACTTCCACGTGAGGAAGGGAACCTCGAGCGCGCGCGGGCGGTTCGTCGCCGAGACGAGGAACGTCGACTCGCCGCAGTCCAGCTTGGCGCGGGCGCCCTGGGGCAGCGAGAAGCTCGAGCCGCGCTGGGCGATGAACTGCTGCAGCGGGTAGAGCTGGTTGTCGACGTACACCTCGCCGGTCATGCGGGGGGTGACGTTGACCACGTAGTCGGCGCCCGTCGCCGCGACCAGCGGGTGCGAGGGCGAGGGCACGAACTCGGGCGACACCGGCGCGTCGACGCCCGAGTCGGAGCCGATGATGAAGTTCGGGCTGGTCTTGCCGCGGCGCTTGAGGCCCATGTACGAGAGCGCGATGCCGGCGGCGAAGCCACCGAACACCAGAACGCCCGGAAGCGGCGAGCGCGTCTTCCACGTGAACGTCTTCGCCTCGTTGCCCGACGCCGTCCACTGCTCATAGGCGGCCTTCTCGGCGCCGACGTCCATGGCCGTGGCGACGAACACGATGAGCGCGAGCGCGGCGGCGGCGATGCCGCCGTACATCATCGACGTGCCCTGGCCGTGCGTGCTCTTGCCCTCGGGGTTGAAGAGGTGGCGCGTGCCCGTGACGACGCCGCGGAAGACCGTCTGGACCTCCATGGCGCGCGAGCCGTCCATCACCTCGACGTCGGCGCTGCCGCCACCCATCGAGGCGCCGTAGCCGCCAGCACCGGGCGGGGGCGCGAAGCCGCCGCCAGCGGGCGCGGCCGCCGCGAAGGGCTGCGGAGCCGACGGCACGTAGCCGGGAGGCGGCGCGAAGCCACCGGGAGGCGGCGCGATGCCCAGGCTCGTCTTCTGGCCCACACGAGGACCGGACGGAGGGGCGGCCGGCGGCGGCGTCAGCTGCGCGGCGGCGTCGAGGAACGTGACGCGCACGCGGCTGTCGCCGAACATGATCTCGTCGTTCGAGTTGAGCTTCGCCTTGCTGATGCGCTCGCCGTTGACCAGCGTGCCGCGCGTCGAGCCGAGGTCGATGATGTGGATCTCATCGGGCCCCGTGACCTCGATGACGGCATGCATGCGCGACACCGTCTCGTCGTCGATCCGCAGGTGCGACGAGGCCAGCTTCCCGACCTTGATCACATCCTGAGCGAGGGTCTCTTCGCGAACGAGCGCGTCCCCCTTGTAGATCTCGAACTTGATGGGGACCTTCACGTCGGCCATGGGCGTGCTCCTCTAGGGTTGCTCGAACCTAGAAGTCGCTTCGAAGGGCCGTCGGATTCAGGTCCCACTCGTGGAGCCTCGAGAGGCGCCTCGACAACGGCGCGCCCGGAGGCCTCCAACGAGTCGCGGGGCGAGGCCCCGCGGGAGGGTTTGGGAACCCTCCCAGGGTTCCCGTCCTAAACGTCTTCGAGAGACTTCAACATCTCGGGGATGAAATCTTTCCGGATCTCGATGAGGCTGGAGTGCTCCGTCTTCTTCAAGGAGTTGACCAGCTCGCCGTCGGGACGCTGCAGGTCGCCTTCGACCATGTCGTCCTCGAAGTCGTAGACGGTCTTCGCCTTGTACTGCACGCCGTCGTCGCCACCGCCGGCAGCCGGCTTGTCAGCTGCGAAGGCGCGGCCAGAGGAAACCCCGACGAGTCCGAGAAGAGCCATTCCAATGATGAGCTTCATGTCGCTTCTCCTTGCGGGGAACCTGACGGCGGGTATTCAGACAACCGACAGGCTCTCCAGTTCCGAAGAATCTTACTCCGGTGAACTTTTTTTTCTCAGCTGGGCCGATATTACCGACGAGAGCGCTGGCTTCGCCAGCGTGGCGATGCGTCAAGCCGACCGGGTGGGGGCGGCGGGAGGACCTTAGGCCCCCCTGCCCTCACTTCTTCTTGCCCTTCTTCTTGCCGCCGCCGTCGGCCGGAGCCGAGGCGCCGTCAGTCCCAGGAGCGGCCGGTGCAGTGGCAGCAGGCGGCTCGGTGCCGGGCTTGGCGTCGCCACCGGCTTTGGCCTTCTCGGCAGCGGCCTTGTCGGCTGCCTCCTGGGCCTCCTGCTTCTTCATCTGCTCTTCCATCTGCTTCTGCTGCTCTTCGGCCTTCTTCTGCATCTCCTCGGCCTCGGCCTGCATCTTCGCGGCCTCGTCGAGGGCGACGTAGATCTCGTCGATGTCCTTGATGCGCTTCTCGGCGTCGCGCTTGAGGCCATCGGGCGTCGAGCCGGTCGCGTGCGAGAGGAACTGGCGGTAGTAGTCCTGCGCCTGGTGCAGCGCCGGCTTCTGGCCGTCCTTGTAGTCCTGATACAGCAGCCCGAGGTTGTAGTAGCTCGACGGGTTCGCCGAATCGAGCTTCTGCGCCGCCTTGTACTGCGATTCGGCGTCGTCGATCTTCTTGTTGCCGCGCAGCGCGACGCCGAGGCCGATCGCGGCCTCGTAGTTCTTCGGCTGCATCTTCAGGGCCTCGCGGAAGTTCTCCTCGGCAGTGCCGTAGTCGCGGTTGTTGAGCGACAGGGCCGCCAGGTTGAGGCGCGCCTCGGCCAGCGTCGGATCCAGCGCGACCGCGTCCTTGAACTGCTTGATCGCGGGGCTGATGTTCTTCTTCTTCAGCTCGACGAGGCCCAGCGTGTTGTGCACCACGGCGAGCTGCTTCTTCATCTCGGGGGTGACGCCCGTGCCGGCCTCGCGCACGTCGACCGACTTCACGCCGGGCTCGTCGCCTTCCTTCTCCTTGCCCTTCCCCTTCGCGCCCTTGCCCTTCCCCTTGCCCTTTCCGTCCTCGGCGTCGCCGCCCGGCTGCTTCTCTTCCTCGAACTTGCCGGTCGCGATCTCGTCCGCCTTCTTGATGGCCTGGTTGCCGACCAGCTTGGCCATCTCGAGCATGTTCATGTCGTAGTAGATGAACGCCAGCGTCGAGAACGCCTGCAGGTTGTTGCTGTCGATCGCGAGGACCGTGCGCAGGTTGCTGACCGCTTGCTGGACGTACTGCTTCTTCTCGTCCGGGCCCGCGCGGCGCGCCTTGTCGCGAAGGATCTGCGCCAGGTTGTTGCGCGCCTCGACCGTGTGCAGCGGATCGACGTCGATCGCGCGCATGAAGTACGACTCCGCCTTGCCGGTGTCGCCGTTCTTCCAGGCGACGTAACCCAGGTTCGCGATCGCCGGCCCGTACTTGGGCATCTTCTCCCAGATCGAGATGGCGTCGTCCTCTTTGCCGCACTCGGCGAGCACGGCGCCCTGGTTGAAGCGCGCCTCGACGAGGGCCGGGTTCTCGTCGGCCGCGTTCTTGAACGCGTTCGCGACGCTGCGGCACTCCGAGCCCGAGAGCCCGCCCGACTTCTTGGCTTCGAGGTACTGCTTCGTCGCCTTCTCGAAGTCGGCGCGCGCGTCGGCGCTGATCTGGCGCTTGGCCTCCTTCGGGATGATCTCGGACGCGTTCGGCTTGTTCTCACCGCCGATGAGGCCGTCTTCGCCTCCCGCCGACTGCGAAGACGGGATCTGCGTCGAGCCGCAGGCCGAGAGGGTCAGGGCCAGGCCGAGGGCCAGGCCCGACATTCCCGCGGACTGCCCGAGGCGCGTGGGGAGCAGGTTCTTCTTCATCGTGTTCTCCACCTGGGTCCTCATGGCGACGCTCACTTGCCCTTACCCGCCGAGACGGTCTCCGACAGCTCCGGGATGACCGGCGTCGGCGACATGTTCGTCGAGACGTAGCCAGCCTCGGGCTTGACCTCCGAGGAGAGCGGGTACTCGGACGGCTTCATCTGGTTCAGCTCGCGCTCGCAGAGGCGCGACCACTCGTTGTACCAGGACTGCTCCGTCGCCGCTTTGAGGCACTTCTCGAACCCGTCGACGGCCTTCGACTCGATCGGTTCGGCCTTGTCTTCGAGCGCGTCGCAGAAGATCTGGCGAGGCTGATTGCCCCACTCGTCCTGCTCCTTGAGGTCCTTCGGAATCTCGGCCGTGTACAGCTGGCCGGCGAAGTCGCTGTAGATCTGGCCGACGCGCGCCGCGGACGCGATCGTCCACTGGGCCTGCTTCATGCCGAACACGTCGAGGTACTGCGTGCGCGCCTTCTCGAGGGCCTTGGCCTTCTCGTCCAGGTAGGCCGTGAACTTCTTGCCCGACTCTTCGGCCTTCTTCTTCTTCGCGGCCGCCTTCTTGGGCGTGTCGTAGGACGACGGCTGCTGGAAGTCGAGGCCCTCCGGAAACTTGATGCGGAGGAAGTTCTCGTACGACGACTCGGCCAGGTAGAACGCCGAGCCCGCGACGGCGTAGGCCGCGAGCCCCGCCCGCGCCTCGACGTCCTTGCCCGTGATCTTCGAGGCCGCGGCGCCCTTGTTCCAGATCTTGAGGACGGCCTGGAAGTGCTCCTGCGCCTTCGACGCCTGTGCCTTGCTGCGGTCGAAGAGGTTGATCTTCGACTTGGTCGGAGGGCCGCACTGCGTGCGCGACTTTTCGTGCAGCTTCTTGCCCTTCTTCAGCTTCTTGTTGAGGTCGGCGAGGACCTTCTGGCGGCCCGTCGCCGAGACGCGCTTGACCTCGAGGCAGGCGCCGTCTTCCGAAGCCTTCGGGCACGACGCCTTCCAGGCCATCTCGCCCAGCTTGAAGTGCGCGAGGATCTGACGATCGGGGCCGCCCTGCGCGCCCCACGTCTTGAGATAGCTCTCGAGGTGCTTGGCCAGCTCGTCCTTGCGGCCGTCCTTCTCGTAGACGTCGCCCATCTGGAAGTACACGCCGGCTGCGTCCTGCGGCTTGCGCTTGCCGTAGAAGTCGACGAACGACTTCATATCGGTCAGGGCGCGGTCGCCCTCGCCCAGGCCGATGCGGAACGTCGTCGCGTTGCCGAGCGCGTCCGTGGCCTTCTTCTCACCCGGGAACTTCTTGGCGAAGTCCTCGTAGTAGTCCGACGCCTTCGAGTAGTAGGCGAGCTGGTGGTACCCGGCGGCCACGCGGAAGAGCGCCTTCTGCGCCAGCGGATCCTTCTCGTGATCCTTGATGAGCTGGAGGCGCGCCTTCAGCGCCTGGCCGACGAGGTGCGCATTCTGGAAGCACTGGCCGGCGTTCCAGAGGCGCTCCGCGTGCTTCGGGTGTTCGGGCAGCGACTCGGCCGCGGCCAGCATCGAACGGCCGCACTCCTTGTAGTTGTGCAGCTTCTCGAACTCGTGGCCTTCCATGTCGTACGTGTCCGAGCGCAGCGAGATCATCTGCTTGCCGAACTCGGGATCCTTCATGAGGCACTGCTTGTCGAGGAACTTGTCGACGTTCTCGACGACCTCCTTCGTCTTCCCGAGCGCGTTGAGCGAGTCGAGGAGGAGGTTGGCCGAGTAGATCGCGAGCTCGTCGTCACAGTGCTTGTCGACGATCTCCTGAAAGAGCGGCGCGGCCTCCGCGAAGTGGTTGTACTCGTAGAAGATGCGCGCGCGACGGTACATGATCGTGACCGTCTCCTTCGCGTCGGGCACGTACTTCAGGTACGTGTCGAACGCGTTGATCATCTTCTGCTGGTACTCGGGGATCTTCAGCGGCTCGAGCTTCGTGCTCTGCTGGCCGTTTTCCTTCTTGTCGTTGCGCGACGCCTCGACCTGATCCTTCTGCTCGTGGTCGTCGACGTTCAGGGCGTTCTTCCACGCGAGCACGGCCGCGTAGGCGGCGTCCTTCACGTACTTGCCCTTCGGGTTCATCTCCACGACCTTCGTGTACTGCTCGGCGGCGTCCTTCCAATTCTCGAGCGTCCACAAGAGCTCCCCGTAGTAGAAGCCCATGTCGTAGGCGTCCTTGTCCTGCGGGAAGTGGTCGAGGAAGACCTTGTACACGTACTTGTCGAGCGCGTACGTGTCGCTGTTCTTCGTGCGCTGGGCTTCCTTGTGCCAGATGAGCGCCAGCTCCTTGGCCGTGTCGTGGAAGGAGTTACGGCACTCCTCCATCTGGTCCTTCTTCACGCCGCCCTTCATCTCGCCGACCTTGTCGTAGACGGCGCCGAGGCGTTCGATCTCCTGGACCTGATCCTTCTTCGTGCCCGCCGAAAGCGTGTTGCGGACGATCTTGTTTTGCCACTCGCAGATGCGCGGCGAGTCCATGTTCATGGAGATCACCTTGCGGTACACGCGCGTCGAGTCGCCGAACTGGCCCTGCTCCCAGTAGAGCTCGGCCAGGCCTTCCATCATCTTCGGCGCGAAGTCGCCGCCCACGCGCTGGAAGAACTCCCAGGCCTTGTCCGGGCCGCCGACGTGGGCGTACGCCTTGACGATGTCCTTCTTCGCTTCCTTCTCGAGCGACTTGGCCTGGTTCGCGTTCACGTTGGCGCGGTGCTCCTGCACCATGCGCACGACGCCGACGAACGTCTCGAGGGCGGTCTTGTAGTCGCCCTGGTTCACGTAGCACCACCCCTTCTTGTAGACGGCGTAGGGGTAGACGCTGGACTTCGGGAACTGCTCGACCTTCTCGTAGAACTTGAGGGCCGCGTCCATCTCGGCCTTGTCGAAGTAGAACTCGGCGAACGACAGGTAGGCGTCCGGGATGTACTTCGAGTTCGGGTAGTCCTTGATGAGGCGGAGGAAGAACTCGCGCGCCTGGTCCTCCTTCTTCACCGAGGTGAGGAGGTAGGCGAGCTTGAAGAGCACCTCATCCATGCGCTCGTACTTCTTGAACTTGGTCGCCTGGACGTACGACTTGACGGCCTCGAGCAGCCACTTCTGCTGGTCGCTCTCGTACTTCTTCTGCTGGTTCTGAAGAGTCGCCTTCTGCGCGGGCGGCGCGTCGAAGATCTTCTGATCGAGCGCGCGCGCCTGGTTGAAGTTGTAGCGCTGCTTCTCCGCGTAGAGCTCGGCGAGGCGGAAGTGGAAGTCCGGCTTCTGCGGATCGTCGTCCTGCGTGACCTGGATGAGGCGACGCATCTTGATGATCTGCGCGTCGACCAGCTTCTGGATCTCGCCCTGCTTCTGGAAGATGAACTGGTCGACCGTGATGGTCGGGCCCGTCTCCTTCTGCTTCGGCGGCGGAGCCTGAGGCTTCGTCAGGTTCGTCTGCTGAACGCCCTGGACCTCCTTCTCCTGCTTCTGGTAGCGAGCCTTGCCGCTGTTTGCCGGCGTCGTCTGTTCACCGCCCGCGGCCAGCGCCATCGACGGCGAGGCGACCGTCAAGGTCGCCGTCAGCGCGAGCGCGCAAGTCCGCAGGGTGGACCGGAGCTGGTGCTTCATCGTTCGATTCTCCACGGATGATTTCTCCACGGTGAAGGACATCGCCTGACTGCTGACGCTACGGAGTGACCGCGGGAGCGGCCTCGGGAGCCGCGGCCGGCGCCGCCGCCTCGCCCGTCGCCGGCGCGCCCTCGGGCGCGTTGCGCGCGCACTTGTTGGCGATGCGGACGCGGTAATAGCCGAGCTCGTCGCGCCAGTACTCGCCCGTGAACGGCCACATCTGGTGCTCGTCGTCGACGCGGATCTCCTCGGAGCGCTTGCCACCGCCGCCCTGCACGATCTGCTGCTCCTGGATGACCTCCTGCTCGAGGGCGCCCTTCTGGCCCTGCAGGATTTCGTACTCGATCTTGATCACGCGCTTGATGAGCTGCGCGAGCTCGTCCGTGAGGCGGATGATGCGGCGGCGCGCCAGATCACCGGCCTCGTTCACCGCGAGCGACCGCTGCAGCGTCAGGTCGGCGAAGACCGTTTGCGCGATGTTCGTCGACTTCCAGGCCGGCTCGGCCTTGTCGTGCTGCTTGAGCTCGCGATCGAGCTCGTCGACGTACTGGAAGCGCTTGACGAGGCTCATGTCCCCGAGGACGCCGCGCGCAGCGCGCTCGACCTGCTCCGGCAGGCCCGACGTGCCCTTGCGGATCTTGACGGCCGTCTCGTAGAGCGCGGCGTTGTCCGTCTCCGACATCACGAGCTTCTTGAGCTCGGTGAAGACCTGGGGATAGACGGCGTTGAACTCGTCGATTGATTCCTCGGCGCGATCGTAGAGGCAGTTATAGAAGTAGATCGTCGCCTTGACCGAGAGGCCCTCGGCCACCGACTCGGGCTTGATCGTGTTCTCGAAGTACGGCGCCTGGATCGTGTGGATGTTGCCGAGCGCCTTCGAGTAGCCCTTCTGCTTGAGCATGAAGTTCGCCCACGACGACTCGAAGAGGCTGTTCGCCCAGTCGTAAGAATCAGGCGAGACCTTGTCGAAGTACTTCGCGGCCAGCTCGAACTGGCCCGTCGAGTAGAACGTGCGCGCGAGCGACAGGTTCGCGAGATCCTCGAACGGCTTGATCTCGGGCTTCGTGCTCTCGGCCGAGGCGCGGAGGACCTCCTTGAACGAGTCGACGGCGGGCTTCGCCTGGTACTCGCGGACGTGCGTCGCGCCCTCGAACAGCTTCGCCTGGACGTAGAACTCGCTCGAGGTCGGCACGGCGCCGAACAGCTCGACGGCCTCCTTGAAGCTGCCCTTCTGATAGTAGTACTTGCCGAGCAGGAAGTAGAGCTCGTCCTTCACCTGCTCGAGCGCGGGCTGATCGAGCTCCGCGCGGTTGTACTTACCGATCTTCTCGAGGATGCCCGTCGAGTCGGGGAGCTTGCGCGACAGCGACGCGAGCCACTTCAGCGTCGCGTTGTAGTAGGCGTGCGACGGGCCCTTCTGGACGATGCGGTCGAAGTACGACAGCGACGCCGAGTAGAACTTCATGTTGTAGAGGGCCTTGCCCATCCAGAACTCGGCCTTCTGCTTGTTCGCCTCGGTGTCGCCGGACTCGCCTTCGACGACCTTGTTGAGCTCGATCGAGGCGGAGTAATAGTCCTCGCCATCGTAGAGCTTGAACGCGCGCTCGAGGACCTTCGACGGCTGATCGCCCGTGGGCGCAGCCTCCGGTTGGAAGTCCTTCGAGGGAGCCGTCTTCTTTTTCTTCGCCAGCGCCACCTGCGTGGAGAGGCAAAGGGACGTCATGAGGACGATGCCGACTGCGCGCTTTCGGCTCATACAGAAACCTCGCTTTGAGTGGCCGATGGGGGATGGACCCGGGGCGGAATAGCCGTTCGTGATCGGGGATCAGGTCAGGCAGTAAGGCTCTGCAAAGGACGATCAATAGATTCTTGGGGGACGTCCTTTAGTACTCGACGACGCGGTGACAACCCCCTACAGAGGAGTGTGACCGCGTGTAAAAGCACACCCTAAAACCGGGCCATGCTCGCAAAGCGCTTTAGGGGTGTCAAGCGTGGAGTGACTCCGCTCGAGCGCTAATTCAGCCTTGAAAAATCGAGAGATCGAGCGACGGAAACGGACGGATGCGGACACGGATCGGCATCCCAAGGAAGCCTTGACAGGTATGGTCGGGTGGGTAACATGGCGCGGCCTCACGCCCCCGGCACAAACCAGCCGCGAAGCCCGAGTCGATTGCGAGCCGAACTTGTTTCAGAAGTCGTTTGAGTCGTCTCGCGGGAAGTTCCCAATCGACCGGCGGCGCGAAACGTCTCTCCCCCATGGGCAAGGAGCTCTCATGACGTTGTCCCCCCGTTTTCTCTCGAAGCTCGCGGCGTTCGGTCCCTTCGCGCTCGCCGTCGTATTGGGGGGGGCGTTGATGACGAGCGGCTGCGAGGACAAGCACATCGGGCGCGTCTGCTCGCTCGACGTCCCCGACGCCAGCGTGTCTCAGACGGGCACGACCGCGACGTTCAACGGCCAGGCCGTCGAGTGCCCGACCCGCATCTGCGTCCTGCCGGCCGCCGAGAAGACCACGAACACGACCGCGCTGTGCTCGGCCTTCTGCTCGTCGGACGACGACTGCGACGGCGAGACCGGCAGCTCGAGCAGCACGCAGTGCAAGTCGGGCTTTGCGTGCGTCTACCCGACGACCGTCGGGTCCTTCTGCTGCCAGAAGATGTGCATCTGCAAAGACTTCATCGACACGACGAGCAAGACGTTCCACGACAAGCCGGCCGCGTGCAACGCGCCGTCGACTTGCCAGAACGTGCACTGACAGCTCGCTGCGCGGGAGGGGCTTCGCCGTCTCGCGGGCCCTTCCCCAAGTCCCCCCTGAGGTGAGCCGGGCCAGAGAGGCTGGCCCTCGCCGTTCTTGGACGCGCTCGCTGCGCGCGCTCCGACGGCCGCGACTTGCCGCGCGCTGTTCACGACGCGCGCGCTGGTGCTGACGGAGACCGTTCGCGCGAACCGCTTTCGGTCTCCCTCTCCCCGGTGGGCGGGGAGAGGGTCGGGACGTGAGGGGCGTGGGTGACTACTGCGGGCCCGGCACGTAGATCTGGTGCAGCTCGCAGGTGCCTTCGCCGGCGACGGCGAGGAAGCGCCGGGAGAGCTCGATCACGGCCTCGCGCGAGGGAGCCTCGAGGATGGCGTAGCCGCCGAGGACCTCTTTGGCCTCGGCGAAGGGGCCGTCGACGACGGAGAC
This sequence comes from Polyangia bacterium, assembly GCA_035548155.1. Classification (GTDB taxonomy): domain Bacteria; phylum Myxococcota_A; class Polyangia; order Fen-1088; family Fen-1088; genus DASZFV01. Next base: position 46,081 of record DASZUD010000231.1, read on the forward strand.
CTTGCCCTGCGTCGACTTCACGATGAAGCCGTCGTGGCCGGAGTGCACGCCCTCGGTGGCGATGAGCCAACCCTCCTTCATGCCCTCCTCGACCAGCTTCGTCATCTTGGCAATCATCTCGGGGTTGGGACCGCCGGTGTGAGACGGATCGGACGGGTGCGTGTAGATGCTGATGAATCGCATGGTGGAATCTCCTTTCTGAAGAGACGACGAACCACCCCCTGGCGAATCGACACGCCGGTCGCCTTTTCGCTCAGGCGACCTCGAAGGCGTTCGGCAGGTGCTCGACGACCGGCGCGGCGCGGCCCTCGGGATCGAAGATGACACCCACGACGTCGAAACGGTACCCGGCAACGGGAGGTGCCTTCTCCGCGGCGTCGGCCAGCTCGGACAGGTAGAGGCGCGCCGTGCGAATCACCTGGGCGCGCTTGTGCGGCGTGATCGACTCCAGCGGGTGGCCGAGGGTGTCGCCCGTCCGCGAACGCACCTCGACGAAGACGCACGTACCCGCGTCGTCGGCGACGATGTCGAGCTCGCCCTCGGGGCGCCGCCAGTTTCGCGCGACGATGCGCATCCCGGCCGCCTCGAGGTGGGCGGCGGCGAGCTCCTCGGCTCGCTGGCCCGTGCTCGGGCGCGCGGCGAGCCGACCTGAAGCGCCCGGTCTATCCGAGCGCCAGGAGGACACGGGAGGCTCCCCGAGGTGAGAAACGCGAGCGGCTTACGAAGCCGGCGCCGCGGCGGGCGCGGGAGCGGCAACCTCGTCCGAGGTGACCTTCTCCTTCTCGCCCTTGATGCGGGCCGCCTTGCCCTGCAGATCCCGCAGGTAGTTGAGGCGGGCGCGACGGACGTGACCCTTGGTCACGATCTCGATCTTCTCGATGCGCGACGTGTGCAGCGGGAAGATGCGCTCGACGCCGACGCCGTAGGAGATCTTGCGAACGGTGAACGACGCGCGCGACCCGCCACGGTGCTGGCCGATCACGACGCCCTCGAACACCTGCACGCGCTCCTTGTCGCCTTCCTTGATCAGCGTGTGAACGCGAACGCTGTCACCCGAACGAAACTCCGGGATGTCCTTGCGCCGATTGGCGCTCTCGATCTCACGCAGGAGGGCATGCTGGCTCATCGAAAACCTTCTCTCCGAAAGGGCCGTTATAACTAGTCGGACTCCCGCCCCGAGTCAAGGGCCCGGGTCAGGAAACCGCGATCGTCCCGCCCGGAGTCTTCGCGCGTCGCGGCGCCCGGCGTCTCACTTTTCGCCTGAACCTTCGTCTGAACCTTCGTCGAGCAGCCGCTGTTCGTCGGGCGAAAGCGGGTGCGCCGCCAGGAGGTCGGGGCGGCGCTCCAGCGTGCGGCGCAGCGATTCGCGTCGGCGCCAGCGCGCGACGGCCGCGTGATCGCCCGAGGAGAGGATCTCGGGAACCGCGTGGCCGTTCCACACGGGCGGGCGCGTCCACTGCGGGTACTCGAGGCGCGCCGCCGAGAACGATTCGTCCTCGGTCGACATCCCGCAGCCGAGCACGCCCGGCACGAGGCGCGCGACGGCCTCGACGACGCACGCCGCGGCGAGCTCGCCGCCCGCGAGCACGAAGTCACCCACGCTGAGCTGCTCGTGGCACAGCACCGAGCCGACGCGCTCGTCGACGCCCTCGTACCGGCCGCAGACGAGCAAGAGGCGCGGCATCGCGGCCAGCTCGCCCGCCCGCCGCTGGTCGAACGGCCGGCCCTGCGGCGTCAGCAGGATGCGGTGCGCAGGACCGCGCGCCGCCTCGATGGCCTCGATGGCCGCCGCGATGGGCTCGACGCGCATGATCATGCCGGGACCGCCGCCGTACGGCGTGTCGTCGACCTGGCGGTGACGGCCGGGCGCGAAGTCGCGCGGACTCGTGCGGTGCGCCGAGACCAGACCGGCGGCCATCGCCTTCCCGACCAGCGTCGCGCTGAGGAGACCGTCGAAGATCTCCGGGAACAACGTCACCAGCTCGAACTCGACGGCAGGCCGCTCCATCGCGGGACTAGCTTCAGTCATCGCTTTCCAAGCTCTCCCACGACACGACGACCTTGCGACCCGCCACGTCCATGGTCACGACGAACGCGGGGACCAGCGGGATGAGCTCTTCGGCGGGCGGCTCGCCCGCACCGCGCACGATCATGACGTCCTGCGCACCATTCCAGAACGTCGACTCGACGACGCCGAGCTCGCGGCCGCTCTCGTGCAGCACGCGACACCCCACGACGTCCTCGACGTAGAACTCGCCCGGGCCCAGCGGCGGCAGCGCCGAACGACGCGCGCGCACCTCGGCCAGCGTGAGCGCGGCGGCCGCCTCACGGCTGTCGACGCCCGCGAAGCGCACCAGGGCGCCGCCCTGCGCAGGCTTGAGCGTGACGACGGTGTACGCCTTCGTGACGCCGTCCTTGACCAGCAGGAGCTCGCGCAGCCCCTCGAAGGGGCGACCGTGCTGGTTGTGCGGGCGCAGCCACAGCTCACCGTGGACGCCGTGGGGCTTCCCGACGACGCCCAGCACGACCATCTCGGGGTCGTAGGCGCGCGTCACGGACGACCCTCCGCGCTATTCCAAAGCCCGCGGCGCAGCCGCAGGCCTTACTCCAAGATCTCGAGAATGACGCGGCGGCCGCTCTTCGCAGAGGCGGCCGACAGGATCGTGCGCAGGGCCTTCGCGGTCCGGCCCTGTTTGCCGATCACCTTCCCGAGGTCCTCTTCGGCGACCTTGAGCTCGAAGACGAGGGCGTCCGGCTCCTCGATCTCCTCGACCTCGACCTGCTCGGGGTGATCGACGAGGCCGCGCGCGAGGTAGTCGACGAGATCGCGCAGCGACGAGTCCCAAACGCTGGACGAATCGTCCTTGCGTCGGCCCTTCTCGACGGCGTCGCTCATAGACGTTCGACGCCGGGCTACGAGGCCTTGGGAGCGTTGCGCTTCTGGCGGCGAAGGAGCTCGCCGACCGTCTGGCTGGGGAGCGCGCCCATCTTGAGCCAGTGCGCGACGCGCTCTTCGTCGACGCGGAACTCGACCGGATCGCGAAGCGGATCGTAAACGCCGATCTGCTCGATGAAACGGCCGTCGCGCGGGCTGCGGCTGTCGGTGGCCACCACGCGGTAGAAAGGCACCTTCTTGCTGCCGGCCCGGGTCAGTCTGATCGTCACGGACATAGTGTTTCCCTCGAAAAACGAGTCGCGAAAGCTACCCGCGCCCCGGCGAGCTGTCAAGCTGCAAGCAAGTCGCGAGTCGCGGGCCGGGCGGCCAGTGACGCCGGCTTCGCCTGTCGGGGGCCCGTCTGACATGATGCCGGCGCACGAATGAGCTCGTCACACCCTTCCCGGTTCACGCTCTTGACCGCCGTCCTCCTTGCAGCGGGCGGCCTGATCGCGCTGGCGGCGCGCGGCACGGCCGCCGCAGCCAAGGCAGGTTCCGCGAGCGAGCGTCGCTTCACCTTCTTTTACACGGCCGAGGCACACGGCGTCCTCGAGCCCTGCGGCTGCACGAGTGACCCGCTCGGCGACCTCGCGCGGTACGCGTCGGTCGTGCAGGCGGCGCGCAAGCAAGCGGGTGACGTGCTGCTCGTCGACGCGGGCGGGCTGTCGTATCCCGAAGGTGGTGCGTCTCCGCGCGAGCGCGCCGGCAACGACCTGCGCGCGCGATTCCTAGCGGCCCAGCTGGGCAAGCTGGGGCTCGCCGCGACGGGCCTCGCGGACACGGATCTCGCGGCGGGCCCTTCGGCGGTACAACCGCCGCGGCTCGCGGCGAACCTGCCGGGCGCGCCGGAGCTCAAGCCGGCGGCGTCCGTGCTGCGCGCCGTGAACGGCGTGCGCGTCGGCGTCGTGGGCGTCGTGGATCCGGCCGTCGCGTCGAGCCTGAGCGTCAAGGCGGAGGATCCCGTCGTGGCGGCGCGGCGCGAGGCGGCCCGCCTGCGCCAGGCCGGCGCCGAGATCGTGATCGCGCTCGCGCCCGTCGACCGGCCGGTCGCGCGCCGGCTCGCGCGCGACGCAGGCGTCGACTTCGTCGTGCTGGGACGCCAGGTGGGCGCCGGCTCGCCGCGCGCGGACGCCGTGGGCAGCGCGTTCATTCTCACTCCCGCCGACGAGCTGCAGAAGGTCGGGCGCGTCGACGTCGTCCTGCGCGGCGGACAGATCGTCGACGCGGGCGGCGCCGACGCGAACGAGCTGCGCAAGCTGGAGCTCGCGCGTGACCTCACGCGCATCGACGGCGAGCTGGCCGCGTGGTCGAAGCCGGGCGGCGGCGCGGGCGCCGACCCCAACTTCGTCGCCGCGAAGAAGAAGGAGCGTGACACGCTGGCGGCCGAGCGCGACAAGCTGAGCGCCGCGGCCTGGGCGCCGCCGGCGGCGGGTTCCTACTTCACCAACCGACTCGTCCCGCTGTCGCGCAGCCTGCCGAGAGACGCGGCGATCGCGTCGGCGATGCGCGCGCTCGACGCGCAGATCGGCAAGGTGAACCTGCGCGAGGCCGCGCCGCCGACGCCCGCCGAGCCGGGACGGCCTTTCTACGTCGGCATGGACAAGTGCGCCTCGTGCCACAAGCCGGCCGTCGCCTACTGGCGCACGACGGTGCACGCGCACGCGTGGAAATCACTCACGGACGTGGGCAAGCAGGCCGACTACAAGTGCGTGAGCTGCCACGTCACGGGCTATGGCCAGGTGGGCGGCACGAGCCTCGGCCACACGCAGCACTTCGAGAACGTCCAGTGCGAGAACTGCCACGGCCCCGGGTCGGACCACGTGGCGGGCAAGGGCCTCGAGGACCCGCCCGCGATCCAGCGGCAGGTGCCCTCGCCCGTTTGCACGAACTGCCACAACGAGCACCACTCCGACACGTTCAATTACAACGCCTACCTGCGCGACATCCTGGGCCCCGGCCACGGCGCGAAGGCCCGGGCCACGCTGGGCGACGGGCCGACGGGCCGGTCGCTGCGCTCGGCCGCCCTCTCGCGCGCGAAGGCGGCCGGCAAGGCGAGCCTGTCGAAGCTCTAGGCTAGGTCGCTAACGCCCCCGTGAGCAGCTGATCGAGCAGCGAGGGCTCGATGTTGCCGCCGCTCACGACGACGACGGTGCGCCGCCCGCGCACGGGCGAGGCGTCCTCGAGCAGCGCGGCGAGCGGCACGGCGGCCGAGGCCTCGCAGATCGTGCCGAGCGTCCGGTACGCGTAGGTGACCGCGCGGCGAATCGCGACCTCGCTGACGAGCGCGATCTCGGGGCAGTAGTCGCTCGCCATGCGGAAGGTCCGCTCGCTCACCGGGCCCTCGAGCCCCTCGGCCAACGTCGCGCCGCCCTCGTAGGTCGTGAAGGGGCGACCTTCGTCGAGCGAGCGGCGCATCGCGCAGCTCGCCTCGGGCGAGGCGCCGAAGAGCTTGATGCCGCGCGGGACCACCTCGACGCCCACGCCGCCGGCGAGGCCGCCGCCACCGACGGGCACGACGATCGCCTGCACGTCGGGGAGCTGCGCCAGGATCTCGCGCGCGAGCAAGCCGCCGTTGCCGGCGATCACGTGGTCGTCGTCGAAAGGTGACACGAAGACGACGTCGGCGGCCTCGGCGGCGCGACGCGCGGCGGCCTCGGCCTCGGCGTAGGTCGCGCCTGCGATCTCGACCTTGGCGCCCAGCGCGGCGATGCCGGCGCGCTTCACCTCCGGCGTCGGTGCCGGCACGAACACCGTGGCGGCGAGGCCGAACGATCGGGCGGCGAGCGCGATGCCCAGGCCGTGGTTGCCGGCCGACGCCGCGACGACGCGCTTCGGCGTGCCGCCCGCGGCCTCGATCGCGAGCGCGGCCAGGCGCGCCGCGGCGCCGCGCAGCTTGAACGAGCCCGTGCGCTGCAGGTTCTCGAGCTTGAGCCACACGTCGGCGCCCGTGCGGCGGCCCAGCGCCGGCGCGGGCACGAGCGGCGTCACGCGCGCGAGGCGGCGCACGCGCTCGGCGACCGCGCCGCCCGTCACCTCACGCCAGATCTCGGGATCGAACAGCCGCTCCATGGCGGCGGAAGCTAGCACGTCGACGGCGCGCGCCGGGCGCGGTAAACGATAGGGAATGCCGTCGCCGCAGGTCACGCCTCTCGTCACGATCGAGCGCCTCGTGCGCGGCGGTCACGTCGCCGCCGAAGCGGCGGCCCGCACCGAATTCCTCTGGGACGAGATCCGCCGCCTCAAGCGCGAGAAGAACGCCTTCATCCCCGCGCACAACTACCAGGTGCCCGAGGTGCAGGCGATCGCCGACACGGTGGGCGACAGCTTCGAGCTGGCGGTGCGCGCGCGCGATCTCGACGCGCGCCTGGTCGTCTTCTGCGGCGTGCGCTTCATGGCCGAGGGCTGTTACACGCTGGCGCCCCAGCGCCCCGTGTACCTGCCCAACCTGCGCGCGCTCTGCTCGCTGGCGGAGGTGGACGCCGACGACGTCGCCGAGCGACAGGAGTTCCTGCGCGCAGCCGGCCGCAAGTTCGCGACCATGACGTACGTCAACACATACGCCGACGTGAAGGCGCTCTCGGACACCTGCTGCACGAGCTCGAACGCGGCGCGCATCGCCGGCAAGCTGGGCGCTCCCGACATCCTCTTCGTGCCCGATCAGAACCTGGCCTATCAGGTGGCGCTGAAGACGCGGCGGATGTACCTGCCGCCGCCCGAGCCGAACAAGTTCCACCCGAGGGAGTACGCCGACATGATCGAGCCGCTCATTCGCGAAGGGGAGCGGCAGGGCCTCGAGGGCAACGTGTTCGCGTGGGAGGGCGCGTGCCACGTGCACCACCAGATGACGCCCGCCGACGTCACGAAGATCCGGCGCGAGGATCCGGATGCCGTCGTGATCGTGCACGGCGAGGTGCGGCCGGAGCTGCAGGAGCTGGCCGACGAGGTGCTGTCCACGTCGCAGATGGCGAAGTTCGTCGAGGCGCACCCGGAGAAGAATCGCTACGCGATCCTCACCGAGTGCGGCCTCGTCGTGCGGATGGAGCTGGACCACCCGGACAAGCAGTTCTACAAGCCGTGCCGCCTGTGCCAGTACATGAAGGCGACGGATCTCGAGAACGTGTACACCACGCTGCGCGACGAGCCGCCCGAGCAGCGCATCACCGTGCCCGAGGACGTGCGCGCCGGCGCCGCGCGCGCGATGATGCGCATGATCGAGCTCGCGGCTTAGGCGTCAGCCGCGCGGTTTCCTTCTACGAATACGAAACGGCGCCGCGGCGATACGCCGCGGCCTCGACGGCGCGTGGCGGGGCGCGCTCGAGCCGAGCGTCAGAGCGTCGTCGCGCTCGGTGCGCAGCCCGGCGGCTGTTGCGCGCACGCGCAGCTGCGGCAGCCGTTCGGCCCCGTGCGGAAGCCGTATGGACAGGCCTTGCAGAGGATGTTCAGGCCTGCGCACGTGGCTGCGGACAGGCACCCGCAGGTCTGGCAGCCGTTGGCGTCCAGCGCGTAACCCTCCGCGCAGCTGGTGGCGCACGACACGGCCGGGCAGCTCCCAGGCGTCGTGCCCGCGGGGCAGGTCGCGGGCGGCTTGCACGTGCACGTCGCGCAGCCGCCCTCGTCGGCGACGTCGCCGTTCGCGCACGTCGAGGGGTCGCAGCGCAGCGCCGGACACTTGCAGGTGGGCGGCTGCCACGCGCACTTGCCGTCCGTGTTCCGGGCGCAGCCGCCGCCGACGATCGTCCCCGTCGGACAGTACGGCGCCGCGAATGGCGGCGGTGGACCGCAATCGTCCGTCGTGCACGCTGGCGGCGGGTTGCACTCGCAAGTCGGGCAGCCGTTGGCATCCAGCACGTTGCCGTACTGGCAGAAGATGTCGCAGACCGGGCCGCACGCGCCCCCGGTGCCGCCCTTCCCGCCCGCTCCCTTCGTGCCGGCGGTCCCCGTCGTTCCCGCGCTGCCGGTCGTGCCGCCGCTGCCCGCCGCGCCGGTCGTGCCGCCGCTGCCCGCCACTCCCGTCGTGCCACCGCCGCCGGCAGACCCGCTCGTGCCACCGCTGCCCGCGGCACCCGTGCCGCCCGTCGTGCCGGCCGCTCCGCCGTCGTGGCCCGCGCGTCCCGACGCGCCGCCGTCCGGGCTCAACGTGACGGAGCCACAGCCCAGCAGAACGACGGCCAGCGCGAGCGCCAGGCGCGAGCGAAGCGCGATCATTGCGTGGCGACCGGTGTGCACGTGCACGTGGGGCAGCCAGTCGCCTCCGGCTGCGCGGCCGCCGCCGTCACGGGGCACGCGATGAGCGGACAAGCGAGCACCGGACACGGCACGCACGTCGGACCCTGCCAGACGCAGACGCCGTCCGTTCCGCGCTTGCACACGGCCGGATTCACCTGACCGCTCTTGCAGATAGGATAGGCGTAGTCGGGCTCGGGACCGCACTCGGACGGGGTGCACGCCCCGCCGGTTCCACCGGCGCCCGTCGTTCCACCGGCGCCCGTCGTCCCACCGGCGCCCGTCGTCCCACCGGCGCCCGTCGTTCCGCCGGCGCCCGTCGTTCCGCCCGCGCCGCCGGCGCCGCCCGCCCCGCCGGCGCCGCCCGTACCGCCCGTTCCCTTCGTGCCGGCAGCGCCCGTCCCGCCTTGGCCACCGCTGCCGCCAGCACCACCTGTCCCCGTCGTGCCACCGGTGCCCTTGGTCCCCGCGGTGCCGGTCGATCCGCCGGTGCCGGCGCCACCGGAAGACCCCGCGGCGCCCGTCGTGCCAGCGCCGCCTGCTGCGCCCGTTGATCCCGCGACGCCGCCGTCCGAGCCGCTGGCGCCCGAGACGTGCCCGCCGGTCCCCGCCGATCCGCTGGCGTTCGTGCCGCCGCTTCCACCGCCGCCGTCCGCCGTCACGCTGACCGAGCCGCAGCCCGCCACCGCGACGACGAGAGCGAACGTCAACGAAGCCAAAGAGAGGCGAAGCATCATGGGCGGCGCTCCTTCACGAGAGGCATGGGGAGAACCCTGCCATTCTGCATTCAGCGTGCCGCCACTGATCAAGTTTTGTGCGGCGGATCGTCGCTTACCCGCGTGCCTCGACGCGTCGGCGCCTCAGAAAACCGAGGCCGCCGCGACGAGCCCTGAAACGCACCCCGGCGGCGGATGGAGGCGCCGCACGTACATCGGCGCCCTTCGCGGGAAAGATCAGGAGGCGACGATCTCGGCGGCCAGATCGTACTCGGCCGAGTGCGTGACGCGCGCCGAGAGCAGCGTCCCCGGCGCGGGTGGCGCCGCGTCGCCGGCGCCCTCGGGGAACGACAGGTACACCTGACCGTCGATCTCGGGCGCCTGACCTTCGTGGCGGCCCATGAGCAGGTACTCGGACTCGTCGGACGCGCCCTCGACCAGGACCTCGATCGTCTTGCCGCGCATCGCGCGCAGCTTCTTCTTCGAGATCTCGCGCTGGATGCGGAGGAGCTCGCGGCGGCGCGCGTCCACCTCCTTCTGCGGTACGCGTTTCGGCAGCAGGGCCGCCACGGTGCCTTCCTCGCGCGAGAAATTGAAAACGCCGACGCGATCGAGTTCGGCCTCACGCACGAAGTCGCACAGGCGCTGGAACGCCTCCTCGGTCTCGCCCGGGTGGCCGACGATGAACGTCGTCCGCAGCGTCACGCCCGGCACGCGGGCGCGCACGCGCTCGCACAGATCGCGCACCTGCTTTTCACCGTAGCCGCGACGCATCGCCTTGAGCACGTCGCTGTCGAGGTGCTGGATCGGCACGTCGAGGTACTTCGCGACGCGCGCCTCGCCGGCCATCACGTCGAGCAGCTCGTTCGTGCACGCCGTCGGATACGCGTAGTGCAGACGGATCCAGCGCAGGCCCTCGACGCCGCCCAGCCCGCGCAGCAGCGAGGCCAAATTCGGCGCGCCGGGCTCCTTCGCGCCGGGAAGGTCCGTGCCGTACGTCGTGAGGTCCTGCGCGACGAGACAGATCTCCTTCGTGCCGGCCGTCGCGAGCGCGCGAGCCTCGCGCACGACCGACTCGGGATCGCGGCTGCGCTGCGGACCGCGCAGCTTGGGGATGATGCAGAACGCGCACGGGCGATCGCAGCCTTCGGCGATCTTCACGTACGCCGTGTGCGTCGCCATCGACGGCTGTCGCGGCGCGATGTCGTCGTAGAGGTAGCGCGGCGTCTCGGCGACGCGCACGCGGCGCTCGGCCCCGCTGATCGCCTCGTTGATGGCGCCCACCTCGTCCGTGCCGAGGAATTCGTCCACCTCGGGCATCTCGTCGGCGAGCTCTTTCGGGTACCGCTGTGAGAGGCACCCGGTCACCACGAGGCGCTGGCACTTGCCGCCCTCCTTGTGGCGCGCCATCTCGAGGATGGCGTCGATCGACTCTTGCTTGGCTTCGCCGATGAAGCCGCAGGTGTTCACCACGATCACCTCGGCGTCCTCGGCGGCTGCCACGATCGAGTGACCGGCGCCCGTGGCATGCCCGAGCATGACCTCGGTGTCGACGCGGTTTTTCGGGCAGCCGAGCGAAACGAAATGGACGTTCATTTGATGAAGGGGCGGCAGCTTAGCAGATGCGCCCGCGGCGAACGAACGGGCGCTCGGGGCCCCGCGAACACCAGCCGGCACGCCGCGTTACGGGCCTGAACGCTCCTCAGGGGAACGCGAACACGTCGCGCTCGCCGAACTGCTTGACCAGCACCGTGACGTACTGCCGGACGACGTCGCGGCGCGCGACGACGGCGCGGATCTCGGCGGGCGTGAGGATCTCGTAGGGCGTCCCGGTCTCCTCGGACAGCACGCGCTCGAGCGTCGGCACGCTGATGCGGTCGAGCGCCTGGTAGGTCCCTCGCGAGAACCGCTGCGTCCGCATGAGCGCGTCGCGAGCCTTCGTTTTGCCCGTGGGCTCGACGTAGAAGGACATCGTGTTGTCCATGTAGTAGAGCTGCTTGCCGTCGGGCGACATCTTCATGTTGCCGCCCGAGAGGCGGTCCGGGTTGTCCGTGAGGAAGTCGAACACGACCAGGTCCGAGAGCTGGGCGGCCATGTCGCGCTTGTCGGCGGGAATGGCCTGGCCCAAGGACAGCCAGGTCTGCGCGAGGCGCTGCCCCTCGGGCGTGTCGAACCCGGAGTCCTTGATGACGGGGATCCAGTAGGAAGCCGTGCCGACGGTCTTGCCGCCGGGGCCGAAGATCGTCTCGGCCTCGATGCGCGGGATCAGCGGGACGCTCTCGGGGTGAAGGTGGCTCAGCAGCTCGTCGTGCGCGACGACGCGCGGCGCGGCCGGGGGCACGGCGTTGAGCCCCAGCAGACGGTTCAGCCGGTACGCCGCCACCTCCTTGCGCGGGATCGTCTGCAGGTTCGTCTGGTTCGGCTTCCAGGCCGCGCGCGAGCCGTCGGCGAACTCGATGCGGAACGACAGCGACGACCCGCCGTGGTTCACCTTGAACCGCACGATGGGCAGCGTGCGCACGCGCTGGAGCAGGAGCTCGTCGGACATGCCCAGGAACGTGCCGGCCGCCTCGAGCGCGATCACGGGATCGGGCAGCGCCGACAGATCCTTGCGCGCGGACAGCGGCGCGGGCCCTTGGGCCTCGCGCGCGCGCGCCGCCAGCACCGCGCGCGCGCCGTGCGAAAGGCGCATGATCCCCCAGCCGCCGCTGCCCAGCACCGCTGCGGCGATCGTCAGCTCGGCGAAGATGAGCCCCGGGAGACGCACGCGGCCGTCATTTTATCGCAGAAAACGCGGCAATTCTCGCGCGTTGACCAAGCTCCCCGCTCGACATCCGGCGCGAAAGGGTTACGTTAGGGCACTCATGTCGACGTCTCCCGCGTTCGTCTGCTCCATGTGCAGAAAGCCCATCGCCGTCGGGGCCAAGGTCATCAAGTGTTCGGTCAGCACGTGCAACTCCGGCCGCGTGAAGCTGGTCTTCTGCTCGGCCTCCTGCTGGGACAGCCACCTGCCCAATGCCCGCCATCGCAGCGCCTACTTCGTCGAAGAGATCGCTCGCCGCGAATGACTAGGGAGACGCCGCGACGGCGTCCTCGAGCGCGTTCGCGATCGTGCCCTTGCGCGTGAAGCCCACGAAGGTTCCACGTACGGCGCCGTCCTTGCCGATGATGATCATGGTGGGCAGCGAGCGGACCTTGTAGAGGCCGTTGATCTCGCCCTCGTCGATGCCGACGGGGTACGGGACGTCGTGCTCGCGCAGGAAGGCGCGCAGGGCCTCGGGCTCGATGCCGCCGTCGGAGTTGATGCCCAGGAACGTCACGCCCCGACCGCTCCATTCGGCGTGAAGCTCGTGCAGCGTGGGCAGCATCGCCAGGCACGGCGGGCACCACGTGGCCCAGAAATCGAGCACGACCACCTGCCCGCGCAGCGCCGCGAGCGAGATCTCCCCCGGCTGACCGTCGGCGCGAGCGAGCGTGAACCGCGGCGCCGCCTGGCCGCTGCGCACGGGCAGGAGCGCGCGCAGGTGCCGCGCCGACCACACGAGGTTGCCGGCCAGCGCCACGGCGGCGACGCCCGCGACGGCGAGGCCCGCGAGGCGCGCGCGGCGGCCCGGCGAGACGATCACCGGCGCCGGGAACGTGCCGGTGCGCCGGCGCGCCACGATGATCGCGCACACGAACGCCGGCAGCGTCACGGCGATCGCGCCGGCGCGCGCGCCCCAGACCGGCCACGGGCGCGCGCCCGTGAGCTCCTCGACGACGCGGAACGCGCTGGTCGCGGCGAACCAGGGCGCGTAGCAGGCGGCGCCGAGCTCGAGGTCGCGCGACGAGTCGCGGCGCGCACCCGCGAGCAGCGTGATCGCGACGGAAGCCGGCAGCACGACCCAGGCCGCGGCGACGATCTCGTTCGCCGCGACGGAGACGACGCGCAAGAGCGCGTCCATGCTGGGCGCCGACAGCCCCAGCAGCGCCTCGAACAGCAGCGGAAAGCGGAACGTCACCGTCGCCAGCGCGACCAGCCAGATCGCGTCGTGGAGCCCGCCGCCCTGACGATCGATGCGCTCGAGCGCCGCGCGCGGCGCCAGCAGGATCTGCCCCACGCGCCCCAGCAGCCCGCGCAGCGGCTGGCGGGGCGGGGCGGCGGTGGCGGTCTCGTCGGCCATGGTCGTCGCTACCGGTTGCGCTCGTAGATGAGCGCCAGGCCCTGGAGCGTGAGCATGTCGTCGCACTCCTGGATCGTGCGCGTCTCCTTGGCGATGAGCGGCGCCAAGCCGCCCGTGCCGACGACGCGCGGCGAGAAGTCCACCTCGGCCTTGATGCGATCGACGATCGCGTCGACGAGGCCGGCGTAGCCGAAGACGAGGCCTGCCTGGATGCTGGCGACGGTGTTGCGCCCCACGGCGGCGCGCGGCCTCGCGATCTCGACGCGCGGGAGCTTCGCCGTCGCCGAGAAGAGCGCGTCGGACGACACCATCACGCCGGGCGCGATCACGCCGCCCGCGTACTCGCCGCGGGCCGTGACGACGTCGAAGGTCGTCGCCGTGCCGAAGTCGACGACGATCGCGCCGCCCGGCCAACGCTTGTACGCCGCGACGGCGTTGACGATGCGGTCGGCGCCCACCTCGCGCGGGTTCTCGTAGAGGATCGGCATGCCGGTCTTCGTGCCGGGCCCCACGACGAGCGGCTCCACCTCGAGGTGCTTGCGGCAGAGCAGCTCGATCGGGAAGAGCACGGGCGGCACGACCGACGACACGGCGACGGCGGTCACGGCGCGCATCTCGAGGCTCGCGAGACGGAACAGCTCGGACAGGAGCGCCGCGTACTCGTCCGCCGTGCGCGACGCTCGCGTCTCGATGCGCCAGTCGGCCCGCAAGGCTCCCACGCCGCCGGGCCCCAGCTCAAACAGCCCGAAGGCGAGGTTCGTGTTCCCGATGTCGATGGCGAGGAGCATGGAGCGGCCCATAGGCTAACATGCCGGGCGATGGCCTCCGGTGCGGCATCGAGCCTTTCGCCTCGCAAGAGCGGGCCCGTCCTGACGCTCGCGCTCCTGACCGGGTTCGCGATCTGCGTCTTCCTGGCGTTCTGGCTGATCGACTACTTCGTCCTCGATTCGGCGCACCGCAACCCGGGTGGGCCGTTCGCGCAGCTCTTCGACTACGACGCCGAGACGATGCAGAACGCGCTGGGCAGCCTGGCGCAGGTGATCGCGGCCGTTCTGGGCATCGCCATCACGGTCGTCTCGATCGTCGTGCAGCTCGCGGCGAACCGGTACACGTCGCGCGTCACGGACATGTTCTTCCACGACCGCACGAACCTGTTCGTCATGGGGTTCTTCGTGATCGCGTGCATCGAGGCGCTGTGGGTCAGCTTCGGCATCGGGAAGGACTACGTGCCGCAGGCCACGGTGACGGCCGCGCTGGTCATGGCGACGGCCAGCCTGCTGGTCCTCGTGCCCTACTTCGCGTACGTGTTCGACTTCCTCGACCCCGAGAAGGTGATCGCGCGGCTCGGCAAGCAGACGCTCGAGAGCGCGGCGCCGCGCAAGCGCGTCCCTGACGCAGAGGCGAAGGGCGCCGCGCTCGAGGCGCGGCAGATGCGCGCCGTGGGCGGGCTCGAGCAGCTCGCGGGGATCGCCATGAACGCGCTCGCGCAGAAGGAGAAGACGATCGCGACCGACGCCACCGTGGCGCTGCGCACCGTGCTGGTCGACTACCTGCCCGAGAAGCAGGGCCTCGGCTCGGCGTGGTTCGTCCTCGGGCGCGCGCTGCGCGCCCACCCCGACTTCGTGGCCATGGCGCCCGAGTCGCTGGACGAGCTGGCGAGCGAGCGCACCTGGCTCGAGTGGATGGGCCTGCGCCAGATCCGCGAGGTGTTCTCCGAGGCGCTGAAGACCCTGCCCGAGATGACGCACGTCGTGGCCATAGACACCCGCTACGTGGGCGAGGCGGCGATCGACGCGCGCGATCGCGAGGTGCTGGCGCTGACGACCAAGTTCATGAACACGTACCTGCGCGCCGCGCTGAACGCGCGCGACGTGCGCACGGCCTACAACGTGCTGCACCAGTACCGGCAGCTCGCCGAGGCGATGCTGCGCGCGCCGGCGACGACCGCCCCATGGTTGAGCGCCGCGCTGGAAGAGGTGGCCGGCCACTTCAAGTACTACGCGCAGCTGGCGCACGCGCAGGGCCTGGGCTTCGTCACCGAGACGGCCGCGTACGATCTGTGCACGCTGTGCGAGGAGGCGTGCGAGCGCTTCGCGCCGTCACACGACCGGCTGCTGGCGATCTTCCTGGAGATCGACAAGGAGGCGGAGACGTCGGCCGAGGAGAAGGCGCTGCGCGGCGTGCGCAAGGCGCAGGCGAAGCTGGCGACGTTCTACCTCCTGCGCGGGCACGCGGCGTACGCGCGCGCGATCTACGAGGACATGGCCCAGGAGTCGGCCGAGCGGCTGCGCTCGATCCGCGACGAGCTGCTCGGGATCACGTCGAAGCACTTCTGGGAGGTCGTCGACCGCGGGACGAACTTCGACTACATCGACGACGCGCGCAAAGAGAAGCTGCGCGAGTTCTTTTCCCAGTTCGAGTCGCTCTCCAAGCTCCCGCCGCGCGAGCGCGGGACCGGGCCGTACCGGCTCACCTCGCCCTGACCGCCACGTCAGCTCCGCCCCGCGATCGGAGAGAGCCGGGGGGCGGGGGCGCTAGAACTCGATCTGCGCCCCAATCTCCACGACCCGGTTCGCCGGGATCGCGAAGAACTCGGACGCCGAGCGGGCGTTGCGCGACAAGAAACGGAACAGCGCGCGCCGCCACGGCGCGAAGGCCTTGCCGGCCACGGTGGGCGTGACTATCGTCTCGCGCCCCACGTAGAAGCTGGTGTCCGCGATGTCGAGCTCGAGGCCCTTCTTCTTCAGGGCGCGCAGCACCTCCATCGCGTCGGGGCTCTGCATGAAGCCGTAGTGGGCCGTCACGCCCCAGAAGCCGAGGCCGAAGTCCTTCATGTGAACGATCTCGTCGGGCGCGATCTCGGGCACGGCGTCGGTGACGATCGACAGCAGCACGACCTTCTGGTGGATGGACCTGTTGTGCTTGAAGTGGCGCAACAAGACGCTGGGCGTCCCGCGCCTCACCGACGTGAGGAACACGGCCGTGCCCGAGACGCGGTGCGGGTTGTAGACGCGCAGGTCCTCGAGGAACGCCTCGAGCGGAAGTGAGTCGGCGTCGAGCCGCGCCGCCAGGCGCGCGCGGCCGGACTTCCAGGTCGTCATCACGGTGAACACGGCCGAGGCGACCAGCAGCGGGAACCAGCCGCCGTTGGCGATTTTCGCCGAGCACGCCGCGAAGAACGAGAGATCGAACACCAGCAGCGCGCAAAGCAGCGCGTCGGCCTTCGCGTGGCTCCAGCCCCAGGCGCGCCGCGCGTGCGCCGCGAAGAGGATCGACGTGATGCCCATCGTGCCCGTGACGGCAATGCCGTACGCCGCCGCGAGGCGCCCCGACTCTTGGAACGCCAGGACCAGCACGACGCACGCCCCCATCAGCAGCCAGTTCACCTCGGGGATGTAGATCTGCCCTTCGGTGCGCGCCGAGGTGTGCACGACGGTGACGCGCGGCAAGTAGCCGAGCTGGACCGCCTGGCGCGTCAGTGAGAACACGCCCGAGATCAGCGCCTGCGACGCCACCACCGTGGCCGCCGTGGCGAGCGCCACCATCGGGATCAGCAGCGGCGCCGGCACCATCGCGTAGAAGGGACTCTCGGCCGCGGCCGGCTTCAGCAGCAGGAGCGCGCCCTGCCCGAAGTAGTTGAGCAGCAGCGCGGGGAACACGCAGGCCAGCCACGCGCGCCGGATCGCGGGCGTGCCGAAGTGCCCCATGTCGGCGTAGAGCGCCTCGCCGCCCGTCACGCACAAGACGACCGACCCCAGCACGAGGAAGCCATGGCCGCCGTGCCGGGCGAAGAAGCGGGCCGCGTGCATCGGGTTCACGGCGCGGAGAATTTCGGGCGCCCGCGCGATCCACGGCACGCCGACGGCGGCGATCGCGACGAACCACGCCAGCGTCACGGGCGCAAACACCGTGGCGATGCCGCTGGTCCCGCGCTTTTGCACCCAGAACAGCGCCACGAGGATGAGGCACGTCAGCGGAACGACCAGCGAATGGAACGCCGACGTCGCGACCTCGAGGCCTTCCACGGCGGACAGCACCGAGATCGCGGGCGTGATGACGCCGTCGCCGTACAGCAGCGCCGCGCCGAACAGGCCCAGCAGCACGAGGCGCGGCGTCCAGCGTCCGCCCTTGCTGGGCTTTCCATCCTTCGGGCGCGCCACCAGCGCCATCAGCGCCAGCACGCCGCCTTCGCCGTCGTTGTCGGCGCGCATGACGAAGTAGAGGTACTTGATCGTGACGACGAACGTCAGCGACCAGAAGATCAGCGACACCAGCCCGAGCACGTTCGCCGGGGCGGGCGCGACGCCGTGGGGCATCGTCACGCACTCCTTCACGGCGTAGAGCGGCGACGTGCCGATGTCGCCGTAGACGATCCCCAGCGCCCCGAAGGCGAGCTTCGCCAGCGACGAGGGCGCGTGGTGCGCCTGCGTGTGCGACGCGGTGACGCGCTCCGGAGCGCCGACCGCGCCCGACGTCACCACGACCCCGACCTCACCGCCTCCGTCCGTCAGGGGACGTCTCCGAGAGCGAGCGCGATCGAGACTGGCGACGACATCGACGCTCCGTCGAGCGGAGCAACGCCACACTACGGGGCGTTTGTTACGTCCGGGTTTCAGACGCAACGAGACTCGGTTAACTCGCGCGCTTGACGCCAAGGCGCTCCCCCCTTCACCATTCTGCCCATGCGCATTCGCTCGTTGACCATGGTGGCGTCCGTCGTGGCCGCGCTCGCGGCGGGCTGCGGCGGGGGCCTCAAGTACCGCATCGACGACGGCGCGCTGGACGCGGTGCCGGCCGGCGATCGGCAGGGCGTGTTCGCCGCGCAGAACGATCTCGAGGTGGCCAAGAGCGAGGAGCGCACGGCAGACTCGCAGCTCGAGGCGTGGAAGCGCGACCGCGACATCGCCGTCGCAGAGCGCGACCAGGCCAACCTGGAGATCGAGAAGGCCAACGCCGCGCAGGAGAGCGCGATCCAGCAGCGCAACGAAAACCTCGCGAACGCCGCGCACCACAACCGGGAAGCCGCGGACCTCGGCGTCAAGGTGGCCGAGCAGAAGCTCGAGTGGCTCGACGACAAGAAGGATTGGCTGAAGGCGACGCGCGACGCCGCCGAGGCGCACGTCGCCGCGGCCCAGGCGAAGGTCGAATTCGAGAAGGCCAAGCTCGCCCAGCAGAAGGGCATCAAGCCCGACGGCGACTTCTCGGTGGGCAACTACGAGGATCAGTGGAAGGACCGCGACGAGGACTGGCAGTCGGCCAAGAAGAAGGCCGCGTCAGCCGAGAAGGACGCGAAGAGCTCCGAGAAGAAGTGGCAGGACCTCGCGGCGGCGCACCAGAAGATGAAGGGCTGATCGTGAGCGTCGAGAACGACCAGATGCTCGGCGCGGGCTCGTTCCTCGCGCCCTGACGGGTCCTTCTACCAAATGCTCTGGGCGAACTGCTCGCCCGCGCGTCGCCGCAGGCCGCCACGCAACGCCCGCGATCCACGACGTGATACCTTGGTTTCGATGTCGAATCACAACCGTTCGTGGGTCGTTGCCATGGTCTCGCTCGCAACGGTCGGAGCCCTCGCCTGCACGAGCGGCGGCAAGGTTCAAACCGGGGCGGCAGGCGTGTCGGGCAGCCAGGCGGGCACGAGCGGCGGCGCCGGCACGGGCACCGCGGGCACCGCAGGGACGTCGGGCAGCGGCGGCACCTCGTCGGCCGCCGGTGACGGCGGCGGCGGCTCGGGCTCGGCGGCGGGCACCTCCGGCGGAGGCGGCAGCTCGGACACCGCGGGAACCAGCGGCGGCGGCGGCAGCTCGGCCACGGCTGGCACCAGCGGCGGCGGCGGCTCGGGCGGGCCCACCGACGGCGGCGCAGGGTCCGGGGTCGTCGATGCGCCCGTCAGCGACGGCGGCGCCAACGGCGTGACCGCGCCCGGCATCGGCGAAGATTCTCCTCGGCCGCCGAAGCCGACGATCGGCATGTACAGCGGGAAGCCCCAGCGCGACATCACCTTCACGGCCGCCTCGCTGGATCCGATGGCGAACGCGGGCCACCAGGGCGAGAGCCAGCATGGGCGCTTCGACAGCTCGAAGCCGACGAAGTGGAAGCTCATCGTGCTGCTGCCGGGCATCGGCGGCGGCCCGGGGCTCGGCACCAGCGGGTGGATCGCCTCCCGCGGCTACCACGAGTTCGACGTGGCCTACCAGAGCAGCATTCCCGGCGCGCCCAACAAGCCGGACCCGCGCGCGATCGATCCGGCGACCGTCGGGAACACGCGCATGAACCAGTTCGACGGCAAGGGCCGCGTGCCCTCGTGCGGAGACGACAACTGCACGGCCAACGTGCAGGTCACGCGCGCGAACTCGATCGAAGAGCGCGTCATGCGCGGCATCAAGCACCTGGCCCAGGTCGACCCGATGGGCGGTTGGGACTGGTACCTGAACCCCGACGGCACCGTGCGCTGGAGCGACTGCGGCTTCTTCGGCTACTCGTACGGCGCGACGCACGCCGCGGTCATCAGCGTGTACGTGCGCCTCGGCCTGGTGGTCGTCGGCTCGGGCCCGTGGAACGAGGGGCACCCCGAGGCGACGTGGATCCGCACGGCCTCGGCGACGCCGGGCTCGCGTGCGTACGCGATCTTCGGGAAGATGGACGGCCGCTACATGGACTACACGAACGAGACGAAGATGCTCGGCTGGCCGGGCCCCTACCCGTTCGAGATCAAGACCAGCACGCACGGCCTGCTGACGGACCCGGCCCCCTGGTACATGGGCTCGCACAGCATCCTCGTCGACGACCAGGGCCACACCGAGTTCTGCGCGACCGACTACTCGCAGTGCCTCTACGCGTTCGACGGCGCCGGCCAGTAGCGCCGTAGCGCGACGCGCAACCTTGCGCTGGTAACGGCCCAGGGGCTGATCTACTCTCGGGGGACCGGTGGTGAACCGGGAAGTATGGGGAATCCTTGAGTACGAGCGGAACAGGCGGTCGCGACGCCCTGCTCGCCGACGCCGTCGCCCAGCATGAGGCGGAGGTCGCGGCGGCCGAGGCGCAGCCTTCGGAGCCGATGGGCGCGCCCGAAACGCCGCGCATCCTCGTCGTCGACGACGAGAAGGTCATTCGCGAGATCCTCGCGGACTTCCTCAACATGGAAGGCTACGTCGTCCACACGGTCGAGGACGGCGTCGAGGCCCTGAAGGAGCTGCACCGCCGCAGCTACAACCTGGTCATCTCGGACCTGAAGATGCCCAACATGGGCGGCCTCGAGCTGATCCAGAAGATCACCGAGGAGAGCCTGCCCGTGCTGACCGTCATCATGACGGGCTTCGGCACCGTCGAGACGGCGATCGAGGCGATGAAGCGCGGCGCCTACGACTACATCCTCAAGCCGTTCAAGGTCGAGGAGGTCATGCACATCGTGCAGCGGGGGCTGGACCGCCAGCGCCTGCAGCACGAGAACATCCGCCTCAAGGACGCGCTGTCGATCTACAAGATCAGCGAGGCGATCGCGACGTCGCTCAACGTCGACACCGTGCTCGATCTCGTGCTCGACGCCACCATCGACACCGTCGACGCCGACGTCGTCAGCCTGCTGCTCGAGGATCCGCACCACGAGGGCCGCTTCACCGAGCGCATGCGCAAGGTCTCGCAGCGCCACGAGCCGTCGATCGAGGCACCCGCGCTGAACCTGGAAGAGGTGATCCCGCTCTTCAAGGACGACCGTCCCCTGCTGGTGCACGGCAGCCGATCGTACCGCTTCCTCGCGTCGCCGCCCGATCTCGAGCGCCGGCTCGTCTCGTTCTGCAGCATCCCGCTGAAGCTGAAGAGCCGCATCATCGGCATGCTGAACGCGTACAGCTACACGCGCGGCAACAAGTTCTCCGAGGGCCAGCGCAAGATGCTGTACGTGCTGGCCAGCCGCGCGGCCTTCTCGATCGAGAACGCGCGTCTGTACGAGAACCTCGTCGACGCGAACAAGGATCTCACCCTCGCGAACATCTCGCTCGAGGAGAACTTCAAGCAGACGATCATCGGCTTCGCCCACGCGCTGGAAGAGTCGGACCGCTACACGCGCGGCCACTCGGAGCGCGTGGCGACCTACGCGCGCCTCATCGCCATTGGCCTCAAGATGACCCAGGGCGACATCGATACGGTCGTCAAGGTGGGCCTGATGCACGACGTCGGCAAGATCGGCATCCGCAACGACAAGCTCAACAAGCCGGGCAAGCTGACGCCCGAAGAGCTGGCCATGTTCCGGTCGCACCCCGCGAAGGGCAAGCGCATCCTCGAGCCCATCCCGTTCATGCGCGACATCGTGCCGGGCTGTTATTGCCACCACGAGGCGTGGGACGGCTCGGGCTACCCGCAGGGCCTCATGGGCGACCACATCCCGCTCATCGGCCGCATCGTCGCCATCGCCGACGCCTACGACGCCATGACGAGCGACCGCGCCTACCGCAAGGCGCTGCCGCACGACATCGCCTGCGGCGAGATCGAGCGCTGCATCGGCGCGCAGTTCGACCCCGAGATCGTCCCCGTGTTCCTGGCGCAGATCGAGGAGTACCGGCGGCTCGAGGCCAGCGCCGGCCACCTGATCCCGCGCTGAGCCGGTCCGGCCGGTGCGCGATGTCACTGGCGCGCACTCGCAAAGTTGACCGATAATGGGGCCGCGCCATGCGTACCCTGCGCCACCTGCTCCTACCTCTCTTCTTGGTGTCGGTCCTGGTCCCGGCTGCGGCGGCTCCCGCGCGCGCCGCGGATGAATCGACGGCCGCGCAAGCGCGCGAGCACTACCAGAAGGGCACGTCGTACTACGACCTCGGCAAGTACACCGAGGCCATCCACGAGTTCGAGGCGGCCTACGAGCTGAAGAACGACCCCGCGCTGCTGTACAACCTGGCGCAGTCGAACCGGCTGGCCGGGAACCCGGAGCAGGCGCTGCGCTTCTACCGGACGTACCTGCGCTACGTGCCCAAGGCGCCGAACCGCGCCGAGATCGACGACCGCATCAAGCAGCTCGAGACGCTGGTGAACCAGAAGAACGCCGCGCAGACGACGCCGCCCAACCAGACGATCCCGCCGGGCGGCAACGCGCAACCGCCGGTGACCACGGCGCCGCCGGCCGCGACGACGCCCGTCGAGCCCGTGCAGCCGGCCGCGCCGCCGCCGGGAGCGCCTCCTGCGGCGCCTCCGCCCGAGTACGTCGCGCCCGCGCCGGGGACGCCGACGGTGTACGCGCCCCCGCCCCAGATCCCCGACGACCACCACACGATGATCCGCGCGGGCGCGATCGTCGCGGGCGTGGGCGCCGGGCTCTTCGTCATCGGCGCGATCTACGGCGGAGCCGCCGTAGGCGCGGCCAACGACGTCAACGACACCGCGAACAAGGGCGGCACGTTCGACCCGAAGGTCGAGCAACGCGGCAAGAACTACCAGAAAGCCGAGGCGGCATTCATGACTCTGGGCGTGCTCACGGCCGCGACGGGCGGCGTGCTGTTCTTCTACGGGCGCCACGCGGCCGCGCAAGAACGCGCGTCGCTGACGCCGGTCGCCTCGTCGACGGGCGGGGGCCTGTCGCTGCGGGTGACGTTCTGATGCGCTCTCTGACGAAAGCGGGGCTCGTCGGCGCCTTCCTCCTGGCGGCGGCGCGCTGCACCTACTCGCCCGACTTCGACTCGGGCAAGCTGCACTGCTCGTCGAATCAGCTTTGCCCGGACGGGTACTCCTGCGACACGGCGTCGAACCTCTGCAACAAGAAGAGCGGGACGACCGGCGCCGCCGGGACCACGGGCGCCGCCGGGACCACCGGCGCCGCCGGGACCACGGGCGCCGCCGGGACCACCGGCGCCGGTGGCGCCACTTGCGCGGGAACCTGCACGGTCACCATCCAGGGCACGCTGAAGAACGACCTCGGCCCCAACCCCGACGGCAAGTTCCTCGGCCAGTGGTTCTACCAATCGGGCAGCAGCCAGACGACGGCCTGCACCGACGGCTCGAGCCGAACGCTCGACCTCGCGAACGACTACGTCCAGGTGTCGAAGACCAACGGCAACCTCGTCGCCAGCTACTTCTGCAACTGGGTCATGAACGAGAGCGGCAGCACCGCGACGATCAAACCGGGCCAGATGTGCTCGCGCAACACGACCGACCAGGCCTCCGGCGCGGTGACGATGTTCACGTGGAAAGGCACGACGTTCACGTTCACGACGCTGGACGGGAAGGCCGCGACGCTGAACGCGTCCATCACCGCCCAGTACTACGACGACCCCGTGAAGACCGGCTGCAAACCGTGACGATCTCCGACACTTGGGCGCTGGTAGCGCCCGGGTGTTTCCCGTATAAAGGACGGTCATGAGCGCGGACGGCGCAGCCCCCTTCTCCGGCAACAGACTCCCGATCGCCATCGAGGAGGAGATGAAGTCGGCGTTCATGGATTACGCCATGAGCGTCATCGTCTCGCGCGCCCTCCCGGACGTGCGCGACGGCTTGAAGCCGGTCCACCGCCGCATCCTCTACACGCAGCAGCAGATGAACAACGTGTGGAACCGCGCGTACATCAAATGCGCGCGCGTCGTCGGGGACGTCCTCGGCAAGTTCCACCCGCACGGCGACACGGCCGCCTATGACGCCCTCGTGCGCCTCGCGCAGGACTTCGCGATGCGCTACATGCTGGTCGACGGCCAGGGCAACTTCGGCTCGATTGATGGTGATCCGCCGGCCGCCTATCGCTACACCGAGTGCCGCATGCGCAAGATCGGCGGCGAGCTGCTGGCCGACATCGAGAAGGAGACCGTCGACTTCCAGCCGAACTACGACGACAAGGAGGTCGAGCCGACCGTCCTGCCGGCGCGGTTCCCCAACCTGCTGGTGAACGGCGCGGCCGGCATCGCCGTCGGCATGGCGACCAACATCCCGCCCCACAACCTGGGCGAGATGATCGACGCCACGATCCTGCTCATCAAGAACCCGGACGCGACGTTCGAGGAGCTCATGGCCGTCGTGCCGGGCCCCGACTTCCCCACGGGCGGCTTCATCTGCGGGCGCGCGGGCATCCGCTCCGCCTACGCCACGGGCCGCGGCGCCGTGCTCATGCGGGCCAAGACCGACATCGAGGAGCACCCGAAGACGGGCCGCAAGTCGATCGTCGCCACCGAGATCCCGTATCAGGTCAACAAGGCGCGCCTCATCGAGAAGATCGCCGAGCTCGTGCGCGAGAAGCGCATCGAGGGCATCTCGGACATCCGCGACGAGTCCGATCGCGACGGCATGCGCATGGTGATCGACCTCAAGAAGGACGCCGTGCCCGAGGTCGTCCAGAACAACCTGTTCAAGATGACTCCGCTGCAGGAGTCGTTCGGCATCAACATGCTGGCGATCGTCGACGGCCGCCCGCAGATCCTCTCGCTGAAGCAGGCGCTGCAGCACTTCATCGCTCACCGTCGGGACGTCGTCACGCGCCGCACCGTGTTCGAGCTGCGCGAGGCCCGCGAGCGGATGCACATCCTCGAGGGCCTCAAGATCGCCGTCGACAACATCGACGCCGTGATCGACCTCATCCGGTCGTCGAAGGACACCGAGGCGGCCAAGACGGGCCTCATGGAGAGCTTCGACCTGTCGGCGAGGCAGGCGCAGGCGATCCTGGACATGCGGCTCGCCAAGCTGACCGGCCTCGAGCGCGAGGCGCTCATCGAGGAGATGAAGCAGGTGGGTCTGCTCATCGCGCGCCTCGAGGAGATCCTGGGCAGCGACGCCGTCCTCATGTCGGTGGTCACCACCGAGCTGGAGGAGATCAAGAGCGAGTACGCCGACGACCGCCGCACGGTCATCCAGGACGTCGAGGGCGAGATCGACGTCGAGGACATGATCGCCGAAGAGGAGATGGTGGTCACCGTCACCCACGGCGGGTACGTCAAGCGCAACGCCAAGTCGAACTACAAGGCGCAGCGGCGCGGCGGGCGCGGCGTCACGGGCGCGGCCACGCACGAGGAGGACTTCGTCGCGCAGCTGTTCGTCGCGTCGACGCACGACACGATCCTGATGCTGACCAACAAGGGCCGCGCCTACACGAAGAAGGTGTGGGAGGTCCCGGCGGCCAGCCGCACGGCGAAGGGCAAGGCCTTCATCAACCTGGTGCCGCTGCAGGACGGCGAGCGCGTCGTGGCGCTCTTGCCCGTGCGCGAGTTCTCCGAGGGCGCGTTCGTCGTCATGGTCACGCGCAAGGGCATGATCAAGAAGACGTCGCTCAACTCGTTCTCGGCCGTGCGCGCCTCGGGCATCATCGCCCTCGGCATCGCCGAGGACGACGACCTCGTGAGCGTGCGCATCACCGAGGGCGCGTCGGACATCCTCATCGGCACGCGCGACGGCTGGGCCGTCCGGTTCCCCGAGGAGAAGGTGCGCCCCATGGGCCGTACGGCGCGCGGTGTGCGCGGCGTCCGCCTGCGCGAGGACGACGACCAGGTCGTCGGCATGGCCGTCATCCCGCGCGACGCGCCGGCGACGCTGCTGACCGTCTGCGAGCGCGGCTACGGCAAGCGCACGCCGACTTCGGACTACCCGACGAAGAACCGCGGCGGCAAGGGCGTCATCGCCATCAAGACGACCGAGCGCAACGGCAAGGTCGTCAACCTGCGCATCGTCACCGACGACGACGATCTCATGCTGATCACCGACGGCGGGAAGCTCATCCGCATGCCGGTCGACGGCATCCCGACGATCGGCCGCAACACGCAGGGCGTGCGCCTCATCCGCCTCGAAGAGGCCGAGAAGGTCGTCGCCCTCGAGCGCCTCGCCGAGAAAGAAGAGGGCGAGACGGAGGTGGCGCCCGAGGTCGCGGCGGCGCGGGCCGAGCAGCAGTCGCAGCCGCTGGCCGCCGAAGATCTGGGCGACGAGGCGGGCGAGGACGAAGGCGACGAAGAGGATTCGGGCGACGAGGGCGAAGACGGGGACGCCGGCGCAAACGACGATAAGGACGAAGAGAAGGGCAACTAGCGATGGCCACGAACCCCGGCCCGAAACGGCCCCGATCGACCGCGCTGTTCGAGCGCGCGCAGAGGATCTTCCCCGGCGGTGTGAACTCGCCCGTGCGCGCGTTCAAGGCCGTGGGCGGGTCGCCCGTGTTCATCCAGCGCGGCATCGGGCCCTACGTCTACGACGTCGACGGAAACCGCTACACGGACTTCGTCGGTTCGTGGGGGCCGCTGATCCTGGGCCACGCCGATCCCGACGTCGTGGCCGCGATCGTCCACACGGCCGCGTCGGGCACGAGCTTCGGCGCGCCCACGCAGCGCGAGATCGAGTTCGGCGAGATGGTGCAGTTCATGATGCCGTCGATGGAGAAGCTGCGGCTGGTCTCCTCGGGCACCGAGGCCACGATGTCGGCGCTGCGCGCCGCGCGCGGCTTCACGAAGCGCGACAAGATCGTGAAGATCGACGGCGGCTATCACGGCCACGCCGACGCGCTGCTCGCGGCCGCCGGCTCGGGCGCCGTCACGCTGGGCATCCCCGGCTCGGCGGGCGTCCCCAAGGGCGCCGTCGCCGACACGATCGTCGTCCCCTTCAACGACCTCGACGCCATTCGCGCGGCCTTCGACGAGAACAAGGGCCAGATCGCGGCCGTCATCCTCGAGCCGATCCCCGCCAACATGGGCGTGGTCTTGCCCCGCCCCGCCTACCTGCCGGTGCTGCGGTCGATCTGCGACGAGCAGGGCACGATGCTGATCTTCGACGAGGTCATCACCGGCTTCCGCGTCGCGCGCGGCGGCGCGCAGCAGCTCTTCGGCGTGCGCCCCGATCTGACCTGCCTCGGAAAGATCGCCGGCGGCGGCATGCCTCTCGGCATTTACGGCGGCCGCGCCGACGTCATGGACGTCGTGGCGCCGCTCGGCCCCGTGTACCAGGCTGGCACGCTGTCGGGGAACCCGGTGGCCGTGGCCGCGGGCCTGGCCACGCTCAAGCGGCTCGACGAGCGCGCCTTCGTGGCGCTCGAGGGCCTGGGCCGCGCGCTGGAGGACGAGCTGTCGCGCGCGATCCGCCGCACGAACACGAAGGCGCGCGTCCAGCGCGTCGGCTCGGCGTTCACCCTCTTCTTCACGACCGAAGAGGTGGTCGACCTCACCTCGGCGAAGAAGGCCGACACGACCCTCTACGCGAAATTCTTCCACGGCATGCTCGAGCGCGGCTTCATGCTGCCGCCGGCCCAGTTCGAGGCCGGCTTCGTCTCGCTGGCCCACACCTTGGACGACGTTCAGGGGTTCGTCACGGCCGCCAAGGAAGTCCTCACCAAGCTCAAAGACGCACCCGCCGCGCTCTGACCTTCCCCGTCCCCCTGTGGGGCACAAGCACCTCGCTGCGGAGGCGCTCTCTCCGGTCGCGCGGCGGAGGGGCCGGTGACTCGCTCGGGCCTCGCCCAATACGACGCCGCGGACGGGCACACGCGAGCTTTCTTCGGTCGGTAGCTCGGCCCGACCGAGTCCCCCGCCCCTCCCCTTGGGGGCTCCTTACGTTCGCGCACGAACGCAGGATCGAGTGACCTTCAGCGCCAGCGTCGGGAGCTCTCCCCCGCTATGGACGCAGGGTCCAGCGACCATCGAAGCGCGAACGTAGGGAGCCCCCCC
>DASZUD010000232.1:0-7153 GCA_035548155.1 Polyangia bacterium
GCCCGACGTGCCGGCCGCGCCGGGCCCTCCATCACCGGCCGCGCCCGTCGTACCGGCGCCGCCGCCCTGATGACCAGCCCCGCCGGAGGTGCCGGGCGCGCCGGAGGTGCAAGCTGCCGCCGTCGCGAGCGAGATGGCCAAGGAGATCAACCCGAAGCGCTGAAGCGACATGCGTCCTCCTGACGGTGGGGAAGGAAGAGGAATGGGAACGATACCAGCAGTGGGTGTTGCGTCGCGAGCGGCCCCACTGCGCCAACCGGGGGCGCCTCGGCCCCATCGGGCGGGCATCATCCCAGCTCTTCGAACCGCTGATGACGCTCAGGGGCAGCTCTTCACGGACTTGATCCAGTCCGAGATGAGCTGCAGGCCCTGGGTGTCGAACTGAAAGTTCGCGATCCTCGGCATGTGGAGGTTGTTGTACATCCCGATGGGCGCGTTCATTCGCAACCAGATCGACGATTTCATCGGCTGGCCCGGGGCGAGCACGACGGCGTCAGGGACGCCGACGTCGCCCATCGTGAGGGGCGCATTGCACGTCATCGTGTCGTGCAACGAGACGCCATAGCGCAGATCGAAGGCGTTCATGTCGGCGTCCGGCCGGTGACAGTGCGCGCAGTTGGCGTGGAGGTACGAACGTGCCCTCTCGTCGAGCGTCGCCCCCTCCGGCGGTGACCCGAGCTGCCCAGGGTACGGGGTGACGAGCGCCTTCTCGTAGGGCTTGGGGACAGGCGCGTCGAAGAGCCCCATCGCCGCGAAGCGATCGATCTGATTCATGCCGCCGACGACGCGGTTCATCTGGTCGGTCTCGGGCCCCAGCGTCCCGCCGGCCGGCTGCGTGTGACAATCACCGCAGTCGGTGCGGCTCGGGTAGTGCCAGTCGACGACGCCCGCGTCGGCGCCGGTGTGGAACATGACCTCGACGCGCGCATCGGGAACGATGGTGGCCTCGGTTTGCGCCTCGTTCCATTGGTACGTGTAGCCGTACCAGTTGTACGCGTCCGCATGAACGAGCAGCCGCGTCTCCACGAGCTTTCCTGAGAACATGAAGCTCTTCACCATGACCGACCCGACGGGCAGCACCCACTTGCCCGTGTCGGCGGGGCCTCTGGAGCACTCGTCGGGATTGGCGGTGCAATCCTTCACGTGAATCTTCCCGCCCGCGGGCAGCACGAACCCGCGCGACTTGTCGGCCGAGTCCGACCAGAGCGGGCTGTTGACCTCGTACGGGATGACGTAGGACGCGAGCTGGGTGGGATTCGTCGCGTCCATGCAGCCCGTGAGGCTGAGCTTGGGCACGGGGCAATAGACATTGGCGGGCACCGTGCACTGGCCGCGCGTCGTCGGCGCGACGCAGCCCGACGAGACGTCCTTGGCGCCGTCCGCGCGCGAGTCAGTGGCGTCGACGCCCACCGCAGCGTCGGAGTCGCCGCCGGAAGGATGATCTGCCATTGCGTCCGAGACAGACGCGTCGTTTCCGGCCGAGCCGGCCGAGCCGCCCGAGCCGGCCGAGCCGCGCGAGCCGGCCGAGCCGCTCGAGCCGGGCAGGCCTGGGTCCTTGCTCGCGCATCCCGCGAGCGCGAGCGCGAGCGCGGCGGCGATGGCTCCTGACCTGCGCAACGTCGTGAGGCCCGTCAGGGGAGCAGGCCGTAGACCTCGAGCTCCGTCTGAGTCCCGAAGTACACACGGCCGTTCGCGATCGTGGGCACGGCGTTCTTCGCCACCTTGGCGGCTTGATCACGCATGCCCGCGGCCTGGTTGCTGTTCCAGAGCTCCTTCGAAAGATCCGTCGCGTCGTACGCGTGGAGGGCGGCGTTGCCGGTCGGCTGGTAGCCGTCGCCCTCCGCCGCCCAGACGATGCCCGCGGTGTTCCCGTTCGCCGACAAGCTGGTCAAGGCGCCCGGCTGCGAGAAGTTGTTCAGCGACTGCGACACCGGCGTGGTCGACAGGACGCCGTTGGTCATGGTGAACGCCTTCACCTTGTCGCCCACGGCGCTCGTGTAGACGAACCCGTTCCAGTAGATCGGCTGCGAGTAGACGCCGGAGCCGCTTCCGTTCGTGTTGGGGTGAACGGCGACCTTCTGGACGATCTGGCTGTCGTCGCCCGTGATGTGCCCGAGCGAATCGCGGTCCAGCACGTAGAGGTATCCCGGCTTGCCGCTGGCGATCATGAGGTGCGGGTGCCCGGGAACGCTGATGGAGTCGGGCAGGATCATCGGGCCCGTCGACCCGAGATCGACGTCGGCGTTGGACAGCGCGATCGCGTCGTGCGGCGCGAACCAATCGACCATCTTGTTGGTGGGATCGAGCTTGAGGACGCTCATGCTGGCGTTGCGCCCGCCCGAAGGAAGGTCGAAGGTGCCGTTGCCGGTCTCGACGTACATGTTGCCGCTCGGGTCCACCGCGATGCCCGCACCGGACATCCAGATCGAGCCCGACGCCGCGTCCGGCGTCGTGCAATAGACGCTCTTCTGGGCCAGCGTCGTCGCGTCGTAACCGAACACCCACCCGTGCCAGTTGAGGTGATCGCCGTTGCCCGTGAAGGCGATGTAGACGGTGCCGTTGACGAGGGCGAGGCCGGGTCGCTGCAGCTCGCGGAGCGAATCGAGAACGACCATTCCGGGCGCGCTCATGGCGTTGTTGAGGCCCGTTCCGGCGACGCTGCCGGTCATGACGACCGGCCCGCCGAACTTCTCGGCGCCCGTCGTGATGTCGAGCGCGTGCAGGCGGTCGACGTACTTCGGCCCCGGCTCCTTCGTGGCCGCGACGAGGTACATCGTGTTCGTCGCGGGGTCGATGACGGGCGTCCCCGTGACGCCGACCTCGGGCTTCAACGTCGGCGAGCTCGTCTCGACCTCGGGGATCGGCGTCACGCCGGCGCTGAGAAAGCTGACCTGCCACAGCGGCGCCTGCTTGGTGTCGGCGTCGAACGCGTACACGGAGTCGTGCTCGGTGGCCACGTACACGACGTTGTGCGTTCCCTTGCCCGGGATCGCGACGTTCGGCACATAGAGCGGCTGGGTGTAGAGATAGCCGTCGACCGGCAGCGCGAACACCTTGCCGAAGGTGGCCTTGTTGACGTTGGCGGGCGTCAGGATCGTCTCCTTCGCGTTCACGCCCGATCGACCGTTGTCGTTGTGCTGGGTGTAGACGGCGACCGTGCCCCCCGAGGTGGACCCTGCCGCGCCCGTCGAGCCGACGCTGCCCGCGGCGCCGGTGGTGCCAGCCGCGCCCGTCGAGCCGACGCTGCCCGCCGCCCCCGTGGTCCCCGCCGCGCCGGTCTGGTTGCCCGCGGCGCCGGTCGAGCCGCCGCCGCCCGCGGCGCCGGTCGAGCCGACGCTGCCCGCGACGCCCGCGCTGTTACCCGCGGCGCCGGTGGCCCCCGAGGCGCCTGCCCCGCTGCCTGCGGCGCCGCTGGGAGAACCAGACGACGACTTTCCGCACGCGGCGAACGAACCGAAACACGCGAGGGCGACGAGCGGGAGCACCGCTGAACGCACACCTGGCTTCGACTGCATGTCTCCAGCACCGCTCAGCATGCTTTGTTTCCTCTCCATTCTTCGGGCTCGTGCCGCGGAACGACGCTACGAGCCAGGCTCTCGACCCCAGGGATTCGCAGCGGACGAGGCGCACATACTAGGTCTGACGGTCGGGCCACGGCAAGCAACCGGCATGGGTCTGCGTTGCATCGATGTGCGCACCCGCGCACCATGCGGGCTGGGCGATCCGCTTTCCTAAGCCCAAGGGATATTCATGACTCGCCATCAATGCCGCCGTCTGCTCATCGTCACCGGGATCCTCTCGATTCCGATCGCCGCCCGCGCAGCCATCCCCTCCGGCTACAAGGGGATGCCGTTCGACCCCGCGGTGGTCGGCGGCGTCGGCAAGATTCCGGCCTCGGTCAAAGCCGGCCCGTACGCAATTCCGGGCCGGCTCGAGCTCGAGAACTACGACATGGGTGGCGAGGGAGTCGCGTACCACGCGAACTCGCACTACACGACCAAGAACGGAGACGGTTACCGCGTCGACCGGCCCACGGCGACGATGTGCATGACCGACGTCTCGCGCAACGATCTCTGGTACGACACGGGCACCGCGCTCGACGGCACGATGTACCCGAACGCGACCGACCACTACTTCTACATCGGGTCGATTCACCCCGGTGACTGGTTCTATTACACCGTCGACGTGAAGACGGCCGGGACGTATTCGGTCAGCTCCACGTTCTCGACGGGCAACGGTCCGCCGGGGGGCGAGGGCGGCGACGGCTCGATGGAGATGAAGATCTCCGTCAACGGCACGATGCAGGCCGACTGGAAGGCGGTGTTTCCGAACGAGGCGACCACGGCCAATTACCACAATTGGAAGCCGTACCCGAACTTCGCCAAGGTCACGCTCGAGGCGGGCCTCCAGCTCATCAGGATCGATCTCGGCTATCAGCACCTGAACCTCGACTACCTCGACTTCCAATTGATGGGCGCCGACGGCGGCGTCGCGGACGACGGCGGTGGCACCTCGGGCGCTGCGGGCACGTCGGGCGCGGCGGGCAGCACGGGCGCGGCGGGGACGGGCGCGACGGGCGCCGCAGGGACCACTGGCACCGGCGGCGTCTCGGGCTCCACCGGAGCAGCCGGGAGCTCCAGCGCGGGCACGACCGGAGCCGCGGGCGCCGCATCGGGCAGCGCTGGCACTTCTGGCAGCTCTGGCAGCTCTGGATCCAGCGGCAGCGCGGGCGCGGCCGCGGGGACCGGCGGGGCCTCAGGCGAAAAGAAGTCCAGCTCTGGCGGCTGTGCGTTCGCCGTTTCGTCTCAGAGCGCCGGCAGTGCGTTCGCGGGCGCGCTCCTTCTCGCGTGCGCCCTCGTGGCGCGCCGCCGCCGCCGTTAACGAGCCGGAGTCGAGCCGCGGGGCTCAGAGCTCCGCGCGCACGCCGATGGACGGGAGCACGATGCGGAAGCTCGTCTCGCGCAGCGGGCGGTCGGGGCTCTCCTGTGTCAGGCCGACGACCTGGGGGTTGAGCGTGGCGTTCACCAGCTCCACGTAGACCTCGAGCGCGAACTTGTCGAACAGGAAGCGCCTGTCGATGCGCGCGTCGACCTCGTAGAAATCCGGCAGCCGCACGAAGCGCTCACCCAGGGCATCGCCCACGAGGACGGGCCGGCCCGTGTTGTAGTGGAGGCGCCCGCCCAGCGTGTAGCGCCCCACGCGGTAGCCGACGACGAGGTTGAGCACGTGCCGCTGGTCCCAGTCCGACGGCCCGATCGCGCCGCCGCCGAAGGCGCGCAGGTTGTTCGAGAGCGTGTAGGCCAGCCAGCCGTGCAGGCGCTCGCTCGCGGGCCGGCGCACGAGCAGCTCGAGGCCGTAGGACAGCGCGTCCCGGCGCACGAGGTAGTCGTCGGCGAGCGGATCCGCCGAGATCACCACTGTCGGATCGCGCACGTCGGTCAGCACGTAGCGCTGGACGAAGCCCGTGAGCCCGGCCTCCATCCCGGAAAGGCGCGCCACCGCGCCCAGCGAGCCCTGCCACGAGCTCTGCAGCCCCAGCAGCGCCAGGCCGAAGCTCTCGGCGCCCGGCAGCTGCACGGGCAGGCTGGGTGTCTGCGTGAAGCGCCCGCCGGCGCCGACCAGCGAGAGCTGCGGCGTCAGCGCGAGGCGCGCGCTCAAGCGCGGGCCCAGGTCGGCGCGGAACGTGTCGGCCGTGGCGCTGGCGATTCGATAGGTGTCGTACCGCAGCTCGGGCGTCACCAGGAGACGCTCGCCCGCGCGCACGGCCGCCGAGGCGTAGCCGGCGAGCATCGTCACGTCGCGGGCCTGCGCGAGATCGATCGTGGCCACCCGTTGCACCGCCGAGATGGCGTCGAAGTGCTGCAGCTCGCCGTCGAACCCCACCTCGAAGGTTGCGTGGCGCGTGGGCCGCGAGTAGGCGAGCCGCGGAAACAAGCTCATCGCGTCGATCACGACGGGGAAACGCTCGGCCAGCGGCGCCTTCGTGTGATCGGTGCCGGCGCCCACGGCCGCAGTGAGGAGCCCGCCGGCCAGCGGCACGTCTGCGCGCAGGCGCACCCGGTGAAACCGCAGGCGCAGCTCGCTGTCGGTCGGGTTCGCGCCCCCCGGCACGAGCACGTCGTTCGAGCCGAAGGCGAAGAGCGTGAGCCGCACCGGCCCCACGGCGCGGTCCGCGCGCAGCTGATAGTCCCAGTAGTCGAGCTGCCGGATCGTGCTGCCGAACTGCGAGAGGATCGCGCCCGTGTACGAATAGCGGGCCGCCGCGGCGACGGCGCCGTTGCCCGGCAGCGGCGCCGAGACCATGGCTCCCGCGTCGGGGAGGCGCACGTCGACGGACGCGTGGACGTCGTCGTCGGGCGCGGGGCGCGTCTTCGCGAGCACGACGCCCGAGACGTAGCGGCCGTAGCGGGCCGGATAGCCGCCCGGGTAGAAGTTCAACGAATCGAAGAAGTACGGGTGGATGACGGAGGGCCCGAGCGCGAAGTGAAACAGCGCGGGAACGCGCAGCTCGTCGAGGAAGAACCCCGTGTTGCCCGGGTTGGCGCCGCGCACGGCGTAGACGGGCGCGGGCCACATGACGGCGCTGACGCCCGGCAATGACTCGACGGCGCGGAACGGATCGCCCAGCGTCCCGGGCGTGCGCAGGAGCTCCTGCCCGCGCAGGCCCACCTCGGCGTGGCTGGTGGCCGCGCGCACGACCGTCTCGAAGCCGCGGCCCGCGGGCAACGGCGTGAGGCGCACCACGAGCGGCGAACGGTCGACGCAGGCGTCCCGTTCGAAGGGCAGCGGCTCGAAAGTCGAGGCCTGAATCACGAAGCGCTGGACGCCGCACGGCAGCTCGACGCTGAACCGTCCCGTCTCGTCGGTGTCGCCCACCTCGATCGCGCCGAAGGTGATGGTCGCGCCCGAAATGGGCTTGCGCGTGCCGCGCGCGAAGACGCGCCCCGCGACGCGGCCCCTGGGCGGCGCCACGGCGATCGGTGCCGGCGGTGGACCGGGCGACGAAGCGTCGGACGAAGCGTCGGACGAAGCGTCGGACGAAGCGTCGGACGAAGCGTCGGACGAAGCGTCGGACGAAGCGTCGGACGAAGCGTCGGACGAAGCGTCGGACGAAGCGTCGGACGCGCGCCCGGAGGCGGCGGCGCCGCCGTCG
>DASZUD010000233.1:0-15211 GCA_035548155.1 Polyangia bacterium
GACGACATCGCGCCGCCCGATGGCATCGCGCTCGCCGCGCCGCCCGCGCGGGGCGCCGACGACATCGCGCCGCCCGACGGCATCGCGCTCGCCGCGCCGCCGCCCGACGGCATCGCACCGGCGGCGCCTCCACCCACAGGCGCGCCGTGAAACCCGCCCGAAGCGCCCGACGGCATGGCCCCCGCGTGTCCGCCCACGGCGGGCGCACCGCGAAAGCTGCTGGCGGCCGGTGGTGTTCCGCGAAATGCCGTCGCGCCAGACGCGCGCGGCACCGACTGCCCACGGACGCCGTTGCCGCCGGCGACGCCCTGCGTGGGCGCCTTGCTGCCGCCGTTCTTCGAGCTGGCCAGGATGGCGAGCACGATCGCGGCGACGATCACGACGATGAACACGCCCGCGAGGATGCTCGCCGCACGCTTGCCGCCGGTCGTCGCGACGCCCTTGACGTTGACGTAGAGCAACGCGTCCGACTGCGTGGCCCACCCCACCTTCGCGGCGAGCTCGGGGGCGATGTACCCGGGCGTGGCCGGCGGGACCTGTCCGCTCGCGCGGCTGTTGCCGAACTGGAGCACGCCGTTGGCCAGCCAGCCGAGCTCGTCACGGTTGACGAGCATCGTGCCGTCGCTGGCGGCGATGCCGTCCCAGCGCGACGAGAGATCGACGTCGTAGCCGCGCGCGCGCAGCGACTGCTCGACGGCGCGCACGGTCTGGGCGGACACGGCCTGCCCCAGCGCGGCCGACTGCACGGGATCGTTGTCGCCCACCTGATCCAGCACGACGAACACGTCGGGCGGCAGCACGGCCACGCGCGCCGGCGCGTACGCGCCCGACGCGAACGCGGCGTCGACGATGGGAGGCGGCGCCGTCGCGCAGCCGGCGGACCAAGCAGCCACGGCGAGGCCGAGGGCCAGTGCCGAGCGTCTAAGCAATGCGAGTCTCACGCCCGGAAAATATCACGCGTTCCAGGGCCACCCCGTGACGTGCGGCACGCGATGGCGAAAATGCTACGATGCGCGTCCGGTTTCCGAGGAGGAATCCAGCATGCGGACCACGAGGCCATTCATGCTCGCTTGCCTGCTCGCGGCGTCGCTGGCCGGCGCCCCGTTCGCGGCGCGCGCCGCCGGAACACCGCTGCACGTGCAGGTCGAAAAGTCGAAGGTCGACCTCAAGCAGCACCGCCTGGAGGTGAAGATGTCGCACCCCGCGGGCAAGGTGAAGATCACCGTCGTGGGCGAATCGGGCGCGACGCTGGCCGACGAGACGCAGGACTTCTCGGGCCGCGCTGCGGGCACGCCGCTCGTCGTGACGTGGTCGCCCTCGCGCGAAGAGCCCATCGCGACGATCGACGTCGTGGCCTACGACGCGCAGGGCGCGTGGGTGGGCGTGCAGATCTCGCCGTGGTTCGTGGCGATCCCGCACGAGGACGTGAACTTCGCCACCGACAAGTCGGACATCGACGACGCCGAGACGCCGAAGCTGGAGGCCGCGTTCAACAAGCTGAACGAGGTGCTGGCGAAGGACGCCGCGCACGGCCGGCAGCACCCGGGCATCACGCTGTTCATCGCCGGCCACACGGACACGGTGGGCAACGCGGGCTACAACCTGAAGCTCTCGCAGGCGCGCGCGCGATCGATCGCGGCGTGGTTTCGCAAGCGCGGCGTGCGCATCCCGATCGCCTTCGAGGGCTTCGGCGAGACGGCGCCCGCCGTGAAGACGGCCGACAACGTCGACGAGCCGAAGAACCGCCGCGTCGACTACATCCTGTCGGACGAACCGCCCGGGTACAACGGCGCGTTCAAGGCCGCCTGGAAGCGCGTGCCTT
Organism: Polyangia bacterium; assembly: GCA_035548155.1. Classification (GTDB taxonomy): domain Bacteria; phylum Myxococcota_A; class Polyangia; order Fen-1088; family Fen-1088; genus DASZFV01. Next base: position 1,823 of record DASZUD010000233.1, read on the forward strand.
AGTCAGCCCCGCTCCGCGGGACGTCGGACCCGCTCCACGCTGCACCCCCACCTACCCACCCTGCGCGCTTCACGCGCGTCCTAGGGGCACTTCGCCGCGATCGGCGGATAGGCGCGCCACCACGCGCTGGTCGCGGGCAACGGCGACGCCGCGGGCTCGACGGGCTGCCCGAGCAGCGGCGTCAGCACGGGAACGCCGCGCTTCGCCGCCTCGGTGATCAGCGTCTCCGCCGGCTCCGACCACGCGTGGTACGCGAGCTGGAACGTGGCCCAGTGGATCGGGATCAGCACCTTGGCCCCGCTGCGCGCGAAGGCGTCCAGCGCGCCCAGGGGGCCGAGGTGGATGTCGCCCCAGGCGGCGTTCCACTGCCCGACCTCGAGCAGCGCGACGTCGAACGGCCCCTCGCGGCGCGCGACCTCGCGGAGGGATTCGGTGGGCCCGGTGTCGCCGCTGAAGAACACGCGGTGGCGCGGGCCGACGATCGACCACGACGTCCACAGCGCGCCCGTGCGGCCCGGCAGCCGCCCGTTGAAGTGACGCGACGGCGTGGCGACGACGCGCACGTCGCTGCCGGGCAGGGTCGCGCCGTCCCACCAATCGTGCTCGGTGATCTGCGCGCCGGGCACGCCCCACGCGCGAAGGTGCGCGCCGATGCCGAGCGGCACGTGGAACGGTACGCCGCGCGCCGCGAGAGCCCGCACGGTCTGCTCGTCGAGGTGATCGAAGTGTTCGTGCGAGACGATCACGGCCGCCAGCGCCGGCAGCGCGTCGAGCGCGAGCGGCGGCGGGTGAAAGCGCTTCGGCCCCACCCACGTCGAGGGCGACGCGCGCTCGCTCCAGATCGGATCGGTCAGAACGCGCGCGCCGTCGATCTCGATCAGCGTCGTGGAATGGCCGAGCCACGTGACGCGCAGCCCCGTCGCGGGCGGCGTCACCAGCCGGCTTCCCGTGTCGGTGACCATGGGCAGCGGACACACGGGCGCGCGCATCTCGGCGCCGAAGAACAGCTCTTTCATCGCCCAGGGCCAACGGCCGGCCGGCATGAGAGCCGTCGGTTCGAGGTTCTGGAAGCGGCCGTTCACGAACTCGGGCGAGCTCGCGAGCCGCGCCGGGTCGGGCTGGCCACCGAACGCCACGAAGTGGTCGGTCGAGAACCACGCCAGCACGAAGAGGATCAGCGCGAGCACGACGAGGCCCGTGAGCGCGTAGGTGAAGAAGCGAACGAGGCGCGAGCGCACGGGGCCGATCGTAGCTCACCAGCAATGGCAGCGGGCCGCCGGAGCGGCGCGTTCACACTTCTTCACAGCGCGCGGCGTGTGTACGATGCGGGGCGCATGAAAATGTCGTCGCGCTCCCAGCTGTCCTTGATGGTGCTGTTCTCGTCTCTTTCCTTGACCGCCGCGTGTGGCGGCGGCTCCAAAGGCGCTGCGGCCGGCGCGGCCGGCACGTCGGGCGGCGCCGGGGCGGACGCCGCCGCTGGGACCTCGGGCGCGGCGGGCTCCGCCGGAATCGCCGGCACGACGGGCACCGCCGGCACGACGGGCACCGCCGGCACGACGAGCACCGCCGGCACGACGGGCGCGGCCGGCACGGGCAGCAGCGATGGGGCGGCGGGCACCGGCGACGGCGGCGCGACCGACGGAGCATCAGACGCCACGGGCGACGGCGGCATCGTGTTCGGAACGCCCGGGCCGTCCTGCACGGACCTCGCGACGAAGTGCCAGGGCGAGAGCTGCTGCACGAACATCGTGATCCCCGGCGGCAAGTTCATGATGGGCCGCAGCGCCTCGGGCACGGACGCGTGCCCCAGCGGCATGACGTGCGACGACAACGAACAACCGGAGCACGAGGTGACGGTGGCGTCGTTCACGCTGGATCGTTACGAGGTGACGGTGGGCCGCTTCCGCAAGTTCGTCGAGGCGTACACGGGCGCGAAGCCGCAGTCGGGCTCGGGCGCGCACCCGCAGATCCCGGGCACGGGCTGGGACTCGTCGTGGAACAACAACGTGCCGAGCACGCAGGACGCGTTGATCAAGAGCGTCAGCTGCTTCACGAACACGCCCGCGTACCAGAACTGGACGGACACCGCCGGCGAAAAGGAGGCCGCCGCCATGAACTGCGTCACGTGGTACGTGGCCGCCGCCTTCTGCAACTGGGACGGCGGGCGCCTGCCCACCGAGGCCGAGTGGGAGTACGCGGCCGCGGGCGGCGGCGAGAATCGTCTGTACCCCTGGGGCAGCGACGCGCTGGACGACACGCGCGCCAACTACTTCGGCACGGTCGTCGGCACGGCGGCGCTGCCGGTGGGCAGCAAGCCCGCGGGCGCCGGCCGCTGGACGCAGCAGGACCTGCTGGGCGGCGTCGCCGAGTGGACGTTCGACTACTACGGCAGCTACACCGCCGGCGCGCAAACGAACCCCGCGAACCTCACGTCGTCCATGTGGCGCGTCTCGCGCGGCAGCGCGTTCCCGTACAACGGGAAGTACCTGCGCAACGCGGTCCGCGACGGCTTCCAGCCGGCCAATCCCGACCGCACCTACGGCTTCCGCTGCGCGCGCTGAGCGCCGTGACCGCGCGCCGCCGCTCCAACCTGGAGCGGCGGCGGCCTGCGTCCGTCAGTGCTCCCCGTCGGCCGCTTCCATCTTCTCGACGACGATCGCGATGGTCGATGCGTCCACGTGGGCCTTCTTCATCAGTGCGACGGCGCGACCGACGTCGTCGGAGTCGATCGCCTCGAAGAAGTCGTCGACCTTGTCGATCTCCGCGAGCTGCTCGAGCACCAGCGTGCCCTCGAAGTCGCTCTCGTCCATTCGTTCACCTCACCGGCGCGGTGCCACTTCCATCTCTCGCGCGGTCTCGGCTGCAAGACCATCGTTCGGCGCCCTCGTCGGCCGAACGGCGATCCGCTGCATCGATGCGCCCGAACGCAACTTCCCTCGATGGTCTGGTTCAGGGCTTGTTCGTTCGGAGGTGGCCCGAGTCCGCGCATTGCGAGACGCTGAGCTGCCCCGGCAGGCACGACGAACCAGACGCCGGATCCAGCGGCGCGCACGTGCAGCTACCGGTGGACGGGTAGGCGGGGTCGGCGCAGCAGTCGGGCGCTCCCGAGAACGAGCCGGCGCCGCAGCTCGTCGCGTCGGTGAAGCCCGACCCCTGATCGCTGTCGGTGCTCGCGAAGCACGCGCAGAAAGGCTCGCTGTTGTCCGAGAAGCAGCGCGGACCATTCTCGCCGCCGCCGCAGGCGGACAGCGCCGCCGTCGCCAGAGCGACGATCCAGATCTTCGCCACCGCCTTTCGCACGGTGCGCATCATCGCCGCGCCGAAGGCCCGACGCAATGGGGCCGCCTCTACAGCGCGTAGCCGCCGTTTTCCAGCACGTGCAGCGCGACCTTTCGCCGCAGCGAGAACGTGTTCACGCGATCCAGCTGGTAGTAGCTGTTGATGTCACGCACCTCACGGCCCCACTCCTCCTCCTGCGACATCCACATGAGCATCTCGCGGATCATGTCGAACACGTCCTCGTGCGCGCGCGCGACGAACATCTGCGTCATCGCGATCGGGATGCGCGCCTTCTCCTCGCCCTGCGCCTGCAGGATCTGCAGCGTGCGCGTGATCGCCGAGTCCATGCCGAACGTCAGGATCATGCAATCGGCCAGGCCGCCCAGCAGCTCCTGCTTGTCCTGGATCTGCTGCATGTACTTCTGAACGCCCAGCGACGCCGCGTAGACGATCGCGCGCTTCGCGTAGTCGCACTTGTTTTGCTCACGGCCGAGCGGCCCCTCGGGCGGGCGGCGCACGAACTTCATCGGATCGGCGAGCTCCGCCTGCACCTCGGCCACCATCTGCATCAGCGGCAGCTTGCCCGTCAGCGCGCGCTTGAGCATCGTGCCCGGCACCAGCAGGCGGTTGATCTCGTTCGTGCCCTCGAAGATGCGGTTGATGCGCGCGTCGCGGCTGGCGCGCTCGATGGGGTAGTCCTCGATGTAGCCCGCGCCGCCGAAGACCTGCAGCGTCTCGTCGGCCGTGTGGTGCAGCATCTCGCTGCCGAAGACCTTGATGATCGACGCCTCGATCGCGTACTCCTCCACCGCGTCGAGCTGCTTCTTCTGCGCCGCCGGATCAGCCGGGTCCACGGCCTTCCAGCGCGCGTCCAGCAGGCCCGCCGTGCGGAAGCCCATCGACTCGCTGACGTAGATCAGCATCGCGATGTCGCCCAGCTTCTTGCGAATCAGATCGAACTCGGCGATGGGCTTGCCGAACTGCTTGCGCTCCTTCGCGAACTTCACGCCCATTTCCAGGATGTGCTTCGCGCCGCCCGTCGCCCCCACGCCCAGCTTCCAGCGCCCGATGTTGAGGATGTTGAAGGCGATCTTGTGGCCCTTGCCGATCTCGCCGAGCACGCTGTCCACGGGGATCGTGCAGTCCTCGAGGTACAGCGGACACGTCGAGCTGCCGCGAATGCCCAGCTTGTGCTCCTCCGGCCCGATCGTGAGGCCGGGTGCGTTGCGATCGACCAGGAACGCCGTGAACTTCTCGCCGTCGACCTTGGCGAAGATCGTGAACACGTCGGCGAAGCCCGCGTTCGTGATGTAGAGCTTGCTGCCCGTCAGCTTCCAGCTCTTGCCGTCCGCGGACAGCACCGCCTTCGTCTTCGCCGCGAGCGCGTCCGAGCCCGAGCCCGGCTCGGTGAGCGCGTAGGCCGCGATCTTCTCGCCCGACGCGAGGCCAGGCAGGTATTTTTGACGCTGCGCCGGCGTGCCGAACAGGACGATCGGCATCGTGCCGATGCCCACGTGCGCGCCGAAGCTCACGGCGAACGAGCCCTGCATCGCCACCGATTCGGCGATCAGGCTCGAGCTCGACTTGTCGCCGTCGAGGCCGCCGTACGCCTCCGGCACGTCGTGACCGAGCAGGCCCAGCGCGCCCGCCTTCTCCATGAGCTCGCGCATGAGGCCGGGCTTCTTCGCCTCGATCTCCGTCAGGCGTGGCAACACCTCGCCCTTCATGAAGTCGTCCGCCGTCTTCTTCATCATGAGCTGCTCTTCGGTGAGCATCTCGGGCGTGAAGATCGTCGCGGAGCCAGTCGGCTCGAGCAGGAACCCACCGCCGGGAGACAGCGTGATCTTAGGGCTGGCCATGGTCACAGTTTATCATCGACGGAAACCGTCGATACCCAAGTCGGGCCCGTAGGTTCGCTGGCGACAGGAAACCGACACGCGACTTACCGAAGTTCGGAGCTGCGAACTTGCGATGCGCCCCAACCGGCTTAACCTGAACCAACCCCCAGATGAGCGCGCCGACCCGGCCCCGACGTCGCGGTGATCGCCCCCGCGTGGCCCTCGTCCTTTCGGGCGGCGGGGCGCGCGGCGCCTACGAAGCGGGCGTCCTGCGCTACATCCGCGAGGATCTCGCCGGCGACCTGGGCGGCCAGGTTCACTTCGACATCGTCTGCGGCACGTCCGTTGGTGGAATCCACGCATGCTTCGTCGCCGGCACGGCCGACATGGCCGACAAGCAGGGCCGCATGCTGGTGGACCGCTGGGAGAGCTTCGTGCTCGAGGAGATGGTCAGCTTCGGCGTGAAGGAGTTCATGCGCGCGCCGGCGACGCTGCTCGGCGGCGGCCACATGGACGTCAGCGAGGGCCACAAGCGCCTGGGCGGCATCGTGCAGACGCGCCAGCTCGAGCGCGTCGTCAAGCGCCTCATCCCCTGGCCGCGCATCACGCAGAACATCGACGAAGGCCACCTCGACGCGCTCTCCGTCACGACGACCGACATCGGATCGGGCAAGACCGTCGTGTTCATCCAGCGCAAAGAGACGGGCGTCCCCGAGTGGAGCAAGGATCCCTTCGTGCGCGCGCAGGCCGTCACGATGGGCCCCGAGCACGCGATCGCGTCGGCGGCGCTGCCGATTCTGTTCCCTGCTGTCGCCGTTGGTGAGCGCTTCTACTGCGACGGGGGCCTGCGGCAGAACACGCCGCTGTCACCCGCGTTGCGCCTCGGGGCGGACAAGGTGCTGGTGATCGGCCTGCGCCACAAGCCGCCGGTCGACGACATCGACGAGGAGTCGATGCCCTACCCCGGCGCGGCCTTCCTGGTCGGCAAGATCCTCAACGCCTTCCTGCTCGACCACATCGATTACGATCTCGATCGCTTGCGGCGCTTCAACGCCGTCATCGAGGCGGTGCGCGCCGCCGAGTCGCACGTCGACGTCGCGCGCTTCGACGAGGTCGTCACGAAGATGCGCGGCGCGCCCTACCGGACGATCGGCGAGTACATGATCCGACCGTCGGCCGATCTCGGCGAGGTGGCGGCGCACATCGCGCGCACGGGCAAGTTCAAGGGCCAGGGCGGTGGGCCCGGCATCCAGATGTTGCGGCGCCTGGCCACGGCGCGCGGCGCCGACGAGGCCGATCTGCTCTCGTACATCCTCTTCGACGGCCTCTACGCCGCCGAGGTCGCGCGCCTCGGCTACGAGGACGGCCGCCTGCACCACGAGGAGCTCTGCAAGTTCCTGCAGGACGCCGTCATCCGTGACGAGTAGCATTCTCCCCGTCGCACCCTCGCGAGCGCAGCGCCGCTTCAGCGCGCGCAGCGACGGGTCAAGGGGGTGCGCGAGCGGCAGCGCGCCGCGCCCGCTACTCACTTCACGAGGCGGAGCTGCGGGCGACGGCGGCGCGGGGGCGCGGCCAACGGCTCTTCGAGCACGGCGTCGTCGGGGACGGCCTTGAGGAGGCGATCCGCGGCGTCGCGGCGCTTCGCCGGAGCGTCGCCCGTCTCGTCGAAGGCAGGCGCGCCGTCAACATCGACCTCGGCGGTCGCTCGGTCGCTCGGCGGGCGAGCGGCCACGATCGAGACGTCCTCCGGCACGTCCTCGTGGTACAGGACGCCGCGCCCGTCGTCGCAGGCCACGACGTAGACGGCCGACCAGGGCACGACCGTCAGCTGAGGCGTCCGGGAGAACGACAGCGTCGCGCGGACGCCGTAGTCGTCGACTTCCAGGTCCGGGATCGCGATGGGCAGGTCGTGGCCGTATTGCAGCACGAGGTGCGCCTCGTTCCGCAGGTGGGCCGGCACGATGACCCCCGGGCGCCGCGCGTCGAGGTGCAGCGACGTCCATCCCTCGCGCAAAAGCGCCAAAAACGCGTCCTGTTTGGAAGGTCGTTCGGGGGCCGCCATGCGCGTCTCGTCTGCGACGAGGTGAAAGATTCTTACCTGGCGCCGGCCTGGATGCAAAGGGGATCCGACAAATCGGGTTGAACGGCCCTGATCACGCGACGCATTTTTGCGTTACGCTTTAGTCATATGAACCGTTTGTCTCCGGCGACTCCGCCCCCGGCTCCGGGCCGATTCCCCTCGGGCTGGCGCGCGCGGCTGGGCCGGGATCCCGTGCCGATCCTGCTGCGGGAAGGCAGCCCTGCTTTGGTGGCGCGCGTCAGGCGTGACCTGATCGACGACGAAGAGGCGCCTGGGCCCGACGAGGTCGTGACTTATCCCGAGGTGAAGACCTTCCTGAAGAAGCAGGAGTCGAGCGGCGCCTTCGCGGCGAAGCCGCCCGAAAAGGCGCTGGGCACTGCGAAGTTCGCGCGCGCCGTCGCGACGATCCGCGCGCTCGAACGCCTGGCCGACTTCGGCCTGCGCAAGCAGCACCCGGCCGTCGAGAAGGCGGCCGATCTCCTGCTCTCGTCGCAGGCGAAGGACGGTGGCATCGCCGATCTCGCGCTGGGTGAAACGCCCGACGCGCGCGTGAAGGCCGTCGCGCTGCACTTCCACGGCTGGGCGCTCGCGGCGCTCTGTCGCACGGGCTACGACGAGGACAAGCGCATCGATCTCGGCTTCCGCTACCTGCTGGCCTCTCGGCAGGCGGACGGCGGCTGGGCTTGGCGAGGCGTGCGCACGGATTCGGCGGCGCGGCCGTCGAGCCACCTCGTGACTGGCATGGCGTTGCGCGCGTTCGCCGCGTCGCCTTCGCGCAAGACGTCGCGCGAGGCGCGGCGCGCGGCCGAGCTGCTGGCGACGCGCTTCCTGCAGCCCGATCGCTACCCCGATCGCAAGGCCGCGACGTTCTGGGAGCAGCTGAGCGAGCCGCGCTTTTACACCGACGTGCTCGACGCGCTGGATGGAGTGACGGCCGTGGGGCTCGGCAAGGAGAACTCGGGCGTGCGCACGGCCGAGGCGTACCTGCGCGGGCGGCAAAACGCGGACGGGCTCTGGTACCCGGGCGCGCCCGCGAAGCCAGGGGCCGCGCGCGAGGCGCCGCCCGCGAAGGAGCGCGAGGCGGCGCGCTGGCTGACCGTGCGCGTCCTGATCGTGCTTCGGCGTGTAAACTAGCGACATCGTTTCGCAATGCCGTCGTGACGTCGGGCGCACCCGCGAATCGGAGCGCGCCCGGCTAACAAATCGGGCTCCGTCGGCCGAACGTGTTAAAAATACCCCGCCCGTGACCACCCAATACACGCTCAAGGCCGTCCGCGCGATTCACGATCTGCCGTTGCCGGACCTCATCATGCGCGCGCAGACGGTCCACCGCGAGCACCACCCCTCGGGGGAGGTGCAGCTCTGCTCGCTCCTGTCGGTGAAGACGGGCGGTTGCCCGGAAGACTGCTCGTACTGTCCGCAGTCGTCGAAGTACGACACGGGCGTCGATCCCGAGCGGATGATGAAGCCCGACGAGGTGCTGGCCCAAGCCGAGCGCGCGAAGGCCGCCGGCGCGACGCGCTTCTGCATGGGCGCCGCCTGGCGCGAGGTCAAAGAAGGCCCGGCCTTCGACAGCGTCATCGAGATGGTGCGTGGCGTGCGCGCCCTCGGCATGGAGGCGTGCTGCACGCTGGGCATGCTCGACGAGAACCAGGCCAAGCGCCTCGCCGAAGCGGGCCTCTCCGCTTACAACCACAACCTCGACACCTCGAAGACGTTCTACGGCGAGATCATCTCCACGCGGACGTACGAGGATCGCCTGCGGACGCTCGGCAACGTCCGCAAGGCCGGCATCACCGTGTGCTCGGGCGGCATCATCGGCATGGGCGAGTCGCTCGACGACCGCTGCGGCATGCTGATGACGCTGGCGAACCTGGACCCGCAGCCCGAGAGCGTGCCCGTGAACGCGCTCGTCGCGGCGCCGGGCACGCCGCTGGCCGATCGCCCGCCGGTGGATCCCATCGAGCTCGTGCGCATGATCGCGACGGCGCGCATCCTCATGCCGAAGTCGCGCGTGCGTCTGTCGGCAGGCCGCCTGGCCATGAGCCGCGAGGCGCAGGTGCTGTGCTTCCTCGCCGGCGCCAACTCGATCTTCTACGGTGAGAAGCTGCTCACCACGGGGAACCCCGACGTCGAGGCCGATCGCGCGCTGTTGCGCGACGCGGGCCTGAGAGCCGAAGTCGCGGCCGACTGAAGCGTCCCTTCAGATTCCCTCTTCGCAAAGGACCGACAGCCGCCGTGACGCCTGCACCCGAGACCCTCGTCATCGACGCCTCTGAGATCTCCAAGATGCAGCCGTGGCGGCGCAGCTGGTTCTACACCGCGCGCGGTGACGAGCCGACGCTGGGCTGGATGATCCTCATTCACCTCACGACCGTGATCGGGCTGGTGCTGTTCCCGCTGCCGGGCTGGCGCATCGCGCTCACGGCGTGGGGGCTGTACTTCCTGGGCGGCCTCGGCACGACGGTGGCCTTCCACCGCGCGCTCTCGCACAAGACGCTGAAGCTGAACCCCGTCGTGCGCGACGTCTTGATCTTCTTCGCGATGATGAACGGCTCGGGCTCGCCGCTGTCGTGGGTGGCGAACCATCGCCTGCACCACGCGAAGTCCGACACGCCCGAGGACGTCTCGAGCCCGCGCGTCGGCGGCTTCTGGTGGTCGCACCTGCGCTGGCTGTGGCAGGCGGGCGCGGCGCCCGTGCAGAAGTACTGCAAGGAGCTGAACACGCCGGCGTACCAGAAGTGGACGCGGCTGCAGATCCCGCTGTTCGCCATGGCGTTCCTGCTGGGTCTGCCGTTCGGCCTTTATTTCGCGGCGCCATCGCACGGCCTCGCGGCCGAGCACCCCGTGCTCGCGGCGATGTTCTGGATCGGGCCGATCCGGCTCGTGTGGGCGCTGCACGCGCAGTGCTTCGTCAACAGCATCTGCCACCTGCGCCCGGGCGTGCCCATGGGCGAGCAGACGGCGCGCAACCTGCCGTGGCTGGGCGTCATGCACGCCTTCCAGGGCGAGCAGTGGCACCAAAACCATCACGACCGCCCCGGCTCGGCGCGCCTCGGCTTCGGCCGCGGTCAGCTCGACGTGGGCTGGTTGACGATCGTCGCGCTCGAGAAGCTGGGCCTCGCGAAGGACGTGCGGCGCCCCGATCTGCGCGAGCAGGTCGAACAAGCCGCCTAGGAGCCCGTCTGCCCAACGACGGCCGTCGGGGCCGCCTTCACGCCCTGCCCGTACCAGGTCGCGCCCTCCCTAGCCTGCCCACTGGCGTCGCACCTCGTAGGTGGCGATGCCGACGGTCGTCGAGAGGTTGAGCGAGCGCAGCTCGGGGTCGAGCATGGGGACGCGCACGGTGCGCTCGCGGTGGCGCGCGAGCAGCTCGGGCAGCAAGCCCACGCTCTCGCGACCGAAGACGAGCACCGCCGGGCGGGGATAGCTGACGCGCTGGAACTCGTGCGCGCCCGACGACGAGAAGAAGAACGGCTCACCCAGCTCGGGCAACGCACGCTCGAAGTCGTCCCAGTGCTCCCACACGCGCGGGCTCACGCGCGGCCAGTAGTCGAGGCCGGCGCGGCGCACCTGCGCGTCGTCGATCGAAAAGCCGAGCGGCCGCACGAGGTGAAGCTGCGCGCCCACGGCGAGGCACGTCCTGCCGGCGTTGCCCGTGTTCCAGTGGATCTCGGGCTCGACGAGGACGACATGCAGCTCGGGCATGGCGACGAAGCTCGCAGGCCGCGCCCGGCGAAGCAAGGCGGCGTGACGCGAGACGGAGCCGCGCATCCCTGGTAGATCCGGGCCCGTGCCTCGCCTGGACGCGCTGCTCGCGCTCAACCTCGGTTGCTCGAAGACGAAGGCGCGCGACGTGATCGCGGACGGCCGCGTGCGCGCGGCTGACGGCGCGGCGCTCGACGATCCGCGCCTGGACGTGCGCGAGGCGTCGCTCCCCTTCCCGATCACCGTGGACGATGAGCCGCTGGCGCTGGTGACGGTCTCGCACGTCATGCAGCACAAGCCGGTGGGGTGCGTGACTGCTTTGGACGACGCTCGCCACCCCACGGCGTACGAGCTCCTCGGCGATGCGCCGCTCTTCGCCGAGCTGCGACCCATCGGGCGCCTCGACCTCGACACGTCGGGGCTGCTGCTGTGGACGACGGAGGGCGCTTTCCTGCAGCGTCTGACGCACCCGAAGCACGCCGTGCCGCGCACCTACCACGCCGCGCTGGCGCGCCCTTTCGACGCGCCGCCGCCGGACGGCCTCACGCTGGACGACGGTCACCGTCCGACGATCACGGCCCTCGCGCCGCTCGCGCGCGGCGACGCCCACCCAGCCCTCGCGAGGCCCGAGGACGCGACCACCTTCGCGACCATCACGATAGTGGGTGGCGCCTACCACGAGGTGCGCCGCATCTTCGCCGCGCTGGGCAGCCACGTCGTGGCGCTGTGCCGCGTCTCCTTCGGCCGCCTCGCGTTGCCGCGCGACCTGCCTTCCGGTGGATGGCGAACGATCGGTCGCGGCGACGTCTGAGAGGTTCGCCCGGATCTTGTGACCTGGATCGCTCCGGAATTCCCGGAAGCCGGCGATTCCAAATCGCTCAGGAATGCGACAAAAGGTCGCCAACGGGTGTATTGGGAGGTCCTGCCGAGCAGTTGGTCGGCCCAACTCGGAGGATCGCATGAAGAAACAGCTCACCCCCCTCACGCTCTCCACCATCGCCCTCGTCGGAGCCCTCGTAGGGTTCGCCGCGCCGGCGTTCGCCCAGGACAACGCGACGCCGCCGCCCGCCCAGGAGACGCGCCGCACGGGCCGCACGTCGGGCGACATCGCCAACGGCGGCCTCGGCGTCGGCGGCACGATGTTCGTTTCCGGCCTCACGGGCCCCGAGGTCGTCTACGACTTCGGCGCATGGCACCTCGACGGCATGCTGGCCTTCGCGAGCGTACCCAACGCCATGGACGACCGCGGCACTGAGTTTCAGTTCGGCGCCGGCGGCTGGTACCACCTGCACATGGGCGAGAATAGCGACTTCTCGGTGGGCGGCGCGCTCGCCGTCGTCAATTCGGCGCCGCCGGGCCCCAACAACGATGCGACGGCTGTAGAGCTCGAGCCCGGCGTGCAGATCCGCGCGTTCATCACGCCGAACGTCGCGCTCCACGGCGGCCTGGCGTTCGTCTTTGCATTCGGTGACCGCACGGGCCCGCTGCAGAAGCAGATCGCGCTCGGCTCGACCAGCACCACCGGCAACTTCGGCTTCACTTACTACTTCCGGTAGGCCGACGAGCCACGCGCTGGTACGGGGGTTGCGAAGGCCCGGGGCATGACCCGAAAGAACGCCTCGCCGTCCCGTACCAGCGCGCTGTCCCGCCTCAAAAATCCGTCGAGCGCGACCCGCGCGATCGCGACGACCGCCGACGTGACGCGCGCGCTGGCCGCGCCCGGCGTCGCTGCGTCGTTCGGGCCGAATCGACCCGTGTTCGGCGCGCGTCGTCGACGGCAGCGTCCTCTTCGTGACCCTCGCCGACGGCACGTCGCTCGGCATCGGCGGGTCCTGTACCAGCGGCTGCGCTCGTCCGCTCACGCCGGCGCTCGCAAAGCTCGCCTCCGTGCTGCCGACGCGCAACACCGACGCGGCGTGGCGTGCGCCGATTCGGCGCCCGCGGCCCGGGCCCGGTGTTAGCTTCGCGATCGTGTCGAACGGCGCCGAGTGGGGAGACCGGGCGTGAACGCCGACGAGAGTCACACCGTCATCGAGGGCGCGCGGGGCGGGTGCCCGACGGACGCCGTCGAGCTGGGCCGGGGCACGATCCTCGCGGGCCGCTACGAGATCCGCCGCCTGCTCGGTCGAGGCGGCGCCGGTGTCGTCGTGCAGGCGCGCGATCTCCTCCTCGGCGAGGACATCGCGGTGAAGGTGTTGCGCGCGGAGCACGCCGACGACGATCGCTGGATCGAGCGGCTGGCGCGCGAGGTGAAGCTCGCCCGGCAGATACGCCATGCCAACGTGTGCCGCGTGTTCGACTTCGGCCAGGCCGACGGGCACGCGTTTCTCGTGATGGAGCTGGCCGCGGCGGGCTCCCTGCGCGAAGAGCTCGCGCGCGGCGCGAACGCGACGCGATCGTTGAACGACCGGCTCGCGGACGCGCGCGCCGTCGCCGACGGCCTGGGCGCCGTGCACGCCGCGGGCATCCTCCATCGCGACGTCA
>DASZUD010000234.1:0-7637 GCA_035548155.1 Polyangia bacterium
CTCGCCGCCCGCCGGGAGCACCAGGAACGAGCTGAGCGTCGCCACCGGCCGGCTGGCCAGCCCGGCGGAGAGCGGCTCCGGAAAGTACGCGACGGCCAGGTCGACGTCGCCGCTGCGGACCACCTCCGGGTCGGGCGCCGCGAGCTCGCGCACCTCGACGCGCAGCTCGGGCTCGCGCCGCTGCAGCAGGCGGATCCACCCCGGTAGCAGCTGTTGCAGGATCAGCGCCTCGGCCGCCAGGCGCACCTCGCGCGCCGGCGTCGCCGCCTTGAGCGCGCGTTCGACGGCCGGCAGGCCCTCGAAAAAAGGCGCCGCGTGCCCGTAGAGCTGCCGCCCCGCGGCCGTGAGCCGGACCTCCGCCTTGCCGACGCGCTCGAACAGACGCACGCCCAGCTCGTCCTCGAGCTTGCGCACCTGCTGGAACACCGCGGGCTGCGTCAGCGGATACGGAAACGCGCGCGCCGCCGCGGCGTAGCCGCCCGTGCGCGCGACCCAATAGAAGCCTTCCAGACGCGCGATCTGCATCGATAAGCAATACTTAACATGAAGACGCCGACTAATTCCTGCGAGCGCGCGCGGCCCGCCCCCAGACTGAGCGCATGAAAACGAACGCGCCCGCGTCCCTCGATCCTTGGTTCTCCCGGCTGTTCGGCGACGACGAGCCGTCCGGGGTCGGCTCCGGCTGGCCGGGCGGCGTGGTCGCCGTCTTGGCTGGCGCGCTCGCGGTCGGCGGCGTCCTCTGCCTCCGCTTCCCGGCCACGCTGACCGCGCCCAGCCTCCGGGCCATCTACCCGCTCCGGGCCGTTCGGGTCGCGCTCGGAGCGCTGATCACGCTGGCCCTCGCGCTCGGGGCCGCCAGCGCGCTCGTGCGCCGGCGGAAGGTGCTGGGCACGACAGCCGCCGGGCTCGGCGCGTTGGCGCTGGGCCTGGGCGGCCCGACCGCCGCCCTGCCCGCGACGATCGCGCGGGGCGCCGGCATCGGGCTCGACTGGTTCCTGCTGAACGTGCTGCTCATGACAGCGCTTTTCGTGCCGCTCGAGCGGGTCGCGCCCCGCGATCCCGACCAGCGCGTTTTCCGGCGCGGATGGTCGACCGACGCCGTCTACGTCTTCGTCGGGCACGCCTCGGTCCAGGTGGTGAGCGCGGTGGTCGTGCTCCCGGGCCTCGTGCTGCGCGCACGCGTCTTCGGCCCTACACCGCCGGCGCTGGGCAGGCTGCCCCTCTGGGCGCAGCTGCCGATGGTCCTGGTCGTCGCGGATCTCGCCTTCTACTGGCTTCACCGCGCGGCGCACCACTTCCCGTGGTTCTGGCGCCTGCACCGCCTCCATCACTCGAGCGAGCACCTGGACTGGCTCGCCAGCGAGCGCTTGCACCTGGCAGAGATCGTCATCGTGCGCGCCTCCGTGTTGGTCCCGCTGACGCTGCTCGGGTTCTCACAGGCGGCCGTCCTCTCCTACGTGACGTTCGCGTCGTTTCACGCCGTGTTCATCCACGCGAACTTTCGCCCTTCGCTGCGGTGGTTGGAGCCACTCCTGATGACGCCGCGCCTGCACCACCTGCACCACGCCACCGACGCCGACGCGATCGACAAGAACTTCGCCGTTCACCTGCCGTTCCTCGACCGGCTGTTCGGGACGTTCTTCGGCCCGAAGGGGCGCTGGGCCGCGCGAACGGGCGTGGTCGACTTCCGGGCGCCCGATGGATACTGGGGTCAGCAGGCCTCGGTGTTCGCTCGCGAAGGCCGCGGCCGTCAGCGTGCGGATCGGTGACCACGGCGCGACCCGTGTGCCGGGTCGCACCGCGGCGTCGATCGAGCCCTCGCGAGCCCTCGCCCTAGTCCTCGTCCTCTTCTTCCGATCGAATCGGAGTGTCTTCGCGGCGTTCGTTCATCTTCTCTCTCGCCGCCTCCTTCTCTCGCTCCCACTCGCTCGAGGCCTGCTTGCTGCTCTCGCTGACCGCCTCCTTGCCGCGGCCCAGCGCCTGGCGCGCGCGCCCCTTGAGCTCTTCGAACTTTCCGATGAGCTGATCTTTGTTCATGGGATGCCTCCCCATCAAAAACCTGGCTTCACCGCGTGGGCAGTCAACCCGACGGGAGGCTCCTGAGTACGAATTTTTCGGCGGCAATCCGGGCGCTCAGGGGCACGTGCAGGGCGTCGCCACGTCGCACGCGAACAGGTTGTTCGCGACGCCGACCGGGGAGTCCGTCGAGAAGAAGAGCGTATAGATGTCGGCGCCGGCGATGGCGGCGACGTACTCGTCGCGGCAGGCGCCCGGCAGCGAGCGGACGGGCTTGGAGGCGCAGGTCTGCGGGTCCATCGGCCCGCAGAGGCATGGCGTGGGGTCTTCCCCTTTGGCGCACCGCTTGGCCTTGAGGCAGGCAAGCAGGGCCTTGCAGCGCGCGCGCTCGGCGGGCGCGAAGCCGTCGCAGCCGAACTTCGCGGGGTCGTTCGTGCCGACGTTCGCCGTCGGCGACGTGTTCGGGCACCCCGTCGGGTTGTGCGAGGCCCTCATCTCGCACTCGAGGCACGACGCCGATCGCTCGCCCGCCGTCGGGGCCACCACCGCGCCGGGCGCGGCGCTCGCCACCGGCGGCGCCGACGACGCGCGCGGCTTCTTCGAGCACGACGCGCAGAGCGTCGCGGCGAAGACCGCAAGGACGACCGCGAAGACGGCCGCCGCCGCCCGGAGGCTGCGCTGCATCCGCATCGGCCTTCGATTAGCCCGACCCGACGCGCGCGCGTGCGACGACCTTGTGACAAGTGATGGCGCGGCGCGCCCGCTTCGTCTGCGGGCCGATCGGCGCCTGGCCGCGCCGCCGCTCATCCCCCTGGCGCTGGTCGCGACCCGGGTGACGTTGCTGCTGGTCGGCCGAGTCAGCTCCCCGAACCGAGCGCGGCGCGCTCGGGCGCGCTCGGCGTCATCGCGGTCTTCGGCTCGCGACGGCGGATCTGCACCAGCGGTTCCACGGCCAGCGGCGCGCGCGCCGGCGGTGCCGCGGCCAGCCGGGGCAGCACGTCCTCGAAGGTGTAGCGAATGAAGTGCTCGGCGTGGATCGCCAGCGCCATCGCGTGCGGGATCCGGCGCGGGGCCGTGCGCAGCGCGCGCGCGAGGAACGCCCAGTACTCGCGGCGATACGAGCCGCGCACGCCTTGCCGCCACAGCGAGCGCGCCACGGCCGCGACGCTGAACCCGAGCGGGCGCCGGTACTTCGGCGCCGGCAGATCGCGCTGGAGCTCGAGCGTGCGCAGCGCGCGACGGAAGAAGGCGCGCGGTTCGTACAGCGCAGCGAGCAGCTTGCCGTAGCCGGCGACCAGCGTGGCAGCTGGCAGGCGAGTCACGAAGTTCGGGTGGTACGCGGCGTCGCCCTCTCCCTGGTGCAGCAGGCGGCCCTCGGCGGCGAGGCGCCTCCAAAGCTGGGTCGACGGCAGCGCGGTCAGCAAGCCCAGCATGGCCATCGAGATCGGCGAGCGCGAGATGAACTCGTGCTGGCGCTCGAAGATCGTCTCGTCGTCGGCGTCGAAGCCGACGATGAAGCCGGCCATGACCTCGAGCCCCGCGGCGACGAGCTTCTCCACGGCGGCGCCGAGATCGAGGTGCGTGTTCTGCCGCTTCTGCGTCTCGAGCAGCGCCTCGCGCGAGGGCGTCTCGATGCCCAGGAACACGGCCGAGAACCCGGCGGCGACCAGGCCCTGAATCAACACGTCGTCGTCGGCCAGGTTGACCGACGCCTCCGTGAAGAAGTCGAAGGGAAAATCGTGAGCCTCGCTCCAGACGGCGAGGCGCCGCAGCATCTTCTTGGCGGCGACCTTGTTCCCGATGAAGTTGTCGTCCACGAGGAAGACCGGCCCGCTGAACCCGGTCGCCTTCACGGCGTCCAGCTCGGCGATGAGCTGATCGGGGGACTTGGTGCGCGGCACGCGCCCGAAGATCTCGATGATGTCGCAGAACTCGCAGTTGAACGGGCAGCCGCGCGAGAACTGGACCGAGATGCTGTCGTAGCGGTCGATGCGGAGGAGATCGAAGCGCGGGGTCGGCGTGCGGCTCACGTCGGGCCGGCCGCTCGCCTCCAGGCGCCGCGGCGCCCCATCGCCCACCTCCAGCGCGCGGGCGAGCTCCGGCAGCACGTCTTCGGCTTCGCCGATCACGAGGTGGTCGACGTCGGGGACCTCTTCGGGGCTCGTGGTCACGTAGGGCCCGCCGGCGACGACCCGTTTGCCGGCGGCGCGCGCGCGCGCGATCACCTCGTGAAACGACGCGCGCTGAACTTGCATGCCCGAGATCATCACCAGGTCGGCCCAGGCGAGGTCGTCGTCGTCGAGCTCCGACACGTTCAGGTCGCAGAGCCGCAGCTGCCAGTGCTTCGGCAGCAGCGCCGCGACCGTCAGCAGCCCGAGCGGCGGTATCACGGCGCCCTTGCCGATGATGGCGAGCGTGTACTCCTGTCCCCAGTAGCTGCGGGGGAACCGCGGCCACACCAGCAGCGCTTTCACGTCGGGCAACGTGGTGCGGTCGGGTGTGCAGGGCAACGGGCAAGCGGGCTCGCGGAGAAGAGTAAGGTTCGTCCGCAGTGTGCGTCCGCGGAGCACCTGATGCGGGCTCGCTCGCGGGGCGCCGCTCGGACCTCCGCCCAGCTTTCGCGGCCCGCTCATTATATGCCTTGACGGGCATATAATCTTCGCGGCATATAAAAGCGCGTGGAGTCGTCGTTCGCCATCATCGCGGAGCCGAACCGCCGGGCCATCCTCAGCCTGCTCGCGTCGCAGGAGCAGTCCGTCGGCGACATCGAGCGCCGGCTGCAGATGAGCCAGACCTCCGTGTCCAAGCACCTGCGCGTGCTGCGCGAGGCGGGCTTCGTCGAGGCGCGCATCGAGGCGCAGCGGCGCGTCTACCAGCTCCGGCCCGAGCCGCTCATGGAGGTCGACGCCTGGCTGTCTCCGTTCCGACGATTTTGGTCGACCCACGTCGACGCGCTGGAACGCCATCTCGATCGGATGGCCGAGGGCCAAGCACCCAGGAAGAAACCGAAAGGACGCAATCGATGAGCAACCGCGACAAGTACATGCCCGGCCCCGCGGCCGGCGCGCAAGTTCAGAAGGACGGCGACGAGTGGACGCTGGTCCTCACCCGCGACCTTCGCCATCCGCCGGCGATGGTGTGGCAGGCGCTGACCGAGCCCGCGCAGCTGGCCGAGTGGGCGCCGTTCGACGCGGATCGCAGCCTGGGGGCCGTGGGCGCCGTGAAGCTCTCGACGGTCGGCGCGCCGACGCCGCAGGTCTCCGAGACCACCGTGAAACGCGCCGAGGCGCCGCGCGTGCTCGAGTACACCTGGGGCGGCAACGATCTCCGGTGGCAGCTCGAGCCTGTGGGCGCCGGCACGCGCCTCACGCTCTGGCACAACATCGATCGCGGCTACATCGCGTGGGGCGCCGCGGGGTGGCACATCTGCTTCGACGTGCTCGATCACCTGCTGGCGGGAGAGCCGCTGGGGCGCATCGTCGCCGGCGACGCCATGAAGTTCGGCGGCTGGCAGCGCCTGAACGCCGAGTACGCGAAGCAGTTCGGGGTCGAGAGCCCCACCTGGCCCCAGCAAAAGTGAGGAGCACCGAATCATGAACGCAATCTTGTGGATCCTTCAGGGCCTGCTCGGGCTTCACACCGCGATGGGCGCCGTGTGGAAGATCGCCAACTCGGAACAGGCCGTGCCGTCCCTGAAGGCGATCCCGCACGCGGTGTGGCAGATGATGAGCGTCGTCGAGCTGCTGTGCAGCGCGGCGCTGATCCTGCCGGCCTTCAGCCGGCGCTTGGCCTTCTTGGCGCCCCTCTCGGCCACCGCCATCGCCGTCGAGATGGTGCTCTTCTCGGGGCTGCACCTCTTTTCGGGCAGCGCCGATCACGCCCACGTGATCTACTGGCTGGTCGTGGCGGCGATCTCCGCGTTCGTCGCGTACGGACGCTACAAGCTGTGGCCCATCGAGCAGCCGCCGGTTACGGCGACACCCGCGAGCCCGACAGGACGCGGAGTCGGCGCTTGACCACCTCCGACTCGACGCGATCGAGCTCTTCGATGAGCGCGTCTCCGAAGACCGCGCGGATGGCGTCGCGCATGAGTCGGTAGACGGTCGGCCCCTCGTCGTTGGCGCACGAGTAGCGATCGAAGTCCGGGCTCAACGAGAGCCGCCCCGCGAGGTGCGACACCGGGTAGAGGCGGCACACGCTGGGCTTGATCTCGTCGGGGTGGAAGCCGTGCACGAGCGCCGCGCGGTGCAGCCCGCAGCCGCGCGCGCCCGTGTGCTCGAGGAACACGCAGCCCGAGGACTCGTCTTCGAGATCCGTCGTCCCGGTCCGCAAGATGATTCCCCCCGGCGCGTCGGGATCCTCCTCGGGGTCTCTCTCGTCGAACCAGGTGGCGCGATCTTGCCACTTCGCCGGCAGCACCGACGCGACCTCGGCGGCGCGCCGCAAGATGGCCGCCTTCTCGGGGATCAGCACGTCGGCGCCGTGCTGGCAGCAGGCGTCATTCCGCTGCTTGTCGCCCTCGTCGCGGCAGCGACAGCTGTGCGTCATGCAGTCGGGCGCGAACGTGACGGTGAAGATCTCGACGTCGACCAGCGCGACGCGCGGGTGATTGACCTTGCGGGCGCGGGCACGGCCCGTTGACGGCGCGAGCTGCCGGGCTTGTTCACTCTCCATGACCTTGGTGCATGTTCGTCGGTCGCGAGGCCGAGGACAAGCACCAAGGATGGGAACGCCGCGGCTACTTCAACGTGCTCCAGAACTGCCAGGCCGATTCTGCGATGACCTGCGCGCCCGATTGGTGCGCGCCGCCGACGTTGCACCAGACGACGGGGTTGGCGCAGCCGCCGTAGACCTGGCAGTTGTTGGCCTTGCCGAAGTTCATCATCGTCGGCGTCGTGCTGCAGCCGTTGAGCCCGATGAACATGTCGCGCGCCTGGCCGGCGCCGATGTCGAAGCCGCTCTGCTGCACGACGGTTGAGTCACCGGGCATCTCCATGACGGCGGCGCCGCCCGTGCACGTGCCGTGGTCGTGGTGAAGGCCGCCCGAGTCGGCGGCCGTGCCACGGATGACGTTGCCGCGCGCGCACGCGAGGTAGTTCGAGAGCCAGGCGCCGCTGCTGGTGCCGGCGACGAACACCTTGCCCTTGTCGATGCAGTAGCGGGCCGAGACCTCGGCCAGCGCCTGATCGAAGTACGGGCCGTCGGGCGAATCGGCCGTGCCCTGTTTGCCGGCCTGGAAGCAGCCCGTCACGGAGAGGAGCTGCACGTAGAGGATGTCGGTCAGGAAGTGCCCGCTGGTGAACGCGCTGCCCTCGGGACCCGTCGCGCCGCAGCCGGGGCCCCAGAACACCACGGGGTACGGCTTCGCGGGGTCCGGGTTGTAGTTCATGGGCATCGTCGTGTAGTACTTCCGCGACGTGTACTGGGGCTGGTAAGCCGCCGCCACGGTGACCGTCATGTTGTGCTGGACGGACTTGCCGATGGGCTCGTCGGGAACGCCCGCCGTGCAGCCCGCGCTGGGGCCCGAGGGACGCCCCGAGGTGCCGCCCGCGCCCGTCGCGCCGGAGCCGCCGCCCGCGCCCGTCGTGCCGGAGCCGCCGCCCGCGCCCGTCGTGCCGGAG
>DASZUD010000235.1:0-9612 GCA_035548155.1 Polyangia bacterium
CGCCGGCCCGGGCGGCGCCGCCAGCGCGCGCCGGCGCAGCGCCGCCTCGAGCGTCGCGATCTTCGCCGCCTTGGCCCCCCGCGCCGGCGCGCGCGCCACGACGACGGGTCCCGCGGGCAAGGCGCCGTCGCCGACGTCGAGCGGGCGTCCCGCCGGATCCGTCACGCGCAGGTAGAGGCGCCAGGGCTCGTCCGTCACGGTCGTCTTGACGACGACGCGGTTCCACCCGGCGCGCAGCCGCGCCGGCGCGGCGTCCTGGTCGAAGCCTGCGCCGTGCACGACGTCGCGCGCGTGAACCAGCGCGCCGTTCACCCAAATCTTCAGCGGGCCGGGGGCGCCGAAGCGCAGGGCGACGTCGCGGTCGCGCGGGGTGCGCGCGAACACGACGACGTACGCGGTCGCCTGCGTGTCGGGCCGCAGCAGCCCGTCGAGGAGCAGCGCGCCGTCGCGCACGAGCTCGTCGCCGTCGCGCCACCCGATGTCCCCGCCTCGCTTACCCTGGTACGAGCGCGCGCGTTCTGGCGCCGCCGCCTCGGCCTCCGGCGGAAACGCCTGCGCGAAGTCCGATCTCCCTTCTCCGAACGGGCCCACGACGACGTACCGAGAGAAGAGCCCGAGCGAGGCGCGCGCCGCGCGGGCCCCCGCGGCGGCACCCCCCTGGTCCAGCAGGCGCGCCAGGTCGAAGGTCGCTTGCGCGGCGACCAGCGGATCGGCGCTCGCCGCCGCCGCGCGCCGAAGCAGGCCGGGCTCGATGCGCCCGGGCGGCAGCTCGTCCTCCAGCGACAAGAGCTCGACGAGGGGCGCGATCGCCTCGGGGCGCCCGTGCCGCGCCTCGAGGTGATTCACCGCGGCGGCGAGCTCGGCCTCGAACGGGCCCGTCGACGGCGGCGGCGTGCCACCCGCGACGGCCGCCCCGAGCGCGGGCGCCGCCGCGACGAGGAGGGCGACGCCGAGCGCCGTGCGCGCGATCGCTGCGGCTCCGACGAGCATGGGGCGGACGAGTATAGCCCGGCCCGTCAGGTCCGAACGCCGTTGCTGTTCCGACCAGCCCGTCAGGGCCGTTCGAAGTACCCGCCGATCGCGTCCCGCAGCGCGATCCGCGCGCGGTGCAGGCGCGTCTTCACCGTGGGCACCGAGATTCCGAGCGCCTCGGCCGTCTCCTCCGTCGAGAGGCCCTCGACGTCGCGGATGACGAACACCGTCCGGTAGATGTCCGGCAGCGAGTCGACCGCCGACTGAATGTGCTTGCGCAGCTCGGACGACTGCAGCTCGTCGTCGGGCCGCTTCGCCCAGTTCTCCCCCGCGGGCACGGGCGCGCCGTAGTTGTCGAGGTAGCCGATGGGCAGCTCCTCGGTCGAGACCTCGGGGTGCCGGCGGTGGGAGCGCAGCCTCATGAGCGCCGCGTTCGTGGCGATGCGGTACACCCAGCTGCCGAACTGCGAGTCGCCCTTGAAGGTGTCGAGCTTCCGCCAGATCTGCACGAAGGTCTCCTGCAGGATCTCCTTGGCGTCGGTCTCGTTGCGCAAGATGCGGAACGCCAGCCGGTACACCTTGTCCTCGTACCGGGTGAGCAGCTCCTCGAACGCCGCAAAGTCCTTGTCTTTTGCGCGCGCGATCAGCTGATCGTCCGTCGCGGGCGCGCCGGTGGCCAGGGACAGGGCAGAGCCCGTCCCGTCGGCCGCGCCCGACGCTGAGGACGCGGCCCCCTCGCCTGGCTTGGCGTGGGAGTCAGCCGGTGTGTTAGGACTGGTCATTCGTCGCCGCGGGCGGAATCATCCCAGATAATCACACCGACCGATAGCGACGGAAGAAACATGCTCGGCCCCGCCCTAAAGTCAATGCGGCCCCACCAGTGGGTCAAGAACATCTTCGTCGCGGCGCCGCTGGTTTTTGCTCGACTCGTCGGGGACTTGCACGCCGTGGGACGCACGGCGGCCGCGTTCGGCATCTTCTGTCTCCTCTCGAGCACGGTTTACCTCATCAACGACCTGGTCGACGTCGAGAAGGACCGCGCGCACCCCGTGAAACGCCGCCGGCCCATCGCGTCGGGCGCGCTGCCGCCGGGCGTGGCGCGGGCCCTGTCCGCGGGGCTCGGCGGTCTCGCGCTCGCGGGGGCGGCGGCGCTGGGGCCGGGCCTCGCGTTTCTCGGGGCGGCCGCCGCCTACCTGGTCTTGAACCTGCTCTACTCGCTGGCGCTCAAGAAGATCGCCTTCATCGACGTCGCGTGCCTGTCGGGATCGTTCCTGCTGCGGGTCGTGGGGGGCGCGTTCGCCATCCCCGTCCCGCCTTCGCGGTGGCTGCTCGCGTGCACGCTGCTGCTCTCGGCGCTGCTGGGCTTCGGCAAGCGCGCCCACGAGCTGCGCGTCGCCGGCGAGAGCGGCCGCGCCCAGCGTGACGTCCTCGGCCGCTACGATCTCAAGACGCTGCGCCGCTTGATGATGCTGCTCGGCGTGCTGACGACGGCGACGTACCTGGCGTACACGCGCTCGGCGCACGCGCAGCACGTGCTCCACGTGCAGCTCTGGTGGACGGTGCCGTTCGTCGCGTTCGGCATCTTCCGCTTCAACTGGATCACCAGCCGCAAGGCCGACGCCGAGAGCCCGACGGACTCGATGATGCGCGATCCGCTGTTCGTGACGAACCTGGTCCTCTACGCGGCCTCGGTTCTCGTGCTCCTGTACGTCGGATAGAGGAGCCCCCCGGCGTCCTCGTCCTCGACGCCCTGGGGGATCTCTGCGTCGTCGCCTGCCCCGCTGACCGCCGTGGCGAAGCCGCGTCGGCCAGCCAGGCGCCCGACAGCGTGGTATGCAAGGGCCCATGCTCGCCCTTTCGCCGAAGTTGGGCGCGTCGCTGCTGCCACCGGCGCTGGCCCTCCTCCTCACCGCAGGTGCCGCCCCGCCGGCTCCCGCTTCCGCCCAGTCGCCCACGCCGCCGCCCGCCGAACCCAACGCCGATCTGCCGCAGATCAGGTTCGAGAAGTACGCTCTGCCCAACGGCCTCGAGGTGATCCTCCACGAGGACCACCGCATCCCCGAGGTCGCCGTCGACGTCTGGTACAAGGTCGGCTCGAAGGACGAGGCCGACAAGCGCACCGGCTTCGCGCACCTGTTCGAGCACGTCATGTTCCAGGGATCGAAGCACGTCCCCGAGGACAAGCACTTCGAATACCTGCAGAAGGCGGGCGTCTCGAACGCCAACGGGTCGACCGGGACCGATCGCACGAACTACTTCGAGGTCGTCCCGGCGAACCAGCTCGAGCTCGCGCTGTGGCTCGAGAGCGACCGCATGGGCTTCCTGCTCGACCGGCCCGGCTTCAAGGAGACGATCGACGTCCAGCGCGACGTCGTGAAGAACGAGCGGCGGCAGCGCATCGAGAACCGCCCCATGGGCCTCGTCGAGCGCGTCGAGCTCGAGGCCCTCTTCCCCCCGACGCACCCCTACCACCACGAGGTGATCGGCTCGATGGAGGACCTCTCGGCGGCGTCGGTCGACGACGTGAAGGCGTTCTTCCGGACCTACTACGTCCCGAACAACGCCTGCCTCGTCATCGCGGGCGACTTCGACAGCGCGAAGACGAAGGCGCTCGTCGAAAAGTACTTCGGGCCGATCCCGCGCGGCGGCGCGATCCCGCGGCGCGAGGCGACGCTTCCCAATGCGACGAGCGCGCCGGCCGTCGCCATGGAGGCGAAGGTGCAGCAGCCGCAGGTGACGATCGCGTTCGTCACGCCGGCGAACTTCGCCCCTGGTGACCGCGAGCTCGACGTCATCGCCAACGTGCTGGGCAACGGCAAGTCGTCGCGCCTCTTCAAGCGGCTCGTCTACGACATGAAGATCGCCCAGAACGTCACGGCCTCGCAGGACAGCCTCATGCTGGCGAGCGAGTTCGAGATCGTCGCGTCGCCCATGCCGGGACACACGCTGGGCGAGCTGATGGCCGTCATCGACGAGGAGGTCGCGAAGCTGCAGCAGGCGCCGGTCGATCCCGCCGAGCTCGAGCGCGCCAAGAACCAGATCGAATCGGCCAACGTACGAGCGCTCGAGCCGCTGATCGCGAGGGCCGAGCGCCTCCAGCACTACAACTACCTCATGGGCGACCCGGGCTACCTCGCCGAGGACGTGCGCCGGTACCGCGAGGTCGACGCCGCGGCCGTGCAGAACGCCGCCCAGCGCTATCTGCGGCCGGACAACCGGGTCGTCATCACGGTCGAGCCCAATCCGGACGCCCCCATCATGGGAAGGGTGGTGAAGAAGTGAGCTCGCGCGCATTCAAGTCCGGTTCCGTCATCGCGTTGCTGCTCGCCGGCGCGAGCTGCGCCTCGGTGCCGCCACCGCCGCCGCCTCCTCCTCCGCCGCCGCAGCCCATCGCGAGCGCGCCCGCGGCGCTGCCCGAGCCGGCTCCGCCGCCCGCGCGCGAGACGCCGGACGCCCCGTTCCGCGCGACGGCGCCCCCCGGCGGCCCCGAGCCGACGTTCACGGTGCCGAAGTTCCGCCGCTTCAAGCTCAAGAATGGTCTCGAGGTGGTTCTCGCGGAATTTCACGAGCTTCCGCTCATAGATCTCAACCTCGTCGTGAAGTCTGGCGGCGCCGCGAACCCGCCCGACCTCGCCGGCCTCGCCGACATGACCAGGCGCATGCTCGACGAGGGCACGAAGACGCGCAGCGCGCTGGCGATCGCCGACGAGCTGGCGCGCCTCGGCGCCGTGCTCGGCGGCGGCACGACGTGGGACGCGTCGAACGCCAGCCTCTCGGTGCTCACGAAGAACCTCGACGGCGGCCTCTCGCTGTTCTCCGACGTCGTGACGGCGCCGTCGTTCGATCCGAAGGAGTTCGCGCGCGTGCGTGACAACACGCTCACGGCGATCTCCCGGCGCAAGGACAGCCCGCCCACGGTGGCGAGCCTCGCCTTCTCGCGCGTGCTGTACGGCACCAAGCACCCCTACGGCTGGCCCATGACGGGGGTCGAGGCCTCGCTGAAGAAGATGACGCCGGCCGACTGCAAGAAGTTCTACGACGCCAACTGGCGGCCCGGGAACGCCGTGCTGATCGTGGCCGGTGACACGACGGAGGCGGCGCTGCGCCCGAAGCTGGAGGCTGCGTTCAAGGGCTGGAAGCCCGGCAAGGCCGCGGCGCACAAGGTGCCGGCCCCCGTCGCGGCGGCCGCGAAGACGAAGATCTATCTCATCGACAAGGCCGACGCCCCGCAGTCGTCGATCCGCGTGGGCCTCGTCGGCATCGACCACAAGAACCCCGATTATTTCCCGGTCATGGTCATGAACCTGATCCTGGGCGGCGGCTTCTATCGGCTGGACCTGAACCTGCGCGAGGGCAAGGCATGGACCTACGGCGCGCGATCGATGTTCGACGCGCGCAAGACGCCGGGGCCCTTCTCGGCGGGCGGCGAGTTCGTCGCCGCACATTCGGCCGAGTCGGTCGCCGAGATCCTCAAGGAGGTGAACGGAATGCGCGACGCCGACGTCACCGAGGCCGAGCTCAACCGCGCGCACGACCAGATCACGAAGTCGTTCCCTGCCCGCTTCGCGACGCGCGCCCAGGTCGCGGCGCAGCTGGCCGAGCTCGCGATCTACGACCTGCCCGACAGCTACCTCACCGAGTACACGAAGCGCATCCGCGCCGTCACCAAAGACGACGTGCGCCGCGTCGCGCGGAAGTACCTCGATCCGGGGCGGCTCTCGATCGTCGTCGTGGGCGACAAGAAGACCCTCCTCGATCCGCTGGCGAAGCTCGCGCCCGTGGAGGTGCGGGATCTCGACGGTGACCCGGCTGGGTTGGCGCCGCCGGGATCGCCCCCTTCTCCCCCTTCTCCCCCTTCGTCGACGCCGCCATCGCCGCGATAGCTCGCTGGCGAGGGGCAAAATGGCGGCGCCGCGAGGCCTCAGCGGCTTCGATGCGAGGGCGCGAGCGTAGCGTGCCGAGCGCCCTCGCGGTGCGCGCCCCGGGGCCTCTCAGTGCAGTGTGAACGAGCCTTCCGAGGGGCGGAGCGACTCGATCAAAGACAGATTATGCCGCGCGTTCTCGTGGTTCGGGTCGAGCCGCAGCGTCTCCTGGAAAGCCGCCGCAGCGTCGTCGAGCCTGCCCATCCGCAGCGCCACGACGCCGCTGAAGAAGCGAATCTCCGCGTCCTGCGGCGCCGCGCCCGTGGCGGCCGTGATCTCCCGGAGCGCCTCGTCATACCGCTGCGCGGCCGTCAGCGCCAAGGCGTAGTTGTAGCGGACGCCCGCCTTGCCCGGACGGCGCGTCGCGGCCCGCGAGAGGAACCACAGGGCCTCCTTCTGGTTGCCGCGCCGGAGCGCGATGGCGCCGAGGTTCGAGTACGCGTCGCCCAGCATTCCCGGGAACCGCGCGCCCTCGGTGAACATGCGCTCGGCCGCGTCCAGGCGCCCCGCCTCGTAATAGGACGTGCCCAGGAGGAACCACGGGCGCGGGTCATCGGGGGCCATGCGCCGCAGCTTCTCGTAGTAGGTCGCCGCCTTCGCCGGATCGCCCTTCGTCCGGTAGAGGTCGGCGGCGACCTTCAGCGCGACGGTGTTCTTGGGGCGGCGGTGCAGCACCTCTTCGTAGGCCGCGATCGCGGCGTCGACGTTGCCGACGCTCGCATACGCCGCGCCCAGCTCGAGGCGCGCGTCGAGGTCCTCCGGGTCGAGGCGCACGATCTCCGCCAGCTCTTGCGTCAGCTCGTTGCCCGCGCGACGCGCCGCCAGGACCAGCGCGAGCGCCCGGCGCGCCCGTAGATCGCTCGGCGCCGCGGCGACGACTCGCGCGAGCTGCTTCTGCGCCTCTTCGAGGCGGCCGGCGTCCGACAGCAGCTCGCCGTACGTCCGTCGCGCGTCGAGATCGTCGGGATCGAGATCGAGCAAGCGGGCGTAGCGATCCCGCGCCTCGGGGAGCCCCTGCGTGCGATCGAGCATCGCCAGGCCCAGCACGGCGGCCGCGTAGTCCGGCCGGACGTCCACGGCGTAGCTCCACATCGCGCGCGCGTGGCCCGGCCGCCCGGCGGCGAGGTGCACGAGGCCCACGAAGCGCCGCGTCTCGGGCACGCGCGGGTCGATGAGCAGCGACTTGCCGAGCGGCACGAGCGCCCGCTCGACGTAGGCGTTCAGCGCGGCGGGCGAGCTCGCCTTCGATGGCGGCCGGCGCTTCGGCCCCTTCGCGCCCCGGCCCGGCACGCCTCCGGCCACGGGATCCCACGGCTGGTCGAGGCCCGTGTAGATCGCCACGCCGCGGCCGTAGAGCACGAAGGCGTAGGCGTCTCGCGCGAAAGGCTCCAGCACGCGGGCCCGCGCCTCGCTCGAGGCGGGCAACCCGGCGCGCTCGAAGGCCGCCAGCGCCGCCGTCAGGGCCGTGCGGGCGACGTCGTCCTTCGCCCCCTCGGCCTCCCCCACGCCGACCCGGCTCGCCGGCGTCGCCCCCGCGTACACCTCGACGGTGACCGCGATCTTCCAGTTGGGCTTCTTCTCGTAGTGCCCCGCGACCACGAACTCCGTCCCGGTCGCGGCCGCGCGCGCGAGCGCTTCGTCGAGCCGCGCGCGTTCGACGATCGTCTCCGGGCCCGTGAACCGCAGCCCTCCGTGGCGCGCGAGCCGCTCCGCGATCAGCGCCGGCAGCCCAGCCTGCAGGAAGTCGAGCGTGCGCGGACCACCGGCGTTCGCGAACGGCAGGATCGCGAAGCGCGCCCGGTGCTGGATGGGGGCGTCCGGCGCCGAGCCGCTCGTCGGCTTCGCGCCCGTCTTGGCGTCCGGCTTCGTCTCGGCGCGCGGCTCCGGGCGTGCGTCGGGCTTGGCGTCAGCCGGGCGCGCGTCCGGCTGGCCGCCGCCAGGCGCCTCGGAGGCCCGGGACCGCGCCGCTCCCAGCGACAAAATGACGGCAAAAGCCCCGAAGAAATTGACGAGGCGAGCTCCGCGGCCCATAGACGAATGGTGCAGGCAAGCGGGCGATTCGCAAGTTTCCGCCGCGTCGTCCGCGTGTTTTTCCGCGTCGGACTGGTGATCACCCTCGGTGTCGGGATCGGCGGCGCGATCGTGGGCTACCGCGCCTACAAGCGGTTCGAGTCCGATCTTCCGCCTCACCTCGACATGGTGACGGACTATCGGCCCCTGCGCGCCAGCCAGGTCTTCAGCGCCGACGGCGAGCTCATCGGGCAGTTCTACGTGGAAAAGCGCGTGCTGCTGCCGGTCGAGCAGATCCCGGCGATCGTGAAGCAGGCCTTCGTCGCCGCCGAGGACAACCGCTTCTACTCGCACGGCGGCATCGACTACCAGGGCATCATGCGCGCCGCTTGGGCCAACCTGCGCGCGGGGCACGTCGTGCAGGGCGGCTCGACCATCACGCAGCAGGTCGCGAAGCTGCTCATCGTCGGCCAGCAAAAGTCGCTGGCGCGCAAGGTGCGCGAGGCCATGCTGGCCCACCGCATCGAGCAGCGACTCACGAAGGATCAGATCCTCGGCATCTACCTGAACCACGTGTACCTCGGCCACGGCGCGTACGGCGTCGCCGCGGCCGCCGCGGCGTACTTTGGGAAAGACGTGGCCAACCTCTCGGCGGCCGAGGCGGCCATGCTCGCCGGCCTGCCGAAGGCGCCAGGACGCGCGACGCCGTTCCACGACTTCTCCCGCGCGCAGACGCGCCAGCACTACGTCATCGACCAAATGCAGGAGCTCGGGTTCCTCACGCCCGCGCAGGCCGAGACGTCGCGGCACGAGGCGCTGGTCCTCGTGTCGCGCGAGCGCAACCTCACGAACGTCGCCGCGCCCTACTTCGTCGAGACCATCCGCCGTTACGTCGCCGACAACTACGGCGACGAGGAGCTGCTCGAGCGGGGCCTGCGCGTGTACACGACGCTCGACATGCGCAAGCAGCGCGTGGCCGAGGCGGCCGTGCGCGCGGGCCTCGAGGACTTGCAGCGCCGCATCGGCTTTTCGGGCCCCATCGCCCACCTCGACGCCGATCAGCGCCGACGACTCCTGCGCGGCCGCCCGCGGCCCTTCGGCCCCACCGGCTACCTGCTCGACGACGAAGAGCAGGACGATCACTTGCTCATGGGAGAGCCGCAGGCGGCGCTGATCGACGCGACGAAGCCCGGCGCTCGACTGCCCGAGCCCATGGCCAAGTACGTCGTCGGTGAGGCCGGTGTCGCCCGCCGCAAGGCGGACGCCGAGGCGCGCAAGAAGAAGGGCGCCGCGACCCCGACCTTCCCGGTCGATCCCGAAACCACGTACGCGGCGATGGTCGCGTCGGTGGGCGGCGCCGGCGCAGCCGGCAAGATTGGCCGACACATCACCCTCGCCTCGGGCGGCCTCACGGTGAGCCTCGAGCCGGCCGACGAGGCGCGCCTCGTCGCGACGGAGACCCGCCCCGCGCGCGTCTCGGTGGGGGACGTCTTGCCCGTGCGCTTCCGCAGCGTGCCGGACGGCAGAAAGGGCGAGAAGCTCGTGGCCACGCTGGCCGCCGCACCGGAGATTCAAGGCGCGCTCATCGCGCTCGACCCCTCGAACGGCCACCTCGTCTCGATGGTGGGTGGCTACGACTACGGCAAGAGCCAGTTCAACCGCGCCGTCCAGGCGCACCGCCAGATCGGCTCGGCCATGAAGCCGTTCA
>DASZUD010000236.1:0-14582 GCA_035548155.1 Polyangia bacterium
GAGCGCGCCGCGCTGGCCCTGCGCGCGGCCGAGCTGGCCGAGACCGCGCTTCACGACGTCACGCAGGCGGCGGCGCTCGCGCGGCGCGCGCGCGAGGCCGTGCCGGGGTACGCGCCCGCGCTGCACCTCCTCGAGCGGCTCTACCCGGCGCTCGGGCGCTGGGACGAGATGGTGAGCGTCGTCGAGGCCGCCGCGGCGGCGCGTGGCGGCGCGGACGCTCCCGGCGAAGGTGGCGACGACGCGAGCTCGCGCCTGGAACGGCTGGGCGCGCTCTACGAAGAGCGCCTCGGCGATCCCGGGCGCGCGCTGGCGCTGTACGGCGAATGGGCGGCCTCGGGCGCGCGCAAGCCGGCGGCGCTGCGCGCGCTGCTGCGCGCCGCCGAGAAGGCCGGCGACGCGCTGGTCGCGGCCGAGGCCGCGTTGAAGCTGGGCACGGACGTGCCGGGCATCCCCGACGAGGCGCGCATCGCGTGGCGGTACCGCGCGGCGACGATCTACGAAGAGCGCGCCGCGGCCGACGACGAGGCCATCCGCGCGTACGAGGCCGTGCTGGCGCTGGCGCCTGCGTTCAGGCCGGCGCTGGCGGGCCTCGCGCGCGCGCACGAGCGGCGGAAGGGCTTCGAGGCGCTGGCCGACGTTCTCTCGCGCGAGGCGGCCGCCGAGGCGAACCCTGCGCACGCGAGCGCGCTGGAGCTCGAGGCTGCGCGCGTGGCGCTGGGACGGCTCGGGCGCCCCGAGCAGGCGCTCACCTCCGTGGCGCGCGCGCTGGGCTTCGATCCGGCGAACGCCGCGGCGCACGCCGAGCACGTGCGCGTGCTCGCGCGGCTCGGACGCGGCGAGGAGCTCTCGACCGCGCTGGGCGGGCTCGCGCAGCTGGTGTCCGATCCGGCGGGGAAGGCGGCCCTCTACCGGCGCCAGTGCGAGGTGTTCGAGTGGCAGCTGCGCCGGCCGCGCGAGGCCCTGCTGGCCATCGAGCGCGCGCTGTCGGTGGCGGCGCAGGGCCGCCCCGCCGGCACGATCACCGCCGAGCTGGTTCAAGAGCGCCTCTACCAGCTGCTCGGCCGAGCGGCCGAGGTGGCGACGCTGCAGCACAAGCGGCTCGCCGCCGCGATCGCCGAGGCCTCGGCGCGCGGCAGCTCTCCGGCGCAGCTGGGCGTCACGCCCGGCCGCCGTGTCGATCTCGCGTCTCGCCTGGCCGACGTCGCCGACGCCGTCTCCGTGATCGAGCTGGCGCTCGACGACGCGCCGACGGACGTCGTCGCGCTGGAGGCGCACGTGACGTTCTTGCGCCGCCTCGGCCGCGATCGCGAGGCGGGGCTGGCGCTCGAGCGGCTGGCCGAGGTGGCCGAGGAGCCCGACGCGAAGGCGGCCTTGTGGCGCGCGGCCGCGGCGGCGCGCGAGCGGACGGGCACGCGCCTCGGCGAGGCCATGACGCTGTGGGAGCGCATCGTCGACGCGCGGCCCACGATGGGCGCCCTCACGGTCTTCGAGCGGCACTCCGTGCGGCGCGGCGACTGGGCGCGCGTCATCATGGCGCGCCGCAAGCTGGCCGAGGCCGCGCCTGACGGCCCGACGCGCGCCGTGTACCTGTGGGAGCTGGGCCTCGCGCACCTGGCCGCGGGCGACCTGCGCGGCGCCGACGCCGACTTCGAGCGCGCCATCGACGCCGACGCGACCTTCCTGCCGGCGCTGCGCGCGCTCGGGCGCCTCCGCGAGGCGACGGGCGAGACGCGCGCGGCGGCCGATCTGTTCGCGCGCCTCGCGCGGCTCACGAAGGCGGGCACGCGCGCCGCCGACGCCTTTCGCCGCGCGGCGCGCCTCTACGCCACGGGCGACGCGATCAGCCCGAACGACGGCAACGACGATCAGCTGGCCGCGCGCTGCCTCGAGGAGGTGCTGGCGCTCGAGCCCGAGGCGGAGGCCGACTTCCAGGCGCTGGAGGCGATCCTGCGCGCGCGCTCGGACACGGACCGCCTCGCCCAGGTCATGCGGCGCCGCGCCGGCACGGGCACCGTCGCGCAGCGCCGCGATCGGCTGCTGGCGCTGGCGGCGCTGCTGCGAGAGCGCGACGCCAACGACGCGGCGGCGGCGCTGGCCGAGGCCGTCGAGCTGGATCCGACGTCGGTGCAGGCGCTCGTGCGCCTGGCCGAGGTGCAGGCGGAGCTGGGGCGGCCCGCCGAGGCGGTCGCGTCGTTCCAGCGCGTCATCGCCGCGTCGCCGGATCCGCGCGTCGTCAGCGCGGCGTGGGTGCGCATCGGCGATCTCGCGGAGCGGGAGCTGGCCGACGTGGGCGTGGCCGTCGACGCCTACCGCAGCGCGCTGCTCTCGACGCCCGACGACGTCCGCGCGCTCGCGGGCCTCGTGCGCGGGCTCTCGCGGCGGCGCGATTGGGCCAACGCCGCGCTCACGCTGCGGCGGCTCGCGACGGTCGATCCCGATCGCCAGGCGCGCGTGATCCACTTCATGTCGCTGGGCGAGCTTCTGGCCGGGGCCGCCGAGGATCCCGAGGGCGCCGCCGACGCGCTCGAGCAGGCGCTGCTGCTGGATCCGCGCAACGCCGCGGCCATGGATCGGCTCGACGCGATCCTCACCGAGCTGGACGAGCCGTCGCGCCTCGCGGCGGCGCTCGGCCGCTTCCTCGAGATCGAGCCGCACGCCTCGGCGCGCCGCATGCGCCTCGCGTCGCTGTGGAGCGGCCCGCTGGCCTCGCCTCACCGCGCCGTCGACGAGCTTCGGATTGTCGTGACCGCCGATCCGAGGGCGTCTGCGCCGCGCGCCGAGCTCGCGCGCGTGCTCGAGGAGGCGCAGCGCTTGCCGGAGGCGATCACCGAGCACCTCGGCCTGCTGCGCGTCGAGCCCTTGCGGCTCGAATCGATCCGCGCGCTGCGACGGCTCTTCGATCGCACGGGGCAGCCGCACCGCTCGGCGCGGGCCGTCGCCGCGCTGGCCGTGCTGAACGCCACCGATCCCGCCGAGATTCGCGCCGCCCGCGACGCGCGCGCCCGCTGGACCGACGAGAGCGCCGGCTCCGTGACGGCGGCCGAGTTCGAGGCGGTGGTCCGCCACCCCGACGAGCGCCACCCGGCGACGGCGCTGCTGGCGGCCATGGTCGAGGTCGTGCCGCGGCTCTACTCGATGAGCCTCGAGGATTGGGGCGTCACGAAGGCCGATCGCATGGGCCCGCGCTCGGAGGATCCCGTGCGGCCGCTCATCACGCGCGTCGCCAACCTGCTGGGCCTCGCCGAGGGGTTCGAGATCTACCTCGCGCGCACGGGCACGACGCAGGTCGAGGTGGAGGCGAGCCAGCCGCCGGCCGTGCTGGTGCCGCCCACGCTGGCGGCGATGCCGCGGCAAGAGGCGTTCCTGCAGCTCGGCCGCCAGCTGGGCCGCGTGCGCGCCGGGACCCACGCGGCGCTGCGCGTGCCGCTGAAGGATCTGGGCCTGCTCATCGCGGCCGGTGTGCGCACCGTCTACCCGGACTACGGCCGCGGCGCGCTGCCCGAGGACAAGCTGAACGACGTCGCGCAGAAGATCGCGCGCGCGCTGCCGCGCCGGCACCGCCGCGCGTTCGAGCAGGCGGCGCTGTCGTTCCGCGACGGCGGCGTGTTCGACAGCGATCGGTGGCGGGCGGCCCTGCTGCACACGGGGCACCGCGCGTCGATCGTCGCGTCGGGCGACGTCGTCGGCTCGTTCGACTACATCGCGCGGCTGGATCGCCGGCTCTCCGCGGCGCTGGTGCAATCGCCCGAGGAGCTACACCGCGCGGCCGCCGCCAACATCGAGGTGATCGAGATGATCAACTTCGCGCTGGGCGAGGAGCTCGCGGCCCTGAACCGCCGCCTCGGCCTCGACTAAGGCGCGGGAGCAGAAGAGCTCGACGGCGTCGCGCTCGCGGCGGCCGCGGTCTTCAGCTCCTTGCCGATGCGGCTGCGCAGGCAGGCGATGCCCAGGACCGTCTGGATGCTGAGGGCCAGCGCCTGGCTGAAGAGGCTCGCCGCGAGGACGGCGGCCTTCTGCGCTTCCGCGTTTCCCGGCGCGTAGCGCGCGAAGAAGAACACCATCGCCGCCTGCGTCGTGCCGAGGCCCTGCACGGAGATGGGCAGCACCGAGATGAAGAACACGATGGGCAGCGCGACGACGGCCTGCCCGACGGGGACGTCGACGTGGAAGGCGTGCAGGGCCGAGAGCTGGAAGAGGATGAGCGAGGCGATGTGCGGCACGCGGACGAGGAGCGCGCGCGCGTGCCCCTTGAAGCCGGCGGCGAGGAGCACGTCGAAGACGGGCCGCTGCGCGAGCCAGCGCGGCTTCAGGGCGACGACCAGGGCGTACACGGCGAGGCCCGCGTAGGCGACGGCGACGACGACGGCCACGGAGTGCGGCACGTCGGGCGCGATGACGAGGCCCACGCTGGCGAGCACGAGGAGGGCGAGCACGTTGACGCCCATGATGAGGAGGACGGTCGCCACGCCGCGCATGACGGGCGCGCCCGTCGCCCGGTGGACGAAGTAGACGATCGCTCCCTGGCCGACGTTGTAGTTGATGGCGGCGAGGAGGTACGTCGCGCCGCGCACGACCAGCACCTGCGCATACGACAGCGGCGCGAGGAACCACCCGAACGTCTTCCAGATGGCGAACGAATCGGCGACGTAGACGGCGAAGATCGTCGCGGCGACGACGGGCACCGTCCAGGGCGCCGCGTTCTGCAGGGCCGCTTTGAGCGTGCTCCACTGGATGTTGCGGAACAGGAAGAAGAGCAGCGTCGCCGTGACGACCCATGCTGCGACGCGGAGCAAGCGTTTCATCATCGAGTGGGAACCTGGAGGAAGACCTGGGAGCGGGAGACGGTCAGGGGGAACCTGGGGCGGCGGGCGGCGCCGCCTCGGTGGCGGCCGCGGCGGGGTTGACGGCCGCTGGGGGCGGCGCGGGCAGCGCGGTCAGTGTCACGGGCACGGCGACCGTCGCGCGGGCAGGGACATCGATCGCGCGCTCGACGGTGACGTAGCCGGCGCGAGCGACCTTGACCGCGTAGCGTCCCGGCGCGGCGTCGAGCACGAGGGGCGAGCGGGCCGGCACGAGCACGCCGTTGAAGGTGACGTCGGCGTCGGACGGCACCGTCGAGATGTGGACGTGCCCGGGCGAGGTCGCCAGCACGCGCAGCACGACGATCGCGAGCGCGACGCCCGCGGCGACGCTGGCGAGCGCGCGCACGAGGCGCCGGCGGCGCGCGTCGGCTTCGAACGCGCCCGTCTTGCCAGATCGCTCGGCGGCGGCCAGGGCCTCGACGCGCACGCTCTGCCGGCGCGTGAGCCGGCACCGCGCGAGCGCGTCGGCGAAGGACGTCACGTCGGGCCATCGGTTCTCGGGCTCGGCATCGAGCGCGCGCAGCAGGACGCCGTCCAGCTCGGCAGGCAGCGAGCCCGGGGGCCGGACCGTCGTCGGCGCCGCGGGGGCCGCGCCGCCGGCCGGCGGATTTCCCGTCACCAGCGCGTACGTCAGCGCGCCCAGCGCGCGGACGTCGCCGCGCGAGTCGCCGGGAGCCTCGCCGCCGAGGCGCGCGCGGCCGAAGCCGAGCACCTTGACGAAGTCACGCCGTCCTTCGCGCGGCTCGAGCAGGGTCGTGTCCAGGGAGAGGTTGCCGTGGAGGACGCCGTGGCGGTGCGCGGCGGCGAGCGCGGCCGCGACCTGCTGCACGATGCCCTGGACGCGATCCCACAGCAGCGGTCCGTCCGCCGCCAGCACGCGCGAAAGGCGGATGCCCTGCAGGTGCTCGCGCGCGAGGAACGGGTCTCCCTGCGGCGTGCGGCCGCCGTTGAAGATCGCGACGACGTTCTCGTGACCCACGCGCGCGACGGTGCGCGCGTCCTCGAGGAAGCGGTCGACGTCTGCGGCGCTGGCGCGCGAGGCATCGATCACCTCGACGTCGACCGGCTCGGCGGATTCGTTCCGTCGCGCCTCGTAGAGGCGGGTCGTGGCGCTCGTCTCGGCCCTGCCGACGATCTCGTAGCGGCCGAGCAGGACCTGTCCCAGCAAGGGATCGGCGTTGCCGCCGCTGGGGCCGAGCGGGCTCGCCGTCATGACATCACCGCGGGAGGACGCGGATGTCCGTGACGAAGTAGTGCGTGTCGCCGAAGCAGGAGCTGGGGATCCCCTTCTTCTCCTCGTAGTGCAGGGCGACCTGCTTGCCTTCGGCCTCGCTCAGCCTCTTGGCGACGGCCGGATCGGGGACCGTGAACTCGAACATCTGTGGCGCGGAGCCGGGCACGGGCGTCATTGCCAGCTCGCCCTCCCACGTCCGGCACACCCAGCCCTTGCGCGAGAACTTCTGCACGTACCCGACGCGGTCGCCCGTGGAGTACGCGAACTTCAGCGTGGCGAAGATCCACAGCGCGACGCCGCCGACGGCGCTCGCCAGGAGGCCGAAGAGGATGAGCTTCACGCGGTGGCGTCGCAGGAACGACGGCCGCGGCAGGGCGGGGGAGGCGTCAGCGCTCACGAGGCGAAACGCTAATCGGAAAGGCGGCGGTTGCCAAGCCGGGGCCCGGATTTCCTCAGCCCGCGCGGGCAGCCTGCGTCAACCCTTCCCATTCGTGCCAGGCTGCGGTCATGGGCAGGGTGGAGTCGCGGTCGTGATCGCGGTGAAACAGCCGGAAAAACACGGCGTAGCGAACGTGCGGCCCGACGTTGGCCGCGGCGCCGTGCGCCAGGAGGTAGTGCGCGAGCAGCGCGTCGCCGGCGCGCACCGTGAGCTGGCGGGGCGGCGGCATCTCGATGGGCGGGAAGCCCGTGAGCAGCTCGCCCGTGCCGCGTTCGGCGAAGCGCCGCGCGAGCGCGCGGTGCGTGCCGGGCCACACGGTGAAGTTGCCCCAGAACGGCAACTCGACGTCGCTGAGGAACACGGCCGCCAGCGCCGTGAAGTGATAGATGGTGTTCGGCGTGACCCCGTTGAGCGGCCCCGGCATGCCGTCGATGTGCGGGAAGGGGGCGCGCGGCGCCTCGATCGTCTGCGGGAAGCGCAGCGCGATCTGCCCCGTCGTCGGGGCGCGCACCTTGCCCACGCCGATCGCCGCCTCGGCCAGGTCCTTCACGCCGGTCGCGCCGTAGAGGTCGACGATGGGCGGCGCGCTCACGAGCTCGGGGCAGAAGGTCTGGGCGCGCAGCGTCCAAAGCGCGTCCTTGGCGAGCCCTTCTTCGCCCAGCGAGTGGTTGATCGCCTTCAGCGCCGCATGCACGCGATCGCGCGGGACAAGGCCGGGCGCCAGCAGGTACCCTTCGTCGACGAGGGCGCGCTCCTCTGCGGGGGTCAGCGTCACGGTGAGGCCGAAGCTTAGCGTGGAGATGACCGGCATGAAGGACAAGCTGCGTTGGGGCATCGTCGGACCTGGGCAGATCGCCGCCGATCTCGCGCTGTCGCTGGAGAAGTCGCAGCGCGGCCGCATCGTCAACGCGTGCGGTTCGTCGCCCGAGAAGGCGCGCGCGTTCGCGGCGCGGTGGGGCCTGCCGCGCGCGTCGGCGTCCATCGACGAGCTGTGCGCTGATCCGGACGTCGACGTCGTCTACGTCGCGACGCCGCACCCGATGCACGAGGCGCACGCGCTGGCGGCGATCGCGGCGGGCAAGCCGGTGCTGGTCGAGAAGCCCTTCACCATGGACGCCACCAGCGCCGCGCGCGTCGTCGCGGCGGCGCGCGAGCGCGGCGTGTTCGTGATGGAGGCGTTCATGTACCGCTGCCACCCGCTGGTGCGCGCGCTGGTGGCACGGCTCGCCGAGGGCGCGATCGGCCGCATTCTTCACGTGCGTGCGGAGTTCGGTTTTCGCAAGCCGCGCGATCCGGCGGGGCGGCTCTACAACCCGACGCTGGGCGGCGGGGCGATCCTCGATGTGGGGTGCTACCCGGCCTCGTTCGCGCGGCTCGTCGCCGGCGTCGCGGCGGGGCGGCCCTTCGGGGAGCCGACGTCGATCGCGGCGACGGCGCAATTCGGTCCCACGGGCGTCGACGAGCAGGCGTCGGCGCTGCTGACGTTCGAGTCGGGCCTCACGGCGACGCTGGGCACGGCCATCCACCACGCGACGGGGCGCAGCGCCGCGATCTTCGGCGAAGAGGGGCAGATCGCGATCCCCGATCCGTGGGCGCCCGAGAGCCACCGCCACGGGCGCAAGACCAGCTTCACGATCCACCGCGACGGCCGCGAGCCCGAGGTGGTGGCGTTCGAGACGGAGGTCGACTCGTACGCGCTCGAGGCCGAGCTGGTGGCCGACACGCTGCCGGCGCGCGAGGCCACGTGGCCCGCGATGACGCTCGAGGACACGCTGGGCAACATGAAGCTGCTCGACGCGTGGCAGGGTGCGGCGCGCTCGCGGCGCTGAAAGCCTTCGGCTGGTTCGCTACTTCGGCTCGATCGTGAGCTGCTGCCACAATCCGCGCACGCCGTCGTCGCCGACCAGCACCACCAGCTCGCGCGCGTCGCTCTCGCCGTGAACGAACGTCGACAGCGCGCGCAGCCCGGGGGCCATCGTCTTCACCCACGACTTGGTCCACGGCGGGAACGCGTCAGCAGCGTCGAGCGCGATCAGCCGCGGCTCGGGCGTGGCCGACAGGTCGGCGTGGAAGCGCGGGTCCAGCGCCAGACACGTCGCGACGTCCTTGGCCGCCGCCTTCGTCGCCGCGAGACGCGTGCCGCACTTCTTCTTGTGCGCGTCGGCGTCGCGAAAATCGAAGGGCAGGGCGGTCTTCTCGAGCAGCGCTCCCGGGTCGCGCTCGCGAAGCGTCTCCAGCCACGCGAGCGCCGCCTTGGCGTCGGGCGAGGGCTTCTCGGCGGGCGTCGCCGCGATGGGTGACGCCGCGGGAGGTGCGGTTTGGGGCGGCGGCGCGGGGGCTACCTCGCGCTTGCACGCGAACGGCGCCGCGACCACGAGACCCAGCAGGACGACTTGCTCGGCGCGTCGGAGCGCGAAGGGCCAGCAGTTGCGGTCGCGCGGGGCCATCCCGATGATCTCTATCATGCGTCGCGCGCCTGGGCTGATCTTCGCGTCTCCCGGCTTCGGCGCGCGCGGCGGCGGTCACTCGTCGGGCCGATTCAGTGAGCGCCCCGCGCGGGCTACATCTTCTCGGGCGCCGCGATGCCGAGGAGCTCCAACCCGAGCGCCAGCGTCCGCGCCGTCACGTCGCTGAGGGCGAGACGTGACGCGCGCGTCTTGCCCTCGGCCTTGAGGACGGGGCACGCCTCGTAAAAGCCCGTGAAGGCCGACGCGACCTCGTAGAGGAACGCGCAGATGCGGTGTGGGTGCCCCGACTCGGCCGCGCGGTCCAGCGCGCCTTCCAGCTGCACGAGCGCGAGCGCGAGCGCACGCTCCTGCGGCGCCTCGAGCGCGATCGCGCCCAGCGCGGCCCCGGCGTCGTCCTCTTCGGAGGCCTTGCGCAGGATCGACCGGATGCGCGCGTGCGCGTACATCAGGTACGGCGCCGTGTTGCCCTCGAACGAGAGCATGCGGTTCCAGTCGAAGACGTAGTCCTTGATGCGGTCGCTCGAGAGGTCGGCGTACTTGATGGCGCCAACGCCGACGGCCTTCGCGATGCGCGCCTGCTCGTCGGCGGGCAGATCGGGCGACTTCTCGCCCACCACCTTGGCGGCGCGCGCGATCGCCTCTTCCACCAGCGACGCCAGGCTCACCGAATCGCCGGCGCGCGTCTTCAGCATCTTCTTGTCCGTGCCCAGGACCGAGCCGAACGCGACGTGCTCGAGGCGCACGCCGTCGCCGGCCCAGCCCGCGAGGCGCGCGACCGCGAACACCATCGCCAGGTGCTGCTGCTGCGGCGCCCCGACGACGTAGATGAGCCGCCGCGCGCCGAGATCGCGCACGCGGTGGCGCAGCGCCGTCAGATCCGTCGTCGCGTAGCCATAGCCGCCCTCCTGCTTGCGGATGATCAGCGGCACGGGCTCGTTCTCGCGGCCCGTGAAGCCCGGCGGGAACACGCAGATCGCGCCCTCGCTCTCGACGGCCAGGCCCTTCTGTTGCAGCTCGGCGACCACCTCGGCCAGCTCGTCGTTGTAGGCGCTCTCGCCCACGACGTCCTCGGGCCGCAGCGTCACGCCGAGGGCGTCGTAGAGCGCCGTGAAGTGCTCGACCGACACGTCGATGAGCCGCCGCCACAGCGCCAGCGTGGCCGCGTCGCCCGACTGCAGCAGCACGACGCGCTGGCGCGCGCGGTCGGCGAACGCGGGATCTCCGTCGAACTTGGCCCGCGCCGCACGATAGAAGGCGCCCAGCTCGCGAACGCCGGCCTCGGTGCCCGCGGCGCGCTCGTCGAGGAGGTGCTCGATCAGCATGCCGAACGGCGTGCCCCAGTCACCGACGTGGTTGCGGCGGATGATCTTGTGGCCCTGCCACTCGAGCAGCCGCGCGAGCGAGTCGCCGATGATCGTGCTGCGCAGGTGTCCGACGTGCATCTCCTTGGCGACGTTGGGCCCCGAGTAGTCGATGACCACCGTCTCGGACTCAGCCGCGCGCGCGACGCCGAGGCGCGCGTCGCCCCGCATCGTCGTCAGCAGGCGCGCGAGGTGGGCGTCTTGCAGCGTCAGGTTGATGAAGCCCGGCCCCGAGACCTCGACCTTGGAGATGACGTCGTCCGCCGCCAGCTTGCCCGCGATCGCCGACGCGACCTCGCGCGGGTTCTTCTTCAGCTTCTTCGCGAGCGCGAGCGCGAGGTCGGCCTGGTAGTCGGCGTGCTGAGAGCGGTGGAGCGCGGCGTCTGCGCCGGCGCCGTCGTCACCGAGGGCGGCGCGCGTGGCGGCGTCGATGCGTTCGCGGAGCGGGACTAGCGGATCGAGCGAGGGCATGGAGGCGGCAGCTTACCGCCGCGCGGTCGTCGACGTCACGGGAACAGCCGCCCGGATCGTCTGCGCGACCACGCAGTAGCGCTCGGTCAGCTGCCCGAGCTTGGCGAGCTGCTCGTCCGTCGCGTCGGTGTCCAGCTCGAAGCGCAGGCGCACGGCCGAGAAGCCCACGGGCGTCTCCTTCGACACGCCCAGCGTGCCGCGGAAGTCGAGGTCGCCCTCGGCCAGCACGGCGCCCGCGCGCACGACGATGCCCATCGCCGTCGAGACCGCGCCCAGCGTGACGCCCGCGCAGCCGACGAGCGCCTGCAAGAGCATGTCGCCCGAGCAGGCCTCGGCGCCCGTTCCCGCCGTCGCCGGGTGCAACCCCGCGATCATCCTGCCCTCGGGCGCGCGCGCCGTCTCGACGACGGCCGTGACGTCCGGCCCCAGCGTCGCGCGCGCCTTCAACGTGAGCTGCGCGGCCGCCGGCTCTTCCTTGTACTTCGCCTTGAGGGGCGCCTGGCGCGCCCGCAGCTCGTCGCCGGTCACCGAAACGCTTCTTGAAGCTCGGCCAGCGCCTTGTTGCCGGGGCAGAGCTTCTCGAACGGCACCTGGTTCAGCGGCTGCTCCACCGTGCCCGCAATGTCGTGCATCTCGGGCGCCGTCTCGTCGACGTAGAGCAACCCCGTCGGCACCTTGCCGCTCTTCTGGTGCTCCATGAGGTAGGCCATGGCCTTCTCGCGGTTGCGCGGGTCGTAGCCCTCGGCGACGCGCGAGAAGCGCACGACGCTGCCGTCGTGCATGGTGACGTGCGTCTCGCCGCCCGGGACGGACACCGCGCTGATCTCCTCCGCGTGCGGCACGAAGTCCGTGTGCACGATCTCCGTGTTGCGATCGCGGGTGTACTTGTAGCTCTTCGTCGAGCCCTCGTGATCGTTGAAGGTCACGCACGGCGAGATCACGTCGATGAGCGCGAAGCCCTTGTGGCGCAGGCCCGCCTTCAGCAGCGGCACGAGCTGCTTCTTGTCGCCCGAGAAGCTGCGCGCCACGAACGTCGCGCCCAGCGACAGCGCCAGGATTGCCGGATCGATGGGGCTGTACGCGTTCGCCTCGCCCTTCTTGCTCTTCGTGCCCACGTCGGCCGACGCCGAAAACTGCCCCTTCGTCAGGCCGTACACGCCGTTGTTCTCGATGACGTACAGCATGTTCAGGTTGCGGCGGATGGCGTGCGCGAGCTGGCCGAAGCCGATCGAAAGCGAATCGCCGTCGCCCGAGATGCCGATGTACGTGAGGCTCCGGTTGGCGGCGTTCG
Source organism: Polyangia bacterium (assembly GCA_035548155.1). Taxonomy (GTDB): domain Bacteria; phylum Myxococcota_A; class Polyangia; order Fen-1088; family Fen-1088; genus DASZFV01. Next base: position 12,127 of record DASZUD010000236.1, read on the forward strand.
CGCCCGTGGCGATCGAAGGCATGCGGCCGTGTGCGCTGTTGAAGCCGTGCGCCGCGCTCACGAAGTAGGTGGGCGTCTTCGACGAGCAGCCGATGCCGCTGAGCTTCACCACGCGGTGGGGCTCGGTGTCGAGCTCGTGGAAGGCCTGGATGATGCCGGCCGTCACCGAGTCGTGTCCACAGCCCGCGCACAGGGTGGACATCGACCCCTCGTAGTCACGGACGGTGAGCCCGAGCTTGTTGCGGGCGAGCGCGGGGTGGATGACCCGCGGTTTCGGGATGAACGTCATAGGGCCTCTCCCGTCGGCTGCTTGAGCTGCGCTTTGATGCCGTCGATGACCTGATAGGCCGACAGCGGGAACCCGCCGTACGCGAGCACCGACTTCATGCGCTCCTTGTCGATGCTCGTCTCGTTGATCAGCAGCGTGCGCAGCTGCGCGTCGCGGTTCTGCTCCACGACGAAGATCGTGTCGTGCGAGTGCAGGAACTCCTCGACGGTGCCGCCGAAGGGGAACCCCTTCACGCGCATGAAGTTCGCCTTGATGCCCTCGCGCTTGAGGCCCTCGATGCCCTCGCGCACGGCCTGATCGCAGCCGCCCACGGTGACGACGCCGATCGTGGCGCCGGGCTGCGTGCGGATGTCGGGCGCCGGGACGTACTTCGCCGCGCTCTTGTGCTTGCGCGTGAGGCGGTCGACGACTTCCTGATACTCGTCGGGGATCTCGGTGTACTTGCCCTGGCTGTTGTGCCCCGAGCCGCGCGTGAAGTACGCGCCCTTCGGGTGCACGCCGGGCAGCGTGCGCGTCGTGACGCCGTCGGCGTCCGCGTCCGAGTAGCGCGCCCACTTGGGCAGCGCCTCGAGCTCGGCGGCCGAGAGCACGCGCCCGCGATCGGGCTTGTAGCCGTCGTCCCACTCGAGGCGCGGGATCATCCAATCGTTCATGCCGATGTCGAGATCGGTCAGCACGAACACCGGCGTCTGGAAGCGCTCGGCGAGATCGAACGCCTTGGGCGCGAAGTAGAAGCACTCTTCGGGGTTCGCCGGGAACAGCAGGATGTGCTTCGTGTCGCCGTGCGAGGCGTACGCGCACTCGAGGATGTCGCCCTGCTGCGTGCGCGTGGGCATGCCCGTCGACGGGCCCGTGCGCTGCACGTCGACGATCACCGCCGGGATCTCGGCGTAGTAGGCCAAACCGATGAGCTCGTTCATCAGCGAGATGCCCGGCCCCGACGTCGACGTGAACGACCGCGCGCCCGACCAGCTGGCGCCCAGCACCATGCCGATGGCCGACAGCTCGTCCTCCGCCTGGAGGATCGCGAAGTTGTTCTTGCCCGTCTCGGGATCCTTGCGGTGCACCGCGCAGAAGCCGCGGAAGGCGTCCATCAGCGACGTCGACGGCGTGATCGGGTACCACGCCGCCACCGTCGCGCCCGCGAACACGCAGCCGAGCGCCAGCGCCGTGTTGCCGTCGATCATGATGGAGTTCTTGGTGGCGTCCATCGTCTTGAGGCGGAACGGCAGCGGGCACTGGAAGTGCTGCTTGGCGAAGCGGTAGCCGAGCTGGATGGCCTTGTGGTTGAGGGCCATCATCGACTGCTTCTTGCCGTACTTCTCCTCGAGGAGGGTGTCGATGACCTTCATGTCGATGTCGAGCAGCGCCGCCAGCGCGCCCGCATACATGATGTTCTTCATCAGCACCTGCTCGCGCGGCTTCTCGAAGTTCTCGCGGCACATCTTCGCGAGCGGGATTCCGAGCAGGTGGACGTCGTCGCGCCGCAGCTTCTCGTCGAGCGGCCAGGTCGAATCGTAGAGCAGGTACGCGCCGGCGCGGAGCTCCTTGAGGTCGCGCGCGTACGTCTCGGCGTTCATCGCGACGACGAGGTCGAACACGGGCGTGCGCGCCGTGTGGCCCTCGGCGTTGACGCGGATCTCGTACCACGTGGGCAGGCCCTGGATGTTCGAGGGAAAGAGGTTCTTCCCCGACACGGGCACGCCCATGCGGAAGATCGCCTGCATGATGAGGCCGTTGGCGCTGGCCGACCCGGTCCCGTTCGTGTTGGCGATCTTGAAGGCGAAGTCGTTGATGCGTTCTTTGGCGTTGTCCACGTGAGTTACTTCCCTGCGGCGACGGCCGCCGCCGGCACCGCCTGCTGGCCGTTCACGCCGTTCGCTTGTCCCGCTTTGGCCAACAAGGCCGTATCAACGGCCTTTGGAATCTTCAGCTCGAGCTTCTGCATGTCCCAAGCGCCCGTCGGGCAACGCTCGGCGCACAGACCGCAGTGCACGCAGAGATCCTCGTCCTTCACCATGATCCGCCGCGTCTGCGGCAGCGGGCCCGACGCGAACAGGCTCTGGCCCTTGTTGAGCGCCGGCACGGTGGTCTGCTGGCGCAGCTCCGCCTCGTCGGCGTTCGGCGTGATCGTGAGGCACAGCACCGGGCAGACGTCGATGCAGGC
>DASZUD010000237.1:0-25469 GCA_035548155.1 Polyangia bacterium
GAGGCTCTGCGCCGCCGTCATGACGTGATCGCGCCGGCAGGCGTCGCGCAGCGCGGGCGGGAGCTCACCACGGCAGCACATCGAGAGCAGCGGCGTGAGCCGGTGACGCCGCGCGACTGGCAGCAGCCGTGGATCGTCGCCGAGCTCGCCGGCACGTGGCGGGGCCTCGATCGCGGCGAAGAGCGCGATGAGGAGATCTCGCTCCGAGCGCTCGGCCATCAGTTCACCTCACACGAGTTCGAGCGGCTTGGTCGCCCGCGTACAGAGGCCGAGGCCCAGCGGCAGATCAACGCGATCCTCGAGGCGCAGCCACGGCACCATCCGTTCGAATAGGTCGACGCTGCGCCGCTCGAGCAGGCGCCGGCGCAGCACGCGCCCTGTCAGAAGCCAGCCGCCGAGCCCCAGCAGGTTGAAGTAGCGTGGCTGGCCTGGGTCGAGGTGCGCCGAGCGCAAGAGCGCCGTGAGCGTCTGCCGCGTGTAGCGGCGCAGGTGACCGAGCGCGACGTCGAGCGGACCGAACGCGAACGGACACGCAGGCACGTAGACGAGAAGGTTGCCGCCCGGGCGCAGCAGGTCGCCGAGACGCGCGACGAGCGCCGCGTCGTCGGCGATGTGCTCGATGACGTTCACGGCGACGATCGCGTCGTACCGGTGCGCCGCGACCGCGGGCGGCGGCGCGTCGTCGAGATCGTACGCCGCGACCTCGACCTGGGGATCGTCGCGGAAGGCGTCGCGGAGCGCGCTGAGGTAAGGGGGCTCCGTGTCGGTGACGACGAGGCGCTTCGCCATCGGTCGAAGCAGTCGGCTCATGTTGCCGATGCCGCTGCCGACCTCGAGGACGTCGCCGTGCACGCCCGCCGAGATCTGCGAGTACAGCCAGGCGTTGAGCTGGGGCGTGTGCGCGAACGTCTCGAGCGTGCGCCCGCCGGTGACCGAAGCGCGTTCGCGCTCGCGGGTCATGACCTTCGACGAACGCCGTACTTGACGATGCAGTAGAGGGCACGAACGCCGTCGCGCCAGCCGATCTTCTTGCCCTCCGCGTAGGTGCGCCCCTGGTAGCTGATCGGGACTTCGTAGATTCGCAGGTTCTTCTTCGCCACCTTGGCCGTGAGCTCCGGCTCGATGCCGAAGCGGTTCTCCTCGATCTCGATGCCCTTGATGACCTCGGCGCGGAAGGCCTTGTAGCAGGTCTCCATGTCCGTGATGTTGAGGTCGTTGAGCATGTTCGACGCGAGGGTCAGCGTCTGGTTCATGACGGTGTGCCAGAAGTAGAGCGCCCGGCGAGGCGAGCCGATGAACCGCGAGCCGAAGGTCACGTCGGCGATGCCGTCGCGGATCGGCTTGATGAGGCCCACGATGTCCTGCGGGTCGTACTCGAGATCCGCATCCTGGATGACGACGATGTCACCCGTGGCGATCTGAAAGCCCGTGCGGAGCGCCGCGCCCTTGCCCATGTTCATGGGCTGGAGGTGCACGCGGATCTCGTTGTTCCCGCGCGCGCTGCCCGGATCGGGGAGCCAGGCCGCGAGGCCCTTTTCGGTCAGCTCGGTGAGCTGCTCTCGACTGCCGTCTTTCGAGCCGTCGTCGACGAGGACCAGCTCCTTGTCGATCCCCATGTCGACCGCGACGACGCGCTGGACGAGGGTCTTGAGCGTGGGCGCTTCGTTATAGACGGGGATGATCAGCGAGAGTTTCACGGCGGCGCGTGCAGGAAATCATGCGCCGGGTCTCGCGTCAAACCCGGAGGTGCTTCGGACAACCCGGAGGTGCTTCGTGTCGGCGGCGAGCGGACGGCGACGAAGACACTCGGCTGCAAGACGCTCGGCTCGGTAGACATTTCGGTTGAAGGACCGCCAGCGCACACGCTACCATCACCGCCCGCCGATCCGCTTCGGCACACCAGAGTGGGATAGCAATGCCGGCCGAAACCTCGATCAATCAGCCGCTCGTGAGCATTGGTATTCCGACCTACAATCGCCCCGCGGGTTTGCGGCACACCCTCGAGTGCGTCACGAAGCAAACCTACAGGAACCTCGAGATCGTCGTCTCGAACAACGCATCACCGGACGACGAAACGGACGCGATCATCAGGTCGTACGCGGCCAACGACGACCGCATCAAGTATTACAAGCAGGACACGAATATCGGGGCGTTTCGCAACTTCGAATTCGTGCTCACGAAGGCCACTGGAAAATATTTCGTCTGGTTCGCGGACGACGACTCCTGTGAACAGGAGTTCATCGGCGAGATCGTGGCGTGCCTCGAGCGCGACGACGACGTCGCCCTCGCGATGTGTGAGATCCGCTTCGTCGACGAGATGAGCGGAGCGGAGTCGACGATGCGGTTGTCCTCGATCTCCGTGGCGCGCGCCACCCGGGACTGGGCCGTCGACCGGAGGCTGTTCTTCGATATCTCGACAGAGCCGGTCTTCATGTGCATCTACGGCGTCTATCGCACGAGCGTCTTGAAAGATTGCGAGAGGCTGGACTTCACCAGCCCGTGGAAGAAGATAATCGCCGGCAGCGAAATTCCGTTCCTCTCGCAAATCGCCGTGCGAGGGAAGATCGTGTCCGTCCCCGGCGTCCTGAAGACCTACAGGTCACACGCGGGCTCGGCGTACATCAGGGAACGCAGTCGGCTTCGCGGGCTGGATCACATCATTCGAAATACGGAGCTGCGCATCCTAGTGACCCTAACCGCCCTTCGCTCCGACCTGGCCCTCAAGGATCGCGTGACGCTGGCGTTGACGCCCTGGCCGTCGAGCTTCGTAGGCGCCAAAAAGGTCGTGCGTCACAAGCTGGGGTCCTTGATCAACTTCGCTTTGGGCAGCAGCGCGAATCGTTGAGCGCGCGCCGCGATCCCCCCGATCCCTTCCATGATGTCGCGCTTGAACTCGTCATACCGGACTGCCAAAATCACCGGCTCTGTATGACGACTGTCGACACCTATGGGCGGCCGCTGGTCATCCGGCCGACGACCGCGCTGTCCTGGCAGGACTTCCGCGACGCCTGGAGCTATCGCGAGCTTCTGTGGATCCTGGCCCTGCGCGACGTCCGGGTCCGCTACAAGCAGGCCTCGCTCGGGATCGCCTGGGCGCTGCTTCAGCCGTTGTTCCAGATGGTGATCTTCACGGTTCTGTTCAATCGTCTGGCGGGGATTCACAGCGACATCGATGTTCCGTACTCGGTCTTCTGCCTGGCCGGCGTGACCGTGTGGGGGCTGTTCGCGAACGGGCTGTCACACGCGAGCGAGAGCCTCATCGGAAGCGCCAACCTCGTCACCAAGGTCTACTTCCCACGCGTGCTCATCCCGCTCGCGTCGATCCTCACCGCGGTGGTCGACTGCGCCATCGCGAGCGTGATGCTGCTGGGGCTCATGATCGTGAAGCACGTGCCGTTCCATGCGACGCTGCTCCTGGCCCCGTTCATCGCGGCCATCGGGGCGCTCTGCGCGGCTGCCCTGGGGCTCTGGATGTCGGCGCTGAACCTGCAGTTTCGCGACGTGCGCCACGCGCTGCCGTTTTTCATTCAGATCCTCGTGTACACCACTCCCGTCTTCTATCCGGCATCGTTGGTGCCCGAAAAATACCGGGTGTTCCTCGCTCTCAACCCGATGGCGGCGGTGGTCGACGGGTTCCGGGCGGCGTTGTTCGGCGCGCCGCTGCCGTTCGCGCGGCTCGGCATCGCACTTTTGGTGGCGGTCGTCGTCGGGCTGCTGGGCTTTGTTCGCTTCCGGCGGCTCGAGCAGACCTTCGCGGATCAGATCTGATGGCGCAGCCGATCATCCAGGCGCGGGGGCTCGGGAAACGGTACGTACTCGGCAAGGCGAGCGGGCGCACGACTCTCAGGGAGGCTGTCCTCAGCACGTTTCGAGCGCCCCTGAAGCGGCTCGCGGGGCGTCGAGAACCGGAGGAGAGCTTCTGGGCGCTCAAGGACGTCGACTTCGACATCTCGCCCGGCGAGGCGGTCGGGATCATCGGACGGAACGGCGCCGGAAAGTCGACCTTGCTGAAGGTCCTCTCTCGCATCACCGCGCCGACGACCGGCGAGATCCAGCTGCGCGGCAAGGTCGCCTCGCTGCTCGAGGTCGGGACGGGCTTTCACGGCGAGCTGAGCGGGCGCGAGAACATCTTCCTGAACGGCGCCATCATGGGGATGACGAGGGCGGAGGTGCGCGCGCGCTTCGACGAGATCGTCGCGTTTGCCGAGGTGGACAAGTTCCTCGACACCCCCGTCAAACGATACTCGTCCGGGATGTACGTGAGGCTGGCGTTCGCGGTGGCAGCACACCTGCAGCCCGAGATCCTGGTCGTCGACGAGGTGCTGGCCGTCGGTGATGCCTCGTTTCAGAAGAAGTGCCTCGGCAAGATGGAGAACGTGGCGTCGGGCGGCCGGACGGTGCTGTTCGTCAGCCACAACATGGCGGCCATCACTCGCCTTTGCTCGCGCGCGATCCTGTTGAGCCACGGCACCGTGGCGGCCGATGGTCCTGTGAGCAAGGTCGCGGCGATCTACGCGGGTGGAACGAAGGGCGAAAGCCCGACGGAAATCGATTTTCGCCAGGCCAGTAAGGTTCCTGGCTCCGAGCACGTTCGCCTCCTCGCGGCGCGTCTGGTCGGCACCGAGCCTGGCTCCGCGGCGGTCGATATCCGGCGGCCGTTCTCGGTTCAGCTCGACTACGAGGTGCTCACTGATCGCTACGCGTTGCACCCCAACGTGCATGTGTTCAACGAGGAGAGCGCCTGCGTGTTCGTCTCTACGGACGGATTCATGCGCGAGCTGCAGAGTCCCAAGACGCCAGGCTTCTACCGCTCGACGGTGACCGTGCCGGGCAATTTCATGTCCGAGGGCATGTTCTCGATCGACGTCGCGATCTCGACCTTCGATCCGGTCCTGATCCATGTTTTCGAGCGCGGCCTCTTCTCTTTCAGCATCCACGATCCCGCCGAGGGCGACTCGGCGCGAGGAACGTACGCAGGCGCGATGCCGGGCATCGTGCGCCCGATGCTGCCGTGGAAGACGGAGCCGCTCGGCACCGTCGTCAACCTCAGAGACGGGGGACTAGCGTGAAAGCGGTCATCTTGGCGGGCGGCATGGGTACGCGCATCAGCGAGGAGACCCAGGTCCGTCCGAAGCCCATGGTCGAGATCGGCGGCCGACCGATCATCTGGCACATCATGAAGGTTTACGCGCATCACGGTGTGCGCGATTTCATCGTATGCCTCGGCTACAAGGGCTACGTCATCAAGGAGTACTTCGCGAACTACTTCATCCACAATTCGGATGTGACGTTTCACCTCGCCGAGAACCGGGTCGAGGTGCACCAGCGCAACGCCGAGCCGTGGAACGTCACCCTGGTCGACACCGGCGAAAAGACGATGACGGGCGGCCGTCTCAAACGCGTCGCGCCCTACCTCGCGGGCGGAACATTTTGCATGACCTACGGCGATGGGCTCGCCGACGTCGACATCGGGGCGGCCGTACGTTTTCATGAGGCCCAGGGGCGGCTCGCGACGGTGACCGCGGTATCGCCGCCGGGGCGCTTCGGCATGCTCACCGTAGAGGACCGCGCCATCACGGGGTTCCGCGAGAAGCCGCCCGGCGATGGCGCGCGCATCAACGGCGGCTTCTTCGTTCTATCGCCCAAGGTGGTCGACTACATCGCCGGCGATTCCACGATCTGGGAGCGTGAGCCCCTCGAAAAGCTCGCGGCGGAGGGCCAGCTCTCGGCCTACATGCACGACGGCTTCTGGCAGCCGATGGATCACCTGCGCGACAAGGTTCACCTCGAAGAGATCTGGAGCACGGGAGCGGCCCCGTGGAAAGTCTGGACGTGAATCGCGCCTTCTGGCGCGGGCGTCGCGTATTCCTCACGGGGCACACCGGCTTCAAGGGCAGCTGGTTGAGCCTGATCCTTGATCGCCTGGGCGCCGTCGTCACGGGCTACTCGCTCGCGCCGCAGGGCGAGCGTCCCCTGTTCGAGGGCGCGGCCGTCGCGAAGCACGTCCGCTCCGTCATCGGCGACGTGCGCGACGTGAGCGCCGTGAGAGCCGCGATGCTCGCCGCGGAGCCCGAGGTTGTGCTCCATCTGGCGGCGCAGTCTTTGGTGCTGACGTCGTACGAAGCACCCCTCGACACGCTCTCGACGAACGTCATCGGCACTGCCAACGTGCTCGAGGCGACTCGCTCCACGCCGTCCGTCCGCGCGGTGGTCGTCGTCACCACCGACAAGGTCTACCGAAATAGAGAGTGGCACTGGCCGTACCGCGAGGCTGACGAGCTGGGTGGTCACGATCCCTACTCGAGCAGCAAGGCATGCACGGAGCTCGTCGCCTCGACGTACAGCTCTTCGTTTCTCGCGGCGCGCGGCATTGCGCTGGCAACGGCACGCGCCGGAAACGTCATCGGCGGCGGCGACTGGGCCGACAATCGGATCGTCCCCGATTTCGTGCGCGCGGTGCTGGCCAAGCGCCCGCTCGTCGTGCGCAACCCCGACAGCACGCGCCCATGGCAGCATCTCCTCGAGCCGCTCGAGGGCTACCTGCTGTTGGCTGAACAGCTGATCGAGAAGGCAAAGTCCATCCAGGGTGCTTGGAACTTCGGCCCTCCGCCCGATGGCGTACAGCCCGTGCGACGTTTGGTCGACGATCTCGTCTCTCATTGGGGCGAGGGCGCGGCGTGGCGACACGAGCGTGTCGCGCAGCCTCACGAGGCGTCGCTCCTGACGCTCGACTCGTCGAAGGCGCGACAGCAATTGGGGTGGTCGCCTCGGCTCGGCTACGCACGGGGCCTCGCCCTCACGACCAATTGGTACAAAGCGTTCGCCCGCGGCGAGGACCAGGAGGCGACGACGCTTGCGCAGATCGACGAATGGCTGGGCGCCGCCTCGTCGTGACCCCGAACCAGAGAGAGAGAAACCATGACGACCGAGCCCAAAGATCCAGACCTCATGTCGAAGATGGCGCGCGATCCCGAGATCGCCCGCCTCAAGAGAGAGCTCTTCCTGAAGTCCTGCGAGTACCGCTACTCGTACAACTACACCTGGTTGGGCAGGCCGATCATCCAATACCCCGAAGATCTGGCCGCGCTGCAGGAGATCGTGTGGAAAACTCGCCCTGACGTCGTCATCGAGACGGGCGTCGCGCACGGCGGGTCGCTGATCTTCTATGCGTCGCTGCTCCAGATGCTCGGCGGCCAAGGCCAGGTCATCGGGATCGACATCGATATCCGCGCGCACAACCGCAAGGCCATCGAAGAGCATCCGCTCTCGTCGCGCATCCAGCTCGTCGAGGGCTCCTCGATCGATCCAGGGACCGTGGCGCAGGTTCGTTCCCTCGTTGCTGGCGCCAAGCGGCGGATGGTCGTGCTCGACTCGATGCACTCGCACGCGCACGTGCTGGAAGAGCTGCGGGCGTATTCGCCCCTCGTTCGCGCTGGTGACTACCTCGTGGTCCTTGACACCGTCGTCGAATACATGCCGAAGTCGGCCTTCATGGACCGCCCGTGGGGACCAGGCGATAACCCGCTCACCGCGGTGAAGGCCTTCCTCCGGGAGAACAATCGCTTCGAGCTCGATCGCGAGATCGACGACAAGCTACTTCTCACGGTCGCTCCCGGCGGCTATCTCCGCTGCATCAAAGACGCCTGAAGCGGCTCAACGGGCGCGGATCGACCGCGCTGGCACGCCGACGACACAGTCGCCCGGTGCGACGTCCTTCGTGACGGTTGCTCCGGCGCCTATCGTCGCGTCGGCTCCGATCTTGATCCGCGGGAGCACGATCGCCCCCGTTCCGATCATCACGTTGTTTCCCACTTCGACGAGGCCCGCGAGGTGCGCGCCCGGGCATACGTGCACGCCGTCGCCCAGCCGGCATTCGTGGTCGACGGTCGCGGCCGTGTTGACGATACATGCCTCTCCCAACACCGCGTCGACCGCCACCGCGGCGTTCGCGAGGATCTGAGATCCTGCGCCGACGTGGGCTGATTCGGCCACGAAGGCCGTGCTGTGGCGGGCGACTATGGGAGTCAGTCCGCGTGCTTGGAGGTCGCGCTGAATGTGCACCCGATCTCCGCCCCGATTGCCGCCGATCGCGACGAGGCAACCGATGCCTGTCAGCTCATGCTGCCGTGCCAGCCACGTCGCGAGGCCCTCGGCGCCATAGAACAGCGGCACGTCGGGCCACGGGCTCGACACGTCGCGGCTGTTCTCGAACAAGGCGACGAGGCGAGGGCCGCCGGAGCCGATGACCTCGCGCAGGACCTTGGCTTGGCCGGATGCGCCCCAGAACACCACGCGGTCGATCAAGGCCACGTCTTCGCCGCCTGCTTACAGCGATCCATCATGAGGACGTATTTTCGCAGATCGCGGGTGTCTTCGCCTTCCGTACGCCAACTTGCGTCCATGGCCGCAGTACATGACACTATGGCAGGACACCTATGGGTCGCATTCCTATCTCTGGTCCTTCCATCTCCGAAAAGGAGATCGCTTACGTCACCGACGCCGTGACGAACTGCTGGTACGGGAACGCCAACCTGTATCACGAGCGGTTTCAGAAGGCGTTCGCGGCGTACCTCGGCGTGTCGCACGCGATGCCGCTGCCGTCCTGCACCTCGGCACTGCACCTCGCGCTGGCTGCGCTGGGCGTGACCGAAGGCGACGAAGTCATCGTCCCCGAGAGCACGTGGATCGCTTCTTCGGCTCCGATCTCTTACGTCGGTGCGACGCCCGTCTTTGCGGACGTCGATCCGATGACGTGGTGCCTTTCGCCCGCGTCGGTCGAGCGCTGCTTGTCGCCCCGAACGAAGGCCGTCATCGCCGTCGATCTTTACGGGAACATGCCGGACTACGACGCGCTTCGGGGCGTGTGCGATAGGCGGGGGATCCCGATCATCGAGGACGCGGCCGAAGCGATCGGTTGCGAATATCATGGGAAGCGCGCGGGCGCGCTCGGACGCGTCGGCACGTTCAGCTTCCATGGCTCGAAGACGATGACGACCGGCGAAGGTGGCATGTTGGTCACCGACGACGAGGCCCTCTTCAAGCGCGCCTCGACGTTGCAGGATCACGGCCGCAAGCCGGGCGATCGATTTTTCATGAACGAGGAGGTCGCCTTCAAGTACAAGATGAGCTCGATGCAGGCCGCGCTGGGGCTCGCCCAGCTCGAGCGCATCGAGACGCTCGTCGCGCAGAAGCGGGCGATCTTCCGCTGGTATCAGGAGGAGCTCCACTCAGTCGACGGGCTCACGCTCAACAGCGAGCCCGCCGGAACGAAGAACACATACTGGATGGTGACGGCGATCGTCGATCCGAAGATCGATTTGCCTAAGCTTCGCCTCATGGAGCTGCTCGGCGAGTCCAACATCGATGTGCGGCCATTCTTCTTCCCCTTGAGCTCGTTGCCTGCTTACAAAGCAATGGGCGGTGAGGCGGTGTGGCGGGGACGCAATCCGGTGGCCTACAGACTCAGCGCCCAGGCGGTGAACCTACCCTCGGCTCTGAATCTCACCCGAGATGACGTCAGCCGTGTCTGTGCTGCGCTCAAAAGTTGCGTGGCTTCGGCTCCGCGTCGCTAGCGTGAAGCCTTCGCGCCCGCACAGCGGCGACCTTGTCGCCGTCGGCGGGGCGATCTAGAAGTACGCATGTCTCTGACCACCACCTGCCGCTCTTGCGGGCACGATCATCTCGACCTCGTGCTCGGGCTCGGCTCGACGCCGCTCGCGAACTCGCTCGTGCGTGATCCCGCGCAGGGCGCGGAGCCGCGCTTTCCGCTGGACCTCGTCTTCTGCCCGAAGTGCACGCTCGTCCAGATCACCGAGACGGTCCCGCCCGAGCAGCTGTTCAGCGACTACCTCTACTTTTCGTCTTTCTCGGACACGATGCTCGCCCACGCGCGCGATCTCGTCGGGCGCTTCAAGGCCCGTGCCGGGCTCGGCCCCAAGTCGCTCGCCATGGAGATCGCGAGCAACGACGGCTACCTCCTGCAGTACTACAAAGAGGCGGGCATCCCCGTGCTCGGCATCGAGCCGGCGCAGAACGTGGCCAAGGTCGCCATCGAAAAGAAGGGCGTGCCGACGGTCGTCGAGTTCTTCGGCAGCGAGGTCGGCAAGCGGCTCGCGAGCGAGGGCCGACGCGCCGACGTCCTCCACGCCAACAACGTCCTCGCGCACGTCGCCGATCTGAACGGCTTCGTGCAGGGCATCCGCGAGGTGCTCGCCCCCGAAGGCATCGCGGCGCTCGAGTTCCCGTACCTCGGGGACATGATCGACCACTGCGAGTTCGACACCATCTATCACGAGCACCTCTGCTACTACTCGCTGACGGCGCTCGAGCACCTGTTCTCGCGCCACGGGCTCAAGCTCATCGATGTGGAACGCGTCGCGATCCACGGCGGCTCGCTGCTCCTGCAGGCGGCGCGCGCCGAGTCGTCGCGTGCGCCCGCCCCGGCCGTGGCAGCGCTGCTCGAAGAAGAGCGCGCGCGCGGCATGCGCGAGCTCGCCTTTTACGAGGGCTTCGCGCGGCGGGTCCTGAGGCTCAAGGACGATCTGCGCGCCCTCCTCGCCCGTCTCAAGTCCGAGGGCAAGCGCATCGCCGCCTACGGGGCCGCGGCCAAGGGCAGCACGTTGCTGAACGTCTTCGGCATCGGGCGCGAGTCGCTCGACTTCGTCGCCGATCGCAGCACCTACAAGCAGGGCAAGCTGATGCCGGGCGTGCACATCCCCATCGTTCCGCCCGAAGAGCTGCTGAAGGCGATGCCGGACTACACCGTCCTGCTCACCTGGAACTTCAAGGACGAGATCCTCAAGCAGCAGCAGGCCTACCGCGATCGGGGCGGCAAGTTCATCGTCCCGATCCCCGACGTGAGGATCGTTTGATCTTCGAGGCCGTCACGGCGGTCGCGGGCGCGTTCGTGATTCGGCCGCAGCGCTTCGAAGACGATCGCGGTCACTTCGCGCGGCTGTTCTGCGTGCGTGAGCTCGCCGAGCACGGTCTCGACGCCGAGGTCGTTCAGCGCAGCGTCTCTTACAACAAGCGGCGCGGCACGCTGCGCGGGATGCACTACCAGGCGGAGCCGTACGGCGAGAACAAGATCGTGTCGTGCCGCCGCGGGGCGCTCTTCGACGTCGCCGTCGATCTGCGTCCCGGCTCGCCGACGTTCAAGCGGTGGTTCGGCGTGACGCTTGCCGCCGAGGACGAGACCTCCTTCTTCATCCCGCGGGGCTGCGCGCACGGCTTCGTCACGCTGGCCGACGACACGACGGTCGACTACGCGATCTCGACCTTTCACCACGCCGAGGCGGCGCGCGGCGTGCGGTGGAACGACCCGGCGTTCGGCATCGACTGGCCGCTCGCGCCCGTCGTCATGGCGGATCGCGATCGCAACTACCCGGACTTCGCCGGGGGCTGAGCCTCGCAGGCGGTGCAGGGGGCCTTTCGCGACCGGACGATCTCGCCGCACGCGCACGCCCACCCCGTCCTCCTCGCGGGCACGCCCGTCACGACGGCGTGTGCCGGCACGTCGCGCGTGACGACGGCGCCCGCGCCGACCATCGCGTGCGCGCCGATGGCGACGCCGCACACGATCGTCGCGTTCGCGCCGATCGTCGCGCCGCGGCCCACGCGCGTCGCGACGAACGCGCCCCTGCGGCTCACGGCGGCGCGCGGGGTCTTGACGTTCGTGAACACGGCGGACGGGCCCACGAAGACGTCGTCTTCGAGCTCGACGCCGTCGTAGATCGAGACGTTGTTCTGCACGCGGCAGCCGTCGCCCAGCGCGGCGCCGCCCGCGACGAACACGTTCTGCCCCAGCACGCAGCGCGCTCCGACGCGCGCGCCGGGCATGACGTGACAGAAGTGCCAGATCTTCGTACCGGGGCCGATCATCGCACCGCCGTCGATCACCGCTGTCGCGTGCGCCCAGTACGGCGCGGACTTCTTCGCGCTCACGCCACCTCGACGGGCGCGCCGCCCGCGCGCATCGAGCGCTCGCCCGCGTCGAGGACGCGCATGACGCCCAGCGCGCGCGCCGCCTCGCCCGGGGCCAGCCCGCCCAGTCGCACGCGCTCGACGAAATGCTCGCACTCGGCCAGCAGCGGCTCGACGGCCGGAAGGGGTGGGGCGATCACCTCGCCCGTGCGGCCGATGAAGCCGGCGCGCGCGGCCGCCGAGACGAAGGCGCGATCGTGCAGGCGCAGCGGCGCCTGGGCGTCGCTGTCGTCGAAGGTCAGCATCTTGTGGCTCCCGACGACGGTCAGCTGGCGGCGTTTCTCGGGCGCGAGCCACGAGACGTGGACGTGCGCGATGCGCCCGTCGGCGAACGCCAGCGTCGCGAACGCGACGTCGTGCTGGCGGAGCTGCAGGAAGCCCGCGCCGGTGGCGCTCACGGTCGTGGGGACGGCGTCGCACAGGTACAGCGCGGCCGCGACGTCGTGCGGGGCGATCGACCACCACGCGCTCTCGGACTGTCGTACCGTGCCGAACCCCACGCGCGTCGCGTGGAGGTACCGAACGTGGCCGAGGTCGCCCGCCGCGATCAAGTCACGCGCGCGAGAGAGACCCGGGTGGTGAAGCAGCACGTGCCCGACCATCAGCACCAAATCGTGTCGATCGGCCAGCTCTGTCAGGTCCACGCCGTCCGCGAGCGCCAGCGCCATCGGCTTTTCGACCAGCACGTGCCTGCCCGCGAGCAGCGCCCGCTTGGCGACGGCGTGGTGGCGCGGTGAATCGACGGCCACGGCGACCGCCTGGACGTCGGGGTGGGTCAGCAGCTGCTCGACGTCATTCACCAGCAGCACGTCGTCGTGTTGGGACCCGGCCCGGGCGAGCCGCTCGCCGTCGAGCTCGGCGATGCCGACGAGGCGCGCACCTTTCGCCCGCGCGAACGCGCGCGCCACGTTGAGCCCCCAAGGACCGGCGCCGACGACGCCGACGCCGATCGACGCCATGGGCTGCACATCCTAGCAGTGACGGCGCGATACAGAAACGACCGGAACGTGCCGATGCTGAGGGCCGTCATGAAACGCATCCGCGCTTGCCTGTCGTCCGCAGGGGCGATCGCCGGCCTGGCGGCGGCGTTCGGGCTCGGCGGGTGCGGAACGACCGCGGGCGTTACCTCCGCGGGCGGCGCCTCGCGGGAGCTGGTCCTGGCGTACGACGACGCGCGCGCCACGGGCACGCTGGCCTTTCCCTCGCTGACCTACGAGAGCGTGCTCCGCTTCGCGCTGCCGGACGGCGAACACCGCCCAATTCGCTTGCGCTTCCAGGCGGGCGCCGAGGGCAGCTTCGAGCTCACGATCTACGACAGCACGATCCTCGAGACGCCCGGTGACGTCCTTCGCACGGTTTCGTGCACGCTGGCGAAAGAAGACGTCTCGGACGGCAAGGACGGCCGCTGGGTCGTCACCGATCTGTCGGGCATGAAGCCGCTCAAGGGCACGATCTGGGTCGGCGTGCGCAAGACCGGCGGTGAGCCCACGCTATGGGCCAGCAGCGTCGTCTCGGGCCAGGCGTTCGTTCGCAACAACGACCCGACCAACCTCATGGGCCTGCTTCCGACGAAGCGGACGCCCATGGTGCGGCTCGAGCTCGCGCCCTAGGGGGGGCTAGGAGCGCCAGGACTCGTCTGCCTGACGGCAACGGCTCCGCTGCGCCCTTCAGGAGCGCACGAAGATCACGTCGATCTGAAGCGGGCACTCGTCTTCGGGGCGCCGCAGACAATCGGCGATGCTCCCTATCCGAAATCCCATCCCGCCGAGCAGCGCGATCATCTCGCCGGCCAACTGCTCACCTTCGTAGAGGGACACGAGAGAAATCTCTGCGAGTACGATCTCACAGCGCGCGACCGTCTCTGGGCCGCCCGCGAGCACTTGGGATTCATATCCCTGGACATCCAGCTTGAGCATCACGGGGGAGGCGAGCTCGCGGCCGCGCATGACGTCGTCCAGCCGCCGCACCGGCACCTGTGTGACTCGCGCATGGCTGGTGGAGGGAAACGCCTGGCGATGCGTATCCTTCATCGCGAGCAGCGACGAGGAGGCCGTGGAGTCATTCAGGTAGAAGGTGGCAAGACCTTCTTCCTTCCCCAGCGCACAGTTGAAGGCTTCGAACTGCGGATCACCGCCCATGTTCTGCTTCAGCTTCTGAAAGCAGGTTTCGATCGGTTCGAACGAGATGATCCGACTCGACGGAATGAGCCGCCTCGCCCTCGCCGCGAACTGGCCTTCATTCGCGCCGACGTCGATGACAGTCCTAATACCCAGCGCCTGGAACCACGGGCGCCCCATCTCGACTTCCATCGCGATCGGAGGCGAGCGAATCGCGCGGCGCATCCGTCCCAGAACCCGTCGCGCGCGGTGGTACGCCTCAATCATCGGCGCGGATGATAGCGGCCTGCGGCTCGAAGCGTCAAATGTTCGCCCGCCGTACCAGCGATCGTTCGGCGGGCCTCAGCCCAGGTGGCGCTCGGTGTGGTCCGCTAGATCCACCTCGGCGGCCCCGGCGATCGCCTGGGCGAGCCACGCCGTTGCCCGCTCGACCGCGGGCAAGAGCGCCAGTCCTCGGCCGAGGTGAACGGCGATCGCCGTCGCCAGGGCGCACCCCGTGCCGCGGACGTCGGGCCCGACAACCCGCGGACGGGACAGGCGCTCGAGCGCGGCGCTCGAGAACAGCGTGTCCGTCACCTCGGCGCCGGGGAGGTGCCCTCCCTTGATCAGCGCCGCCTCGGCCCCCCGCGTGACCAGCACCTGCGCCGCCTCGGCCGCCGTCGCGAGGTCGTCGACGGGCCGACCCGTCAGGATCGCGGCCTCGGGCGCGTTGGGCGTCACCAGGGTCGCGCGCCGCAGGAGGGGCTCGAGCTCGTCAGGCGTCCCGGCGAAGAGGCGGCCGCCCCGCGAGGTGGCGAGCACCGGGTCGACCACGACCGGCCCTCCGAAACCATCCAACCCCTCGACGATCGCCGCCGCCTGAGCGGCGTCACAGACCATCCCGATCTTCACGGCCGCTGCCCTCGTCGCGATCGCGTGACGCACCGAATCACGCAGCGCTTCGGCGGCTCGGGCTTCTACCCGATGAACCCCGGCACTCTGCTCGGTCCACGCCGTGCCCACGGCCAAGGGGTGGGCTCCGAGGGACCGGGCGGTGAAGACGTCGCGCAGGAGCCCCGCGCCGCCGCCCGGGTCCAAGCCGCCGAGGACGACGACCGTGATCGGCGCACCGGCGGACCCACTTTTCGTCCCCGATGCCTTCCGGGCGATTTGCGACGTTTGCACGGGATCGCTATCATAGATCGCTCTCTGTCGGTCTTCGTCCTATCCAGGGACGAGCCCCAGGCGGTCAGGCCCTCCCCGTGTCGGTGCAACTCTCCGAGCCGATTCAGTTCGGCAAATACACGCTCTTCGAGCGAATCGGTCGCGGGGGCATGGCCGACGTGTACAAAGGCCGCGTGTCGGGCCCGCAGGGCTTCGAGCGCACCTTCGTCGTCAAGCGCATCCTCCCGCACCTGTCGGACGACGCGACGTTCATCAAGATGTTCGTCGAGGAGGCGAAGCTCTCGGCGCGCCTCGCTCACCCGAACATCGTGCAGATCTTCGAGCTGGGCGCCGTCGAGGGCGAGTACTTCATCTCGATGGAGTACATCCGCGGGCGCGATCTCGCGGAGACGATGCGCGCGATCTGGAAGACGATGGGCCCGCCGCGGCCCGAGCTGGTCGCGTACATCGGGCGCGAGGCCTGCCGCGCGCTCAGCTACGCGCACAGCCTGGCCGACGAGCGCGGCCGCCCGCTGGGCATGATCCACCGCGACGTCTCGCCGTCGAACATCATGCTGTCCTACGAGGGCGCGGTGAAGCTGCTCGACTTCGGCATCGCCAAGGCGCTGGGCGAGGCGCCCGAGACGACGAAGAGCGGGACGATGAAGGGCAAGTACGCCTACATGGCCCCCGAGCAGACGGAGGGCGACGACGTCGACCACCGCATCGACATCTTCTCGTGCGGCATCGTGTTGCACGAGGTGCTGACGGGCCGCCGGCTCTTCAAGGGGCAGAACGACATCCTCACGATCGAGCGCGTGCGCCGCTGTGACGTGCCGCCGCCGTCGCAGCAGAACCCGATGGTGCCGCCCGAGCTCGACGCGATCCTGCTGCGGGCGCTCGCGCGCAACCGCGACGATCGCTTCGCGACGGCCGCGGACATGGCCGACGCGCTGGATGACGTCGTGCACGCGGCGCGCTTTCAGCCGACGCACCTCGCGCAGCTCTTGCACGATCTCTTCCCGGTCGACGGCGGCGCGCCTTCGCCGCGGCTGTCGGTGAACGCGAGCTCCCAGGTCACGAACTCGAGCATCCGTGTGGCGCGGTCGGCGACGATCCCGCCAGTGACGCGCACGGGGACGGGGACGGGGACGGGCTCGGCGCGCCGCCCGCCGTCGCTCGCGGCCTCGGAGTCGAGCTACGCGCCGGCCGATCTATCGGTCAAGCCGCGGTCGAAGTGGAAGGGCGCGACGGCGGCCACGCTCGTGCTCGCCGCGGGCGGGTTCTTCGTGTGGAAGGGCGTCCTCAAGAAGAAGCTCGAGGACGACAGCGGCGCGCGCCTGACCCAGGTCAGCGATCCGTCGAAGCGCTTCCACGTCTACGTGAAGTCCGATCCGCCGGGCGCCGACGTCTTCATCGAGGGCGAGGCGATGCCGATCGGCGAAACGCCCGTCACGCTGCCCATCGATCTGACGGGCAAGAACTCGGTGAAGCTGATCCTGCGCAAGGACGGCTACGAGGACTA
This sequence comes from Polyangia bacterium, assembly GCA_035548155.1. Taxonomy (GTDB): domain Bacteria; phylum Myxococcota_A; class Polyangia; order Fen-1088; family Fen-1088; genus DASZFV01. The sequence goes on from DASZUD010000237.1 coordinate 16,768, forward strand.
CGACCAGCGCGTCATCAACGAGATGCCCCTCTCGATCAACCTCAAGAAGCGCGAGGCCGCCGAGCCCGCGAAGGCGGCCGAGCCGACTCCACCGCCGGCCGGCGCGGCACCCGCCGACGATCCCGCGGGCGGCGCGACCGAAGAGGGCGGGCGGGCGTCTCGCCACGGCGCCGGCAAGAAGGCGGCGCACAAGTCGACGTCTCCCGCGCCCACCGAAGCCGACGAGTAGTTGGTCGACGCGTGGTTGGACGCGTAGTTGATCGTTGACTCGGGCGCGCCCGATCGAAACACTTCGTCGCAGATGTTTCGAAATCGTCGCGTCGCCGTCGTGATCCCTGCCTACAACGAGGGCGACAAGATCGCGGCGACGATCCGCTCGGTGCCGGGCTACGTCGATCACATCTTGGTCGTCGACGACGGCAGCGCCGATGGCACGGCGGCCGCGGCGCGCCGGCACGCGGGACGGCGGCGTGGCGGCGTGGTCGAGGTGCTGAGCCACGGGACGAACCGCGGCGTGGGTGCGGCGATCGCGACGGGCTACGCGCGCGCCATCGAGCTCGGCGCGCATGTGACAGCGGTCATGGCTGGGGACGGGCAGATGGATCCCGTCGATCTGCCGCGGCTCTTGGAGCCGATCGTCGACGGGCGCGCCGACTATGCGAAGGGCAATCGCTTCGCCTGGCCGGACGGGTGGCGTCGCATGCCGCGCGCGCGCATGGCCGGCAACGCCGTGCTCTCGCTGGCGACGCGCGTGGCCTCCGGCTATTGGTCGCTGTTCGACTCCCAATGTGGGTACACCGCGGCGTCGCGCCGCGCGCTGCTCGCGATCGCGCCCCGCCGGATGTTCGCGCGCTACGGCTATCCGAATGACCTGCTGGCGCGCCTCGGTGCGGCAGGGGCGCGCGTCGTCGACGTGCCGGTTCGGCCGGTGTACGGTCCGGCGTGGCGCTCGGGCCTGCGGCCCTCGCGCGTCATGCTGCCGATCACGCTGGTGCTCGCGCGCGCCTTCGTGCGGCGACTCTGGGCGTGGGTGCGGCGGGCGCCGCGCGCGCTCGAGACGTTGGCGCCCGTCGGCGACGGAATGTAGCCGTGCGCGTGGGCGTGCTCACGACGTCTTATCCACGCGACGACGCCGACTACGCGGGCTGGTTCGTCGCCGACCGCGTGCGCGCGCTCGCCGCCGCCGGTCACGACGTCGAGGTGATCGCGGGCGGCGCGATCTCCGGAACGACGCGCGAGGGGCGGGTCTCGGTCACGCGCTTGCCGGCGACCTTCGCCGGTTCGACGGATCTCTTCGCCAGCTCGGGCGCTCCCGAGCTGCTCGAACGGGGAGGTTTGCCCGCGCTGTGGGCCGCCGCTCGCTTCACGACGGCGCTCTCCGCCGAGGTGCGCGCGCGCCGCTGGGATCGCGTCGAGAGCCACTGGTTGGTGCCGTGCGGCCTCGCCGCCGTGGCCACCGCTCCCTCGGTTCCGCACCGCGCGACCGCGCATTCGGGCGACGTGGCGTTGCTCGAACGCTGGCCGTTCGGCGCGGCGCTCGCGCGCCTGCTCGCGGCCAGCGGCGCCGAGCTCGTGTTCGTGAGCGAGAACCTGCGGCGCCGCTTCGCCGCTCTCGCCGGCGGCGTTCACGGCGTGGTCGCGCCCGCTGTCGGCGTCGCGCCCGCGGCCCGCGGCCCCGCGCTCGATCGCGCGCGCCTCGGAATCAGCGGGCCCACCGTCATTGCCGTGGGGCGGCTCGTCCCCATCAAGGGCTTCGATCTCTTGGTCCGTGCGTGCGCGCGGCGCGCGGGAGAGGCGGGCCCGCTCTCACTGGTCCTAGTCGGTGACGGCCCCGAGCGGGAGCGGCTGCGGCGACTCGCCGGCGGCCTCGGCGTCCCGCTCACGCTGGCCGGCACCGTACCGCGGTCCGAGGTGCCGAGCTGGCTCGCCCTCGGCGACATCTATGCCCAGCCGTCACGCGTCCTCCCGAACGGCCGCGCCGAGGGCATGCCCCTGTCGACCTTGGAGGCCCTGGCGGGGGGCCTGCCCGCGGTGGTCTCCGACTCGGGCGGTCTGGCCGAGCTCGGCGGCAGGGAAGGGGTGCAGGTCGTCCCCGCGGGCGACGCTCATGCCCTTGCCGCGGCGCTCCGGGTGGGGCTCTCGCCGCGCGAAGTCTCCGTCAACGTCGCGTAACACGTGTGTAACGTCCTTCGCACCGCGACGCGCCAAAAACCGCGCAGGAAGGTTCGCACCCGTCGGGTGGCGCCTTCATAAGTGTTTGATAATATTGATTCGAGGTTGTTAGGCACGTGACGTGCTGTGTAGGGTCGACGATGGGTGCCGTTACCCCGCGGGTCTCGAACGAGCCCGAAATCTCAGTGGTCCTCTCGGTTTCCAACGTCGAGGACAAGGTGGGGCACCAGATCCGCCGCGTCGCGGACCACCTCCGCGGGCTGGGGGTCGCGTTCGAGATCCTCGCCGTCAATGACGGGTGCTCGGACAACAGCCTGTCGATCGCGGCACTCATGGCGTCGACCATCCCCGAGCTGCGGGTTTTGACCCGCAACGTCGCGGGGCGCGCCTTCTTGCGCGGAACCTCGGAGGCGCGCGGGGCCGTCGTCGTGCTGCTCGAGGCCAGCCGCACCGTCTCTTTTGCTCCGCTGGGCTGGGCGCTCTCGCGCCTGGCGGCGGGTCGGGAGGCCGTGATCCTGCGCGGCCGGTACATCGTGGCGCGCCGCCTGATGGCGCTGCCCGTGATCGTCCGCGCGAGCGGCCCGGGCTTGCTCTTCGAGCCGATCTTCGAGCGTCGCGCGCAGGAGCTCGGGATCGACGTCGTCGGGTCGCGCCGGAAGCAGCCGACGCCGTTTCTGCTGCGCCCCGTGCTGCGCTTCTTGGCCGCCTGATTCTGTGGCCTGATTCCGTGGTGCCGCGCCCCCCTTCGGAGCCCGTGCTAGGCTAGACGCTCATGCTTTCGTTCGTCGTGGCCATCGTCGGCCTGGGTTTGCTCATCGTCCTGCACGAGGGCGGGCACTTCTTGGTCGCACGTCTGTGCGGGATGCGGGTCGAGCGTTTCTCGATCGGATTCGGGCCGACGCTGCTCGGCTTCAAGTGGGGTGAGACCACGTTCCAGGTCGCGCCCATCCCGTTGGGCGGCTTCGTCCAGATCACCGGGCTCAACCCCAACGAAGAGTTCGATCACGACGACCCGCGGGTCTACCCGAACCGGCCGCGCTGGATGCGGCTGCTCACGATCCTCGCGGGGCCGGCGGCGAACTACTTCACCGCGTTCGTGCTGATGCTCGTCGTGCTGCTGGCCTACGGGCTGCCGTCGAAGACGCAGAAGATCGTCGAGCCGGTGCCGGGCAAGCCGGCCGCCACCGCCGGCCTGAAGGCGAACGACGTGCTGGTCTCCGCGAACGGGCAGCCGGTCTCGGCCGATGCGCCCATCAGCGACGTCATCCGCGCCGGCGCCGGGGCGCCCGTCACGATCAAGGTCCTGCGCGGCGGCCAGCCGATGACGTTCTCGGTCACTCCTGAGCGCCAGCCTTCGGGCGCGTATCAGGTGGGCATCCAGATCGGGGCGATCGACGAGCGCACGCCCGTGTCGTTCGGGGCGGCGATCAAGGAGGCCGTCGTCTACCCCTATTACACGTCGATGGGGATCCTCGGGGGCCTGGCGGACATGGTCCGCGGCCGCGTGCAGCCCGATCTCGAGGGGCCCATCGGCATCACGAAGAAGATCGCCAAGGCGGCCGACCGCGGCGCGGTGGACTTCCTGGGCATCATCATCGTGCTCTCGGTTTACCTGGGCCTCTTCAACTTGCTGCCGCTGCCGGCGCTCGACGGCGGCCGCGCGCTGTTCCTGGCGATCGAATCCGTGACGCGCAAGCGCGTGAACCCGCGGATCGAGGCGGCGGTGCACACGGCGGGCTTCGTGCTGCTGCTGGGCGTACTGGTGATCGTCAGCTTCAAAGATCTGTTCGGGAAGGGCTGAGGCGCTGCCTCGCCCCGGAGCGCAAAAAGGGTCGCGGATACACCGGGGCCTCACGGGTGAGCGCGCGCTGATCGGCACGCGCTACCTGGCTGATCCCGAGCTGCGGCGCGAGTACGCGCAGGAGATCGCCCCGCGCACGGGGGCCGCGCTGGGGAAGATCCTGGCCGAGGTGTACGCCGACGTCCCGGCGCCGACGCGGGCGCTCGATCTCGGTGCTGGGACGGGCGCGGCGGGGGCGGCGCTTCGTGCGCGCTTCGGTGCGGGGCTCGAGGTCGTGTCGGTCGACCGGGTGGCGGCGCCGGGGATCGTTGCCTGCGATCTCGCACGCGACGTCCCGCGGGCGCTCGGCCGCTTCGACCTCGTCGTCGCGGCCCACCTCGTGGGCGAGCTCTACCTCGACGAGCCGGCCGAGCGTCGCATCGACGCGCTCACGCGGCGGGTTCTGGCATGGCGGCACGAGCTGTGCGCCGAGGGTGGGACGACGATCCTGCTCGAGCCGGCTCTGCGCGAGACCTCGCGCGCCCTGCTGGCCGTTCGCGATCGGCTGCTGGAGTCGGGCGTTTCCGTGGTGGCGCCATGCTTCTGGAGGGGGCCGTGCCCGGCGCTCGCCCGCGAGCGCGACTGGTGCCACGACGCCGCGCCCGTGCCCAGCTCGTCGCGGGTCGACTTCAGCTACCTCGTCCTCCGCGCGCACGCCGTCGCGGCGCCAGCCGGCGCGCTCCGCGTCGTGAGCGATCGGCTGGACGAGAAAGGGCGCCTCAAGATCTTCGGCTGCGGGTCCGCGGGCCGGCACGCAATCGTGCGCCTCGACCGCGCGGCCTCGCCGGGCAACGCCGCCTTCGCCGACCTCGAGCGGGGCGACGTCGTCACGCTCGAAGGCTGCGCGTCCGCCGGCGACGGGCTGCGCGTGGGTCCCGAAGCGCGCGTCGAGCGCGGCCGCCGCGCGAAGTAGGCGCGCGGTCGTGGCTCGAAGTGAACGCGCGCGATTGCCGCGCGCGTTCGACACCGGGCGCGCTCACATCCGTGATAACTTGTAGGGCTCCGTCCCTAATGCACTACTCGATCGCTCAGGAGTGGTCCGCGCAGTGGCCGTTGCCCGTCGTGGCCTTCGCCATCATGGCCTTGCTGTTCGCTCTGCGCTTCGTCGTGGGCGCCGACGAGCGCAGTCGAGTCCGGGCCGGCATCTTCTTCGCGGGCGCGTACCTCGCTTCGCTGGTCGCGATTGGCCTGTTCCGCCCGGCGGCCGGCCCGCACAACTGGCCGCGCGTCCTCTCCGTGCTGCTTTTCTCGTTCAGCGTCGTCGTGGCCGCGGGGCTGGTGCTCTTCGACGTCGTGTTGGCGCGCCGCGAGCCGCCGCGCATCCTGCGCGATCTCGTCCACGCCTTCGCCTACCTCATCACGGCGGCGTTCATCCTCACGCGCTCCGAGGTCGACGTCACGAAGGTGTTCACGGCGTCGGTGCTCACGACCGCCGTCATTGGCCTCGCGCTGCAAGAGACGCTGGGCAACATCATGGCCGGCCTCGCCCTGCAGCTCGAGCGCGACCTCGAGGTGGGCGACTGGGTGAAGATCGACGACAAGATCACGGGCCGCATCCGCGAGGTGCGCTGGCGCGCCACGACCGTCGTCACGAAGAACGGCGATCTCGTCATGATCCCGAACGGCGTCATCGCGCGCTCGCTCATCACGAACTTCAGCCGGCCCACGACGGCGCACAGGCAGTGGATCATGTTGCGCGTCCACTTTCGCCACCCACCAGGGAGGGTCCGGGACGTCGTGCTCGAGGCCGTGCGGGCCCAGTCGTTCGTCCGCGCCGATCCGCCGGCGGATTGCATCCTGTGGGATTTTCAAAAAGACGACGCGTGCACGTACGCGGTCCGCTACTGGATGGACGACTTCCAGCGCGACGACTCGTCCGACAGCGCCGTGCGCAGCGCGATCTGGTACGCGCTCCACCGCGCCGGCATGGAGATCCCGTTCCCGTCGATGAACATCAACGTCACCGAGATGAACGAGGACCGCGAGCAGCGCAAGCAGGACGAGGAATACGCGCGACGAGTGGACGCCCTGTCGCGCGTCGACGTGTTCCGCGCGCTCGACGGCGAGAAGATCGATCGCCTCGCGCGGCGCATGCGCCTCATCATCTACGGGCCGGGCGAGGTGGTGCTGCGGCAGGGTGATCCGGGCGACTCGCTCTACGTGGTGCGCGCGGGCAGCGTCGCCGTGCAGATCGGGGCGCAGGCGAGCGCCCGCAAGGAGGTGGCCACGCTGACGGCCGGCCAGTTCTTCGGCGAGATGTCGCTGATGACGGGCGAGTCGCGCTCGGCGACCGTCGTCGCGAAGAGCGACTGCGAATGCTACGTCGTCGACAAAGAGGCGTTCCAGGAGATCCTCGCCGAGCGCCCCGAGCTGGCCAATACGATCAGCGAGATCCTCACGCGCCGCCAGGTTGACCGCGACGCCGCAACCGCGGACTCCACGCTGCAGAGCCAGGTCGTACAGAAGAACCAGCTCCGCTCGAAGATCGCCGCGTTCTTTGGAATCGGGACCCTCAAAGGGACCCGCACCCCCGGCGAACCGTGACGGCAAAGCCCGTCGCACGCCTCGGTTGAGCGCAAGGCCGGTGCCTCCGAGCCCGAGCGCAGGCCCGCTCCGCCGGCCGGAGCGAGCGCCGGGGGCGAGGGATCTTTTCAAGGTCCCGATCTGGCCGTCGCGGCCTAGCCAATGAGCCTACGCACGTCGACGCCGATCATGCCGGCGCGCCGCGCGGCCTCGAGGCCGAGATCCGTGTCCTCGTAGACGGTGCAGCGAACGGGCGCGACGCCCAGGCGGCGCGCCGCCTCGAGGAAGACGTCGGGCTCGGGCTTGTGCCTCGTCGTGTCCTCGGCGGCGACGATGGCGCCGAACCATTCGGTGATCCCCAGCGCTGCCAGCGTCAGGGTCACGAGCCGGCGCGAGCTGCCCGAAGCGACCGCCATCGGCGCGTGAGCGCGACGCGCGCGCGCGATCGCGACGACCGGCTCGATGGCGCGCACGGACAGCTCTCCGCGCGCCAGCGCCTCGACGTAGTGCAGCTCCTTCTCGGCGGCGAGCACGAGGGGATCGAGCTCGAGCTGCGCCTCGGCGATGAGCAGGGCCGCGATCTTGGACGTGGGCACGCCGCCCAGGCTGTAAAAGCGCTCCTCGGGGAAGTGAAGCCCGTACCGCTGGGCGAAGACCTGCCACACGCCGAAGTGCGCCGGCATCGTGTCGGCGAGCGTCCCGTCGAGATCGAAGATGAACGCTTCGCCGGATGCTTCGCCGGGTGCTTCCACGCGCGCAGCATAGCAGCACGCTCGAGCTTCGCTGCTATGCTGGCCCCGTGCCGTCCTGTCCCCGCTGCCTGACGCAATATCCCGTCGGCGTCGAGGTGTGCCCGAAGGACGGCGCGTCGCTGGTGGGGGCGGCGGCCGAGCTGGTGACAGCGCCGACGATGCCCGAGCTGCCGGCCAGTCCCGCGAGCGAAGCGGCCGCCGCGGCCGCCGGAGCGAGCCGGGCCGTCGCGGCGGCGCCCGCGCCCCGGCCCGCGGCCGATCCCGGCTTCGATCCGCTCATCGGCGCGACGCTGGCCGGCCGCTACGAGATCGTGCGCCGCATCGGCGAGGGCGGCATGGGCGCCGTGTACGAGGCCAAGCACGCCCTCATCGGCAAGCGCGTCGCCGTGAAGGTCCTGCTGGAGAAGTTCCTCACGAAGAGCGACTTCGTCGCGCGCCTCCTGCAAGAGGCGCGGCTCGCGAGCTCGATCGGCCACGAGAACATCGTCGACGTCACGGACTTCGGCACCACCGACGACGGGCGCTCGTTCGTCGTCATGGAGTTCCTCGACGGCGAGGCGCTCTCGCAGCTGGTCATGCGTGAGGCGCCGCTGCCCGTCGAGCGCAGCCTGCGCATCGCGAGGCAGGTGGCGTCGGCGCTGGGCGCCGCCCACGCGAAGGGCATCTACCACCGCGACGTCAAACCCGAGAACGTGTACCTCGTGCGCCGCGGCGAGGCCGACTTCGTGAAGGTCGTCGACTTCGGCATCTCGAAGGCCGTCAAGCAAGGCGGCCAAGAGGGTGACGGCGCCGAGGCGTATCGGCTGACGCACACGGGGCTGCTCCTCGGCACGCCGCTCTACATGTCGCCCGAGCAGGCGCGCGGCGACGAGGATCTCGACCACCGCGTCGACATCTGGGCGCTGGGCGTGATGATGTACGAGTGCCTCACGGGCGAGGTGCCGTTCCGCGCGAACAACTACCTCGGCATCATCTCGCAGGTGCTGACGCACACGGCGGCGCCGCCGTCGGCGGTGCGGCCCGAGCTGGGGATCCCCGACGCCGTCGAGGCCGTGGTGATGCGCGCCATGGCCAAGGATCGCACGCAGCGGTACCAGGCCATGACCGATCTCGAGCGCGATCTCGAGCGCCTGCTCGCCGGTGATCAAAACGTGGGGTTGCCGCTGGCGCCGGGTGCGCCGGCTGCGGCGCCGCTCCCCGAGCCGCCCAAACGTTGGCTCCTGGGCGTGGCCGCCGTGATCGCGCTCGGCGTCGGGGTCTCGTTCGCGCTCTCGCGACCGTCGGGCGGTGACGCTCAGCAGGCGCCAGCCCAGCCGGCCCCCGTCGCGCCGCCCGCGGCCGCGCGCCCGTCACGGTCTGCCGCGGCGCTCGCGCCGCCCGTCGCCGCGCCGGAGCGCGGGTCCGCCGAGCGCGCG
>DASZUD010000238.1:0-34100 GCA_035548155.1 Polyangia bacterium
CGAGCGGCGTGCCCTCCGGCCAGGCCTGCTCGGCGATCACCCTCCCATCGGCGCCGGCGCGCGCGACGAAGCGCGGCCGCGTCGCGAGCGCCTCGATCTGCCCCCGCAGGATCGGCCGCGGGCGATCCTCGTCGGTGAAGACCGAAAACTTCAGGCTCGACGAGCCGGCGTTCAGAACCAGCAGCGCGCCGGGCATGACGGAGCGTCCGGGCTAGTCGGGCCAGGTCCAGCACTGGATCTCGGGCTTGTCCTCGCCGTACTCATGCGCGTAGCGCAGGTTCTCGATGAGCGCGTTCCGCATGTCCTCCTTGAGGTGGCCCGCCTTGTCGCCCAGCTTGGGGACGCGATCGATGACGTCCAGCACCAAGTTGAAGCGCGACGTCCCGTTGAGGATCGCCAGCTCGAGCGGCGTGTTGATGTTCCCCATCTCGCGGTAGCCGTGCACGTGCATGTTCTCCTGGCCCGCGAACTTGTAGCAGAGCTTGTGCACCAGCGACGCGTAGCCGTGGAAGTTGAAGATGACGGGCTTGTCGCGCGTGAACAGACCGTCGAACTCGCTCTCGGTGGACCCGTGCGGGTGCTGCACCTTCGGCTGCATCTTGAAGAGGTCGACGACGTTGACGAAGCGGACCTTCAGCTCGGGCAGGCGCTGGCGCAGGATCGACGCCGCGGCCAGCGCCTCCTGCGTCGCGACGTCGCCGCAGCACGCGAGCACGACGTCGGGCTCCTCGCCCGCGTCCGTGCTGGCGCGCTTCCAGATGCTCATGCCCTTCTCGCAGTGCAGGATCGCCTCGTCGATCGTCATGAACTGCAGGTGCTTCTGCTTGTCGGAGACGATGACGTTGACGCAGTCCGTGGCGCGCAGGCAGCGATCGGCGACGACGAGCAGCGTGTTGGCGTCCGGAGGCAGGTAAATGCGCGTGACCGACCCCGACTTGTTCGTCACGAGGTCGATGAACCCCGGATCCTGGTGGGAGAACCCGTTGTGATCCTGCCGCCACACCGTCGACGACAGCAGGATGTTCTCGCAGGCGACGGGCGCGCGCCACGCCACGTGGTTCTTGCTGATGTCCAGCCACTTCGCGTGCTGGTTGAACATCGAGTCGATGACGTGCGCGAAGGCCTCGTAGGTGTGGAACAGCCCGTGGCGCCCCGTGAGCAGGTAGCCCTCGAGCCAGCCGAGCAAGGTGTGCTCGGACAGCATCTCCATGACGCGGCCGTCGCGTGACAGCTCACCGCCGTCGGCGTCCTCGGGATAGAGGTCGGCCATCCAGATCTTCTTGCTGGCCGCGTAGACGTCCTGCAGCCGGTTCGACGCCGTCTCGTCGGGGCCGAAGAGGCGGAAGTTCGTGGGGTTCGCGCGCATGACGTCGCGCAGGAACTCGCCGAGCGGCTTCGTGTTCTCGTGCAGGCTCGTGCCGCGCGCGCTGACCGGCACGGCGTAGGCGCGAAAGTCCGGCAGCCTCAGATCCTTGCGCAGGACGCCGCCGTTCGCGTGCGGGTTCGCGCTCATGCGCCGCGTGCCCTTGGGCGCCAGCGCCCGCAGCTCGGGCACCAGCGTGCCGTTCTCGTCGAAGAGCCGCTCGGGCTCGTAGCTTTCCATCCAGTCGTGCAGCACCTGCAGGTGCGCCGGGTTCGTGCGCGCGTCGGAGAAGGGCACCTGGTGCGAGCGCCAGGATCCCTCGAGCTTGTGGCCGCCCAGCTCCTTCGGCCCCGTCCAGCCCTTGGGTGAGCGCAGCACGACCATGGGCCAGCGCGGCCGCGCGGCGGCGCTCGCCGTCGTTTTCCGCGCCGCCTTCTGAATGGCGCGGATCTCGTCGGTGGCGCGCTCCAGCGTCTCGGCCATCTTCTGGTGCATCACCATCGGATCGCTGCCCTCGACGAAGTAGGGCTTGTAGCCGTAGCCGACGAACAGCGATTCGAGCTCCTCCCGGCTGATGCGCGCCAGGATCGTCGGGTTCGCGATCTTGTAGCCGTTGAGGTTCAAGATCGGCAGCACGGCGCCGTCGCGCGCCGGGTTGAGGAACTTGTTCGAGTGCCACGCCGTCGCCAGCGGGCCGGTCTCCGCCTCGCCGTCGCCGACGACGCACGCCACCAGGAGGTCCGGGTTGTCGAAGGCCATGCCGTACGCATGCGAGAGGCTGTAGCCCAGCTCGCCGCCCTCGTGGATCGATCCAGGCGTCTCGGGCGTCACGTGGCTGCCGATGTGCCCCGGGAAGGAGAACTGCTTGAAGAACTTCCGCATGCCCTCCTCGTCCATGCTCTTGTCCGGGTAGATCTCCGAGTAGGTGCCCTCGAGGTAGGCGGGCCCCAGCACGCCCGGCGCGCCGTGGCCCGGGCCGGCGACGAAGATCACGTCGAGGTCGTGCTTGTTGATGAGCCGGTTCAGGTGCACCCACACGAACGACAGCGCGGGGCTGGCGCCCCAGTGGCCGAGCAGCCGGGCCTTGACGTCGCCGGGCGCGAGCGGCCGCCGCAGGAGCGGGTTGTCCTTGAGATAGATCATCCCGACCGAGAGGTAGTTGCAGGCGCTCCAGTAGGCGTTCATGAGCTCGAGCTCTCGCGCCGTCAGCGGCCCGTGCGCGACGCTCTCTTTCGCCGCTGCGCCGCCGCTGCCGCCCCTGGCCGAGATCGACGCTCCCTTGGCGTGAATGACGCTCGATTTCCCGTTCGATCCTGCGTGTGCCACGTTGTCTCCGTAGGTGGTTCGATCGCCGCCGATGCCTCTGGCGCCCGTTTGCCCGCTAGACCTGGACGGCCGCGCCCTCCGTCTCGCCGTAGTGACGGCCCGCCACGGCGGCGCTGTTCAGCTGCGCGCGCCGATAGAAGGCCTTCTGTCCTTGCGGCACGTTCTCGTGCTTGCCGCCCCACGCGTCCATCGCTTCGTCCTGCAGCGCGCGGCCGAACGAAAAGGTGAGGGCCCATGGCTTCGGGCCGTCGAGGCGGTTGATGGCCGCGAGGTGCTCGGTCGCCAGCGCGGCGCTCTGCCCGCCCGAGAGGAACACGACGCCGGGAACGGCGGGCGGAACCAGGCGGCGCAGCGTGCGCAACGTCGCCTGCGCCACCTCGCCGACCGAGGCCTGGCGCGCGCAGTCTTGCCCGGCGATCACCATGTTCGGCTTCAGCAACATCCCCTCGAGGCGGACGTTCTGTTCGAAGAGCTCGTCGAACACGACCTTGAGGACGTGGCTGGTCACCTCCTCGCAGCGCTCGATCGTGTGCGCGCCGTCCATCAGCACCTCGGGCTCGACGATGGGCACGAGGCCCTGCTCCTGGCAGAGCGCCGCGTAGCGCGCCAGCGCGTCCGCGTTGGCGTGCACGCACGCTTGCGTGGGCAGCCCGTCGTCCGCGATGCGGAAGACCGCGCGCCACTTCGCGAAGCGCGCGCCCATGCCGCGGTACTCCTGCAGGCGCTCGCGCAGCCCGTCCAGCCCCTCCGTGACCAGCTCGCCCGGCGAGCCGGCGAGCGGCCGCGCGCCCTCGTCCACTTTGATCCCAGGGATGACGGCCTTCTCGACGAGCAGATCGATGAGCCGCTTGCCCGTCGAGGCCTGCTGCCGGATGGTCTCGTCCTGCAGGATGACGGCGCCGAGGAACGACGAGATGTCGGCGGTACAGAAGAGCATCTCGCGGTATTGGCGCCGCGTCTCGGGCGTCGATTCGATCGAGCGCGCGGTCAGGCGCCGCGTGATCGTCTTCGGCGTCTCGTCCGCGGCCAGGATCCCCTTGCCTTCGGCCACGATGGCCTGAGCCGTCTCGTCGAGGTTCGGCGCCGTCATCTTCGTCGTCCTCCGCGCACCCGTGTCAGGTGGAACGTAGTTCCGCCCGGGCGGCGCGATCGCGAACAGCGGCCGTCTCCGCTTTCCCGCCGGGTGAATGCGGGATGACCGCACAGGAACGCCCGGGCGCCGGTGCCATCTTGGAGAGAAGTGATCAAGCTGCTCATCGCCGACGTCGACGGCACACTCGTGACGCCACAGAAGGTCTTGACGCCGCGCACGTGCGAGGCCGTCGAGCGATTGCAGGCGGCAGGCATCCACTTCACGGTGACCAGCGGCCGGCCGCCCCGTGGCATGGCCAAGATCGTCGAGACCTTGCGGATCCGTTCCCCCGTCGCGGCCTTCAACGGCGCGCTCTACGTGGCGCCGGACCTGAAGACCGTGCTGGGCCAGCGCACGCTGGCGCGCGAGGTCGCGAGGCGCGCCGTCGACTTCCTGCTCGCGGCGGGTCTCGACGTCTGGGTCTACCAAGGGAACGACTGGTTCGTGCGCCGCCTCGACGGCCTGCGCGTCGACCGCGAGCGCCACAACGTCGGCTTCGCACCCACCGTCATCGAGGATCTCCATTCGATCCTCGACTCGCCCGAGAAGATCGTCGGCGTCAGCATGGACTACCCGCTCGTCGCGCGCTGCGAGACCGAGCTGTCCGCGCTGCTGGGTGCAGACGCCTCCGCGATGCGCTCCCAGCCGCACTACCTCGACGTCACCCACCCCGAGGCGAACAAGGGCATGGTCGCGCGCGAGTCGGCGCGCCTCCTTCACGTCTCGTTGGATGAGATCGCCACGATCGGCGACATGCCGAACGACCTCCCCATGCTGACCATCGCCGGCCGCGGCGTCGCCATGGGCAACGCCAGCCCCGAGGTGCAACGCGTGGTTCGCCACGTCACGCGCTCGAACGAGGAGGATGGCTTCGCGCACGCCGTCGACACCTTCATCTTGGGCGCGCCGCCTTACGCCCGCTCGCCCCTGGGGCTGCCGCCGCACGCGCGCGCCTGCCTGTTCGGCCTCGACGGCGTGTTGATCCAGGCGGCGAAGCTCCACGCCGAGGCCTGGAAGCAGCTCTTCGATCGCTATCTGCGCGAGCGCTCGCGCGCCTCGGGCCTGCCGTTCATCCCGTTCGACGCCGTCCACGACTACGGCCTGCACTTCGACGGCCGCCCGCCCGTCGAAGGCTGCCGCTCGTTCCTCGACGCGCGCGGCATCGAGGTGCCAGAGCGGACCCTGCAGGCGCTCGAGACGCGCAAGAACGGGCTCCTGCTGGAGAACTTGCGCGATCAGCCCATCGAACCGTACGAGGGCTCGGTGCGCTACGTCGTCGCCGCGCGCGCCGCCGGGCTGCGCACCGCGGTCATCTCGTCCAGCGCTCGCTGCGAGGATGCGCTGCGCGCCGCCGGGATCGCCTCGCTCTTCGACGTCCGCATCGACGGCGTGTCCGATCTCGTGGTCCCCGCGAGCGGCCCGCCCGCCGACGACGCCTACCTCGCCGCCGCGCGCGCCCTCGACGTCGCGCCCGAGGACGCCGTCGTCATCGAGGGCTCGTTCAGCGGCGTCGCCGCCGCGCGCGCCGATCACTTCGGCTGGATCGTGGGCGTCGTGCGCATGGGCCCGGAGGCCGACCTGCGCCGGCGAGGCGCCGACGTCGTCGTCACGGATCTGTCGGCGCTGCTGGACCCCGCGGTGACCGGGATCGTCTCGGGCGAAGGCGCGGCCGCGTCCCCCGCTTGAGGCGACCGATGTCGAACAAGAACAAGCTCAAGCGCAAAGAGTACGAGAAAGAGCTCCTCGGCCTGCAATCACAGCTGTGCCAGATGCAGGAGTGGGTGAAGCACGCGGGTCACCGGGCCATCATCGTGTTCGAAGGGCGCGACACCGCCGGAAAGGGCGGCACGATCCGCGCGCTGACCGAGCGCGTGAGCCCGCGCGTGTTCCGCGTCGTCGCGCTGCCCGCGCCGTCCGATCGCGAGAAGACGGAGATGTACCTGCAGCGGTACGTCCAGCACTTCCCGGCGGCCGGCGAGATCGTGATCTTCGATCGCAGCTGGTACAACCGCGCCGGTATCGAGCACGTCATGGGCTTCGTCTCCGACGAGCAGTACGAAGGCTTCCTCGACGTCTGCCCCTTCGTCGAGGAGCTCATCGTCAAGAACGGCATCCAGCTCATCAAGCTGTGGCTCGAGGTGGGGCAGGACGAGCAAGAGCGGCGCATGCAGGCGCGGATCGAAGACCCGCTGCGCCAGTGGAAGCTCTCGCCCATGGACCTCGAGTCGTGGCCGCGCTGGTACGAGTACTCGCGCGCGCGCGATCGGATGTTCGAGGCGACCGACAGCAAGGACGCCCCCTGGTACATCCTCCGCTCCGACGACAAGCGCCGCGCGCGCCTCAACTGTCTGGCGCACATCCTCCATCTCGTCCCCTGGGAGAAGCTGCCTCACAAGAAGGTGAAGCTGGCCAAGCGCTGGACGAAGCACCGCTACGACGATCAGGCGTCGCTGAAGGGCCGGAGGTTCGTCGCCGACAAGTACTAGACCAGGCGCCGCCGTTCGCGGCCCTGTCGGGAGTGCCCTCGAAGGACTTTGGCCGCCTTGTTGATGGCAGGCGGATCCGCACCATTGCGGAAAGGGTCTTCCCGTGCGCGCAGGTCATCAGCTCGCAGTGCTTTCGCTGGCGGTGCTCGCCGGGTGCGCGGTGGGGCCGGACTTCAAGCCCCCGGCGGCCGCGGTGCCGCCGACCTGGCGCGTCTCCGACGATCCGCGCCTCGCGACGGCCGTCGCCGCCGAGAGCCAGTGGTGGAAGTCGTTCAACGATCCGGCGCTCGACAACTTGATCGAGCTCGGGCGCAAGCAGAACCTGCCGCTGCAGATCGCCGGGCTGCGCATCGTCGAGTCGCGCGCGCAGCTCGCGATCGCGTTCGGGCAGCTCTTCCCGCAGATCCAGGCCCTGTTCGGCTCGGCGCTGGCCAACCGCCTCAGCCAGAACTCTCCGCAGATCGCGAACCTGCCGAACATCCCGGGCTTCAACCCCACCACGAGCTTCATCGACTACCAGGCCGGCTTCGACGCGGCCTGGGAGCTGGACTTCTGGGGCAAGTACCGCCGCGGCATTCAGGCGGGGACCGCGTCGCTGCTGTCGCAGGTCGCCGACTACTACTCCGGCATCGTGTCGCTCTCCGCCGAGGTGGCCCGCACCTACGTGTTGATCCGAACGTCCGAGGTGCTGATCGACCTCGCGATCGCCAACGTGAAGCTCCAGGAGCAGGCGCTGCAGATCGCGACCGCGCGCTTCCAGAACGGCGCCACGTCGGAGCTCGATCCCACGCAGGCAGCGGCGCAGCTGGAGGCCACGCGCGCGAGTATCCCCCAGCTGCAGATCGGGCTCGAGCAGGCGGGCCACGCGCTGTGCACGCTCTTGGGGTTGACCCAGGGCACCGTGGAGACGCTGCTGGCCGGCGCGCGGCAGATCCCCAAGGCGCCTGCGAGCATCGCGGTGGGCATGCCGGCCGAGATGCTGCGGCGGCGCCCCGACATCCGCAGCGCCGAGCTGACGGCGGCCGCGCAGTGCGCCCGCATCGGCGTCGCCAAGGCCGAGCTCTTCCCCAGCTTCACGCTGCTGGGCTCGATCGGCCTCGAATCGTCCAGCCACGGCTCGAACTTCACGAGCTTCGCGACGACCGACAGCCTCTTCTACACGGCGGGCCCGCGCGTCAACCTGCCCTTCCTGAACTACGGCCGCCTCACGAACGGCGTGCGGGTCCAGGACGCGCGCTTCCAAGAGCTGCTGGTTTCCTACCAGAACACCGTCTTGCAGGCGGCCCAAGAGGTGGAGGACGGGCTGTCGGGATATCTCCGATCGCAGGAGCAGGCGGCCGCCGAGGACCGCGCCGTCGCCGCGGCCCAGCGGGCCGTGGAGATCGCGACGGCGGCGTACCGCGAGGGCGCCGTGGATTTCCAGCGCGTCATCGACGCGCAGCGGACGCTGCTCGGGGAGCAGAACAACGCCGCGCAAGCGACCTCGGCGATCTCGACGAACCTGATCGCGGTCTACAAGGCGCTGGGCGGCGGCTGGGAACCATACGCGGGCGAGCCCGTCGTTCCCGCCCAAACGCAGCGCGAGATGAAGGCGCGCACCAACTGGGGCGACCTGCTGTCCGAGCCGTCCCGGGTCGAGACCAAGTCACCGGCCACCAAGCCTCAGATGAAACCGTAGGAGTCCGCATGGCCAAGGTCTCGAAGAGCACCCTCAAGTGGATCGGCGCGGGCGTCGCGGTGGCGGTCGTGGCCTTCATCGGCTTTCGCTACTTGCAGAATCGGCGGAACGCGCTGCCCGAGGGCATCGCCGAGGGCAACGGCCGCGTCGAGGCGAAGCTGGTCGACGTCTCGGCCAAGGAGCCCCTCCGCGTGAAGGACATCCTGGTCGACGAGGGCGCGATGGTGAAGCCGGGCCAGGTGATCGCGCACCTCGACACGACCACGCTGCAGGCCGAGCTGGCCGCCGCGAAGGCCACCGCCGACCAGGCCGAAGAACGCCTGGCGGTGACGCGCGCTTCGATCGTCAAGCAGAAGAGCGAGCTCGGTCTCGCGAACGTCGAGGAGGCGCGCTCGTCGAACCTCGTGAAGGCGGGCGCGGGCTCGCAGCGCGAGCTGGACGTGCGGCGCAAGGACGTCGCGACGAGCAAGGCCTCGCTCGCGCAGTCGAACGCCGCGCTCGAAGCGGCGACGCAGGGCGTGGCCGCCGCGGAGGCGCAGGTCGCGGCGATGCAGTCGCGCATCGACGACGCGACCTTGACGTCGCCCGTGACGGGCCGCGTGCTCTATCGCCTGGCCGAGCCCGGCGAGGTGTTGGCCGCCGGCGGCAAGGCCGTCACCCTCGTCAACCTGGAAGACATCTACATGGAGATCTTCCTGCCGTCGGAGCAGGCGGCGACCCTGAAGCTCGGCTCCGAGGCGCGCATCGTCGTCGACTACATGCCGAAGCGCGCCGTGCCCGCCTACGTGAGCTTCGTCTCGCCCGAGGCGCAGTTCACGCCCAAGCAGGTCGAGACGCGCAGCGAGCGCGAGAAGCTGATGTTCCGCGTGAAGCTGCAGCTTCCAAAGGAGCTCGCCGCGCAGTTCGTCGACTACATCAAGACGGGCGTGCGCGGCGTCGGTTACGTCAAGCTGAAGCCCTCGGCCGAGTGGCCCGCGCGGCTGCAGAACCTGGTGACGGCCGCGGCGGGCGGGCCCGTGACCCGGCGATGAGCGCCCTCTCCGCCGTCGCGACACCGAACGCGACCGGCGCGCCGCCCGCGGGGTCTGTCGTCTCGATCCGCAACGTCACGCATCGTTACGGCAAGAAGGTCACGGCGCTCGACGGGCTGTCGCTGGAGATCCCGCGCGGCATCATGGTGGGCATCGTCGGCCCCGACGGCGTCGGCAAGTCGACGCTGCTCGCGCTGGTGGCGGGCGCGAAGAAGATGCAGGACGGCGACATCACCGTCCTCGACGGCGACATCAGGGACGTCCGCCACCGTCGCGAGGTGGGCCCGCGCATCGCGTACATGCCCCAGGGCCTGGGCAAGAACCTGTACCTCGAGCTCAGCGTCTACGACAACGTCGACTTCATGGCGCAGCTCTTCGGCCTCGCGGCCGCCGAGCGCAAGGTGCGCGTGCGCCAGCTGCTGGAGGCGACGGGCCTCGCGCCCTTCGCCGATCGCCCCGCCGGCAAGCTCTCGGGCGGCATGAAGCAGAAGGTGGGCCTGTGCGGCGCGCTGGTCCACGATCCCGATCTCCTCATCCTCGACGAGCCGACGACCGGCGTCGATCCGCTCTCGCGGCGCCAGTTCTGGACGCTCATCGACGACATCCGCGCCGATCGGCCCGGCATGAGCGTCATGATCTCGACGGCGTACATGGACGAGGCGCAGCAGTGGGCTTGGATCGTCGCCATGGACGCCGGCCGCGTGCTGGCGACGGGCACGCCCGCCGAGCTGATGGAGCGCACGGGCACGAAGGACCTCGAGAAGTGCTTCATCGCCCTGCTGCCCGAGGAGAAGCGCACCGGCCACAAGGAGCTCACGATCCCGCCGAGGAAGACGGGCACGGACATCGCCATCGAGGCGCACGGGTTGACCATGCGCTTCGGCACATTCACGGCGGTCGATCACGTCTCGCTGTCGATCGAGCGCGGCGAGATCTTCGGCTTCCTCGGCTCGAACGGCTGCGGCAAGTCGACGACCATGAAGATGCTCACGGGCCTGCTGCCGCCGACCGCGGGCACGGCGACGCTGTTCGGCCACCCCGTCGACGCGGGGAGCCTCGAGGTGCGCAACAACCTGGGTTACATGACGCAGGCGTTCTCGTTGTACGGCGAGCTCACCGTGCGGCAGAACCTGGTGCTGCACGCGCGCCTCTACCATCTGCCCGTCGAGAAGGCGAAGGCGCGCATCGCCGAGCTCGTCGCGCGCTTCGGCCTCGGAGGCCACATCGACGCGCTCGCCGAGTCGCTGCCCATGGGCCTGCGCCAGCGCCTGTCGCTGGCCGTGGCCGTGCTGCACGAGCCGCAGCTCCTCATCCTCGACGAGCCAACGTCAGGCGTCGATCCCGTGGCGCGCGACAGCTTCTGGGAGCTGCTCATCGACCTGTCGCGCAACGGCAACGTCACGATCTTCGTGACGACGCACTTCATGAACGAGGGCATGCGCTGCGATCGCATCTCGCTCATGAATGCCGGCAAGGTGCTGGCCGCCGACGCGCCCCAGAAGCTCATCGAAGAGCGCGGCGCCGCCAATTTGGAGGACGCCTTCATCGGCTACATGGAGGACTCGATCGCCGACGCGCAGAAGGCCGCGCCCCGGCCTGTGACGCCCCCCTCCGAGCAGGCCGTCGACAGCGCGCCGGCCGCGGTGAAGCCTCTCACGCCGTTCCAGCTGCGCCTCACGCGCGCGCGCGCCTACGCCCACAACGAGACGCAGCAGATCCTTCGCGACCCGGTGCGCCTGGCGTTCGCCTTCATCGGGTCGGCGCTGCTCATGCTGGTCTTCGGCTTCGGCATCACCACCGACGTCGAGCACATCCGCTACGCGACGCTGGATCTCGACCGCTCGCCCGAGAGCCAGACCTACCTCGATCAGTTCGCCGGGTCCGCGCGCTACTTCACGAAGACGCCCCCCGCGCAATCGTTCGACGAGGCCCTCGAGCGGCTGAAGTCGGACGACGTCTCGGTCGTGCTGGAGGTGCCGCCGCAGTTCGGCCGCGACTTCCGCCGCGGCGCCGACCCCGACGTCCTCGCGAACGTCGACGGAGCCATGACCTTCCGGGGCGACACAGTCGCGCAGTACGTGCAGGGCGTGACCGCGACGGCGCTCACCGATCCGGCGACGGGCCTGGCCACGGCTCAGCCGCAGAAGTACACGGCCGACATCGAGGATCGCTTCATGTACAACCCCACCTTCGAGAGCGTGTACTCGATGGTGCCCAGCGTCCCCGCGCTGCTGCTGCTGCTCATCCCCGCGATCCTCATGACGGTGAGCATCGTGCGCGAGAAGGAGCTCGGCTCGATGATCAACTTCTACGTCACGCCCACGGGGCGGCTCGAGTACCTCCTCGGCAAGCAGCTGCCCTACGTCGTCATCGGGATGATCAACTTCGTGATCCTCACCGTGCTGGCGCTGGTGATCTTCAACGTGCCCATCAAGGGCAGCTTCCTGATGCTGGCGCTCTGCACGGTGCTGTACGTGATGGCCACCACCGGCATCGGCATGGTGACCTCGACGTTCACCAGCAGCCAGGTGGCGGCCGTCTTCGTGACGGCCATCCTCACGATCATCCCGACGATCCAGTTCTCGGGCCTGCTGCAGCCCGTCTCGACGCTGCAGGGCAACGCGGGGCGCATCGGCAGGATCTGGCCCGCGACGTACTACATGCACACGAGCCTGGGCGCGTACACCAAGGGCCTCGGCGCGCGCCTCCTCGTGGGCGACGTGATCTTCCTCGCCTGCTGCATCCCGGTGCTCCTCGCCATCAGCTACCTCGGGCTCAAGAAGCAGGAGAAGTAGCCGTGAAGTCGCTGCTCAACATCCTGTGGCTCGGCCTCAAGGAGATCCGCAGCCTGATGAGCGACGTCGTCATGGTGATCTTCGTCGTCTACGCGTTCACGCTGGCGATCTACATCCAGGCGACGGGCACGTCGTCCGAGGTCAACAACGCTTCGATCGCCTTCGTCGACGAGGACGGCTCGGCGCTGTCGAAGGAGCTCTTCAACGCCTTCTACCCGCCGCGCTTCAAGTACCCGATCGAGCTCGACGCCGAGACCGCGCAGCACCAGATGGACAGGGGTCAGCTCATGTTCGTGATCGCCATTCCGCCGCGCTTCGAGCGCGATCTCCTCGCGGGCCGCAACCCGGACGTCCAGGTGAACATCGACGCCACGGCCATGCAGCAGGCGGGCATCGGCGCCGGCTACATCCGGAACATCATCAACGATCGCGTCAGCTCGTTCTTGAAGCGCAGCGAAGTCACGCCGCAGTACCCGATCAACCTCATCGTGCGGAAGCTCTTCAACCCGAACGGCGTTTCGTCGTGGTTCAAGAGCGTCGTCGCGATCATCAATCAGATCAGCCTGCTCACCGTCGTGCTCACGGGCGCGGCCGTCATCCGCGAGCGCGAGCACGGCACGCTGGAGCACCTGCTGGTCATGCCGCTGAACGCGTTCGAGATCGCGATGGCCAAGGTGTGGGCCAACAGCCTCGTGATCCTGGTCGCGACGGCGGCCTCGCTGTTCCTCGTCGTGCAGTTGGCGCTGAAGGTGCCGTTCGCCGGCTCCGTCACGCTGTGGTTCGTCGGCGTGGTTCTGTACCTGTTCTTTGCGACGGCGCTGGGGATCTTCCTGGGCACGATCTCGCGATCGATGGCGCAGTTCGCGCTGCTGATCATCCTGGTGATCGTCGTGCTGCAGCTGCTCTCGGGCGGCAGCACCCCGGTCGAGAGTCAGCCCAAGTGGCTGCAGTACCTGACGTACTTCCTGCCCGCGCGGCACTTCGTGAGCTTCTCGCAGATCATCATCTACCGCGGCGGTGGCCTCCGCGCCGTGTGGCTGCAGTTCCTCATGGTGACGGGGGTCGGCCTGGTGTTCTTCGTCTACAGCCTGGGGCTGTTCCGCAAGTCGATCGCCGTCTCGAAGTGAACCTGCGACATAAGGTCGACTTATCGGGTCCCGCAATCGAATCAATTGGACCAATGCGGCGATGGTGCCTAGTTTGGACCGCGTCATGTCGAACATGCCCATCCACAAGTATCGCCCCTTCGCGCCGGTCGCCCTGCCCGACCGGACTTGGCCTCGAAGACCATCACGCGCGCGCCGCTCTGGTGCAGCGTGGACCTGCGCGACGGCAACCAAGCTCTCGTCGAGCCGATGGGCCCCGATCGCAAGCGGCGCATGTTCGTGGAGCTCGTGAAGATGGGCTTCAAGGAGATCGAGGTCGGCTTCCCCAGCGCGTCGCAACCCGACTTCGACTTCGTGCGCGAGCTCATCGAGACGAACCTCATCCCCGACGACGTGACGATCCAGGTGCTGACGCAGGCGCGCGAGCACCTCATCCGCCGCACGTTCGAGGCGCTGCGCGGCGCGAGGCAGGCCATCGTGCACCTCTACAACTCCACGTCCACGCTGCAGCGCCGCGTGGTGTTCGGCCTCGATCGCCCTGCGATCCGCGACATCGCCGTGCGCGGCACCGAGCTCTGCGCGAAGCTGGCGGCCGAGCTGAAGGGGACCGACGTCCGCTTCGAGTACTCCCCCGAGAGCTTCACGGGCACCGAGCTCGACTTCGCGCTGGACGTCTGCGAGGGCGTCATGGACGCCTGGGGCGCCGCCAAGGACCGCAAAGTGATCATCAACCTGCCCGCCACGGTGGAGCTGGCGACGCCCAACATCTACGCCGATCAGGTCGAGTGGATGGGCCGCCAGTTCTCGAGCCGCGAGCGCGTGGTGCTGAGCCTGCACCCGCACAACGATCGCGGGACGGCCGTCGCGGCGGCCGAGCTGGGCGTCATGGCCGGCGCCGATCGCGTCGAGGGCACGCTGTTCGGAAACGGCGAGCGGACCGGCAACGTGGACGTCGTCACGCTGGCGCTGAACCTGCTGACCCAGGGCGTGGATCCCGAGCTGGAGATCCACGACATCGACGCGCTGGTGCAGGTGGCCGAGCACTGCAACCGCCTGCCCGTGCACCCGCGCCACCCGTACGCGGGCGAGCTGGTCTTCACGGCCTTCTCGGGCTCGCACCAGGACGCCATCCGCAAGGGCTTCGCCGCGCGGCGCAAGAACGGCGACGTCGAGTGGGCCGTACCGTACCTGCCCATCGATCCGTCGGACCTGGGCCGCACCTACGAGGCGATCATCCGCATCAACAGCCAGTCGGGCAAGGGCGGCGTCGGCTACGTGCTGGAGACGGACTACGGCTTCCGCCTGCCGCGCGACCTGCTGGTCGAGTTCAGCCAGCGCGTGCAGGCGCAGGCCGAGCGCACGGGCGAAGAGGTCTCGCCGAAGATGATCTTCGATCTGTTCCGCGCGGAGTACCTCGATCGGAAGGACGCCGAGGGCGCCGCCTGGCTCGACGCGCGTGGCGCCCTCGAGGCGCAGGACGCGAAGGCCGTCTGCGCGGCCGTACGGGCGTCGCTGGGCGTCGACGTGTCCGTCTCGCACGAGTCGACCGAGCCGCTGCGCGCGCCCGAGCAGGGGTTCGTCGCTTACGTCGAGCTCACCGCCGGCGTGTCCTCGCCGGCCTTCGGCGTCGCGCAGGGCGGCTCGCCGCGGCAAGCGACGATCGCAGCGACGCTCCGCGCGCTCGACCGCCTGCGCGAGATCGCGCCCACCGCGATGGCTCCCGCGATCGCGCGCGCGAGCTAGCTGGCCGGCGCCGGCGCGAGGATGAAAGGGTCGGCGCGGATGTCGCCCAGCGCCGCCCCCGCGAGGAAGACCTTGCGCTTGAGCGCCTGAACCAGCGCGGCGTCGCCGCACAAAAACACCCGGTGCCCCGCGAGCGAAGGGAACCGTTCGAGCAGCACGCGATCGAGCGCGCCCGACAGCGCCCCCCAAGGCGCGTCGCCGTCGAGCACGCAGCGAAGGTACGTGACGCGCGCGTGGCGCTCGGCGAGGGCGCGCAGCTCTTCGACGAGATAGAGCCCGGCGGCGTCGCGCGCGCCGTGGAGCAGCGTGATCGGCCCGCGGTGCCCCGCGCGCAACGCGTCCTGCAGGATGCCGACCAGCGGGGCGAGGCCCGTGCCCGTGCCCGCCAGCACGAGGGGCTGCTCGGGCGCGCCCGGTTCGTAGACGCACTCGCCCTCGGGGCCGCGCAGCCGCACGCGCGCGCCGACGGTCGAACGGTCGCACAGCCATGGGCTCATGCGGCCATCGGGCAGCCGCCGCACGTGCAGCTCCAGCGCGTCGCCCGCCTCGGGGAGGCTCGCGATCGAGTAGCTGCGCGCGAGGCCGTCTTCGCGCGTGAGCGTGATGAACTGTCCGGCGCGGTACGGGAACGGCGTCTCGGGCGCGACCATCACGCGCGCGACGTCGCGCCCCAGGAGCTCGACGGCGGAGACGCGCGCCGGAACCTCGAGCGCCGCGGCCGCCTCGATGCTGATCTCGAGATCCTCCGCCGGCTTCGCGCTGCAAGCCAGGAAATAGCCCTCGGCCTTGTGCTTGGGACGAAGGCCGATCTGCGACGCCGCGGGCGGCGTGCCCGCCGTCGCGCGCACGAGGCACGCGCGGCAGGCGCCCGCGCGGCAGCCGTTCGCCACCTGGATCCCCGCGCGCAGCAAGCCCTCGAGGACTGTCTCGCCCTCGCCGAGCTCGATGCGCGCCTCGCCGCACGCGACCGTGGACACGGCGTCCTACGCGGCCGGCCCACGGCTGAGGACGTGATCGCGCACCGAGTTCGCGACCGCGGCGACCTGGGCGATCTGATCGCCGTTCGCGCCCAGCTCCTTCAGCGTCGAGCCGAGGTGCTCGATGACGACGTCGACGTGCAGATCCGAAAGCCCGTCCTTCACGAGGTGGCTGTGCGCCGCGCGCATGTCGCGCCCCGAGTACTTGTTCGGCCCACCCAGGACCATCGTGAGGAACGCGCGCTGCTTCGCGGCCTGTCCCTCCATGTCCACGGTGTCGAAGAAGCGCGCCACGCGATCGTCGCCCAGCATCTTCCGATAGAAGATCTCCACCGCCTTGTCGATCGCCGCCGCGCCGCCGAGCTGCTCGTAGAGTGTCGCCATGATCGGGTCCTTTCGTCGAAGAGGGGCTCTTTCCTTGAAACTTGTGCGCAGAATATATATTTAGAGTTCGAAGTCAATCCATGCAGCTGACGATGTTCTCCGACTACGCGATGCGGATCGCGCTCTACCTCGCGACGAACGGCGAGCGCCTCGTATCGGTCGAGGAGGTGAGCCGAGCCTACGGCATCTCGCGCGCGCACCTCGTCAAGGTCGTCCAGCGCCTCACCGAGCTGGGCATCGTGACCAGCGTGCGCGGCCGCGGTGGCGGGCTGCGCCTCGGCAAGGAGCCCGAGGACGTCGACCTCGGCATGCTCGTGCGCGCGACGGAGCCGCACCTGGATCTCGTCGAGTGCTTCGACGAGAAGACCAACACTTGCCCGATCGACCGCGCCTGCGGACTCAAGGGAATTCTCGTCGGCGCGCAGCGTGCGTTCCTCGCCGAGCTCGACGGCCACACGCTGGCGGAGCTGGTCCCGAACGCGCCGCGGCTCGTGCCGCTGTGGCGCGCGAAGCTGCGCCGCGCGGGCTGATAGCGCGCCTCACCCGCCTTCGCTGTCGGTCGCGATCGCGTCGAGATCGGCGTTCAGCAGGGCGTCGTCCTCGCCGTCGATGTCCGTGAGCAACGCCGCGGCGAGGGCGCGCACCTCGCAGGACAGCTGCGCGGGGGACAGGGCGCCCGGCTCGAGCGCCCGGAACGCGTCGGCCAGCGCGCGCCGCTGCCGCGCGTGGCTCTCCTCGATCTGCGCTTGCAGCACGGGCCCCCAGCCGATGACGTCACGGAGCGCCTGCGGGAAGGCGTGCTCCTCGAAGGCCAGGTGATCCTCCAACATGACGTAGACGCCGCGCACGCGCTCCCTGAGCGCCTCGAGCTCTGCGCGCGACATCAGGCGTGGCGCGGCCAGATCGACCGCCTCGGCCAAGAGCCCTCGCAGCATGTCGTGCTGCGAAAGGATCGCGTTGCGAAATCCGCCCGAAGACGACGACTCGTGCGTGCTGAGCCAACCGACGTTGATCATGACTCCCCTCCTCCATTGCGCCTTTTGGGTCGCGACCGATCGTGGATCAGGCGCGGGCCGGAGTCTGTTTCGTGGCAGTCCCGAGTTTGTTTCGGGACGCAGCGATTGCTGTAACTCACCGCTCGTTTGCGGCGGGCGCACGCGGCACCACGAGCACCGGCTTCGGCGAGCGGCGCAGCACCTGCTCCGCCACCGAACCGCGCAGCGCGCGCTGCAGCCCCGTGCGCCCGTGCGAGGAGATGACGACGACGTCGGGCGCGAGGCGGTGGGCGGCCTGCACGATCGCCTCGGCGGGCTCCGGCCCTTCGCCCACGAACACGCGCGTGCGCACCGCGTTCGGGTCGACGCCCGCCGGGACCAGCGCCAGCAGGCATGTCTCGATCTCGTTCTTGCGCTCGGGCGAAAGCGTCATCGGGGGCTGTTCGTTCACGTGGACCATCGTGACCACGCCGCCTCCCAGCACGAGGCGATAGGCCTCGACGATCGCGGCGTTCGCAACCGAAGAGAAGTCGGTGGTGACCATGACGTTGCGGAGGCGCGTGGGAGCGGGCACGGGCTCCCGCGCGAGGCGCGCGGGCACACACAGCACGGGCAGCCGCGCCGTGCGGATCGTCGCGATGGCGGTCGAGCCGCGCCGGCGCTGCGTGTTGCCGACGATCAGCACGTCGGCGTCGTCGGTCTCGGCCTCCCAGACGAGGTCGCTGTCGCCGGCGCCCCACCAGGGGCGCACGCGCAGCTTCGCGCGCTCATGGCCGAGGTGCGCGCGCAGGTGCGCCTGCAGCTCGCGCGAGATCGCGCCGACGGCCTCGCGGTCGGCCTCGTACGGGTCGGGCGGGTCCAGCCCGAGCCGCTGGTGCTCGCGCGGCGGCCAGTAGAGGTGCACCAGGTGGAGGTCGTACGGGATGCGCGCCTCGAGGCGGCGCAGGAGATCGAGGCAGCTGTCGCTCGCCTGCGACTGATCGATGGCGCCCGTGATGCGCAGCGGCCGCTCCCGCGGTCTCCAGGTCGCGAGCGTGTGCTCCCCGGGCGGGATCACCAGCACCGGGCACGACGCGCCATGGACCACGCGCTCGGCGACGCTGCCCAAGAAGGATCGATGGCCCGCGGCCCGCGCGTGCGCGCCCACGATGATCAGGCTGGCGCCCAGCTCGCCGGCGCGCGCGATGATGCGGTCCTCGGCGTGGCCGACCTGCACCGCTCGGGCGACGCGCACGTCGGCCGCCTCCAGCGCCGCGGCCTCCTGCGCGAGGCGCCGTTCGGCGGCCGCCTCGAGGTCCTTCACGAGCAGCGAAGGCGGCAGGTCGGTGAGCAGCGTCGTGGGCGGGCGCACGACATGGACGATCTCCAGCTCCGCGCCCAGCGCGCGCGCCAGGCTGGCCGCGCACGCCAGCGTCTCGCGCGATGCCGGCGAGAAGTCGACGGCGCAAAGAATGGTCTTCATGCTGAGGAACGACAGCAGAACGCGTGCCGGCGCCGCGCGCGGTGAACGCGCCGCCGGATCGCGAAAACCTTGCGCGCCGGGGGCCAGCGGGACCGAGGCCTTGCGCGCACCGGCGGGGGCCGCGCGGCCTCCGAGCCGAGCGCGCCGGGCAGACCCACAATTTCCAATGAGAAGAGAGGAGGCGCGCCATGAAGCAAGTCGGCGTACTGGTCGCCGGGGGGGTGCTCGCCGTGGGGCTTGGAGCTTCCGGCGCGCGCGCGGCCGACAACCCGGGCATCGTGCCCATCGACGCGAACGCCCAGGGGCGATCGTACCGCGAGCTCTCCGCGGCGTGGCGGAAGTGGGCCTTCGAGACGCCTGCGCCCGAGAGCGCCCTGCTGGACACGACGGGCGCCAACTGCTCGAAGCGCCAGACGGATTCCATCTGGTTCCTCGCGGGTACGATCGCCGGGGGCACCGTGGTGCGAACGTGCACGGTCCCGGCGGACACCTACCTCTTCTTCCCGCTCGCGAACCACGTCTACGGCGCGTTCTTGACCGATCCGGACCAGCAGCGCACCGAGGCGTTCGCGCGCAGCCAGACGGCCTGTATCCTCGGCGCCCAGATCGCCGCCGACATCGACGGCGTGCCGGTCTCGAACCCGGCGCAGTACCTCGTCCAGTCGCCGCTCTTCACGGTGCAGCTGCCGCCGAACAACGCCTATGGCATCACCACCTCCGACGCGCCGGCCCTCACGCTGGATCCCGCGGTCGATCGGGGCTTCTACCTCTTCTTGACGCCGCTGCCGCCGGGGCGGCACACGATTCACTTCGCGTCGGCGCCCGGCTCGTCGTGCGCGACCGCGCAAGACGTGACGTACGATCTCACGGTCGCGCCGCGCTGAGCCGCGCTGCTCGGGCGAGCGGACGCCGCGAACGGCCCCCGCCCGCCCGCGGCGTCACTTCTCTACTTCTTCTCGATGGTGACGAACGGCTCGTAGCTGAACTTCTGCCCGCCGACGCTGGCCTCCAGCATGAGGCCGCCCTTCGTCGCCGTGAACACGGCCACGCCCTCGCGGTACTTGGCGCTCGCGGACGCGCCCGACTTCAGCGCGACCGCGCTGACGTTGCCCGAGAAGGCGTAATTGCCCTGGACGAAGTGCGCCAGATCAGCCGTCGTCTCGAAGAAGATCACCTGGGAGAACTCCTGGCCGCCGACCTGCGCGCCCACCGAGACCTGCGTCAGCTTGGCGCGGCCGATGGGCTGGTTGTTCTGGAACACGACGCCTTCGCCGTAGGCGCCGCCCACGCCGAAGCCGCCCTTGCCCACCGACGGAAACACCGCGTACCCCGCCGACTTGGCGAAGAACGTCGACAGCCCCGGATCCGTCTTCTGGAAGGTCATCACCGTCTGGCGTGCAGCATTGATCAGCTCAGAGTCGGTCTTGGCGTAGCTCTGGGCCGCGAATGCCAGCACCACCGCCGCCGCCAAGGCCCCGATCGCCGTCCGCAGATTGAAACGAGTCATGTGGTCACTTCTCTCTTTCCGGGAGGCTCACCGGTCGTGGAAAGGCCACACCGTCTCCCCTTTATCGAAAAAGCTAA
Organism: Polyangia bacterium; assembly: GCA_035548155.1. Lineage (GTDB taxonomy): Bacteria > Myxococcota_A > Polyangia > Fen-1088 > Fen-1088 > DASZFV01. Next base: position 20,063 of record DASZUD010000238.1, read on the forward strand.
GGTCGCCCGAACGAGCCGAAAGCCCCGACCAAAAGGAGGCCTAGGGGTCTCCCCCATGAGCACCAACCTGAGATTGTCCCCGGCTCGACCCGCCGGCACACGGTGACGCCATGCTTGGATCGAAGGAGGTGCCCCATGGCGTCTCGCATAGAGGACTACGGACTGATCGGAAACACGCGAACGGCGGCGCTCGTCTCGCGTTCAGGCTCAATCGACTGGCTGTGTGCGCCGCGCTTCGACTCGGACGCGCTCTTCGCGAGCCTCATCGGCTACGACGAGCACGGCACCTGGTCGCTGACCCCCACGGTGCCGATCCGCGAGAAGCGACAACAGTACCGCCCCAACTCCCTCGTGCTCGAGACTGAGTTCGTCTGCGACGGCGGCGCCGTGCGCATCACCGACTTCATGCCGATCGAGGTCGAGGGCGAACAGCGCTGTGACATCGTGCGCGTCATCGACGGCGTCGAGGGCGAAGTTCAGCTCGAGATGGTGCTGAACGCGCGCTTCGGCTACGGCGCGTACAAGCCGCTCATCACGGGCAGCCGCGGCGAGTACCACTGCGTCGCCGGCCCGGACGCCGTCGCGCTGCACGGCCCCATCGAAGGCCGGGTGGTGGACGGGCGGGTCTCGGCGCTGATCTCGGTGCGCAAGGGGGCACGCCTCGCCTTCCACCTCATCTGGCACCCGTCGCACGAAGAGGCCCCGCGGCCCGTCGACACCGAGGCGAGCCTGAACGCCACCGACGCGTACTGGCGCAACTGGGCCAATCGCTGCACGTACGAGGGGCAATACAAGGACCTCGTCGTGCGTTCGCTGCTGACGTTGAAGGCGCTGACGTACGGGCCGACGGGCGGCATCGTCGCGGCGCCCACGACCTCGCTCCCCGAGTGCATCGGCGGCGTGCGCAACTGGGACTACCGGTTCTGCTGGCTCCGCGACTCGAGCCTGACGCTGGACGCCCTGATGCTGGGCGGCTACATCGACGAGGCGCGCGCCTTCCGCGACTGGCTGATCCGCACGGTCGCCGGCGAGCCCGAGGAGGCGCAGATCATGTACGACATCACGGGCGCGCGACGGCTCACGGAGTTCGAGCTGCCCTGGCTGCCGGGGTACGAAGGCTCGAGGCCGGTGCACGTCGGCAACGCGGCGTCGGGGCAGTTCCAGCTGGACGTCTACGGCGAGGCGCTGTCGTGCATCTACGCCGCGCGCCGGCGCGGCCTCGGCGGACGCGAAGAGGGCTGGCCGACGCTGCGTTCGCTCATCCAGTTCATGGAGCGCGCCTGGCAAATGCCGGACGACGGCATCTGGGAGGTGCGCGGCGGCCGCCGCCACTTCACGCACTCGAAGGTCATGGCCTGGGTGGCGATCGATCGCGCGGCCCGCTTCATCGAAGAGTTCTCGTCAGGCAACGCAGAGGCCCGCAGCCACCTGCCGCACCTGCACGCCCTGCGCGAGCGCATCCACGCCGAGATCTGCGACCGCGGCTTCAACCCGCGCGTGGGCGCGTTCACCCAGTCGTACGGCAGCGAGCAGATGGACGCGAGCGTCCTCGTCATCCCGCACTACGGCTTCCTGCCGGCCGACGATCCACGCATGAAGGGCACGGTGGCGGCCGTCGAGAAGCACCTGCTGCGCGAAGGCTTCGTGCTCCGCTACGACACGACCTCGGGCGCCGACGGGTTGCCCGGCGTCGAGGGCGCGTTCCTGGCGTGCACGTTCTGGCTCGCCGACAACTACGCCTTCGCCGGGCGCGTCGACGAGGCGGAGGCGCTGTTCGAGCGACTCATGGGTCTGCGCAATCACCTCGGCCTCTACGCCGAGGAGTACGACCCGACGATGAAGCGCCAGATCGGCAACTTCCCCCAGGGCTTCTCGCACCTGGCCTTCATCACGACGGCGCGCGCGATCGACCTGGTCCGCCAGGGCGGCTCGGCCAGCGAGATGATCCGCGGCTCGGGCGCCGAAGCCGTGCACTGACCGCGCGTCGTCACCTCACGCGTGGAGCTGCGGCCCGTGGGCGTCGATCTCGGCGCCCGCGGGCGCGCGCGGCAGGAGGACGTGAAACGTCGTCGTCTCGCCCGGCGTGCTGTCCACCCAGATGCGCCCGCCGTTCGCCTCGACGAGGCCCTTCGCGATGTAGAGCCCGAGGCCCGCGCCCGGCGTCCCCGAGCCGCGCGCCTTCCGCGCGCGCCAAAATCGTTCGAACAGGCGCGGGATCTCCTCGGCCGCGATGCCCGGGCCATGGTTGGTGACGGCCACCTCGATGGCCTCGCCGCGATCGCTCACGTCGACGTGAATCTCGCTGCCCGGCGCGCCGTACTTCGCGGCGTTCGTCAGCAGGTTGGCCAGCACCTGCTGAATGCGATCGGGATCGATCCACGCGATCTGCGCCGGCGCCGCGTCGACGAGCAGGTCGTGATCGCCCATCTCGTCGCGCAGCCCGTCGGCGACCGACGCCGCCAGCTCGCCCAAGTCCACGGCCCGCTGCGCCACCGACAGGCGGTTCGCCTCGATGCGCGAGGCGTCGAACAGATCGTCGACCATGCGGCCGAGGCGCGTCGAGGCGGCGCGGATGCGCGCGATCGCCTTCGCCCCCTTTTCGGGCAGGTTCGGTCCGGAGACCATCTCCAGCGCGTCCGCCGAAAGGGCGATGGCGCTCACCGGCTGGCGCAGATCGTGGGCGATGACGGACGCCCACTCTTCGCGCAAGCGCTCCAGCTCTTTGCGCGCGGTGATGTCCTGGATGATGATCGTCGCGCCCGTGATGGCGCCCGTGTCGTCGCGGATGGGCGCGGCGTTCGCGAGCACCGGGACGAGGCCGTTGCCGGGCTTCAAGAGAGCCAGCTCGCGCCCCATCGAGGACTCGCCGCGCTGGAGCGCGCACGTCGACGGCAGGTCGTCGGGCGGAATGGGCGCGCCGTTCGGCAGCTTGAGCTCGAACCCATGGAGCTCCCGGCCCTCGAGGGACCCGCGGCCGTCGTTCAGGAACGACAGCAGCGCGCGGTTGGTCGTCACGACGCGACCATGCCGATCCAGGATCACCACCCCCTCGGGGAGCTGCTCGATCACGCTGCGCAGCCACGCACGTTGCTGCGCCTCGCCCGCGTACAGCTTGGCCGTCTCGAGCGCCACGGCGGCGCGCGCCGCCAACATCTCCACCATGCGCTGGTCCTGCGCCGTGAAGCACGCCTCACCGGCTCGGTTCGCCAGGTAGACGTTGCCGATGTGCCGCCTGCGATAACGAATCGGCACGGAGATGAAGCTGGCCATGTCCGGGTAAAGCGGCGGGAAGTCTCGAAAGCGCGCATCGCGCCGCACGTCGTCGACGCGGATCGACCGCGCGTTCTCGGGCACGACGTCGGCGGCGAGCATGCCGGTGGGCCGAGGCGGCCGACCGACGTCGTGGACGGTGTCGGCCGACATTCCCAGCGAGACCCAGGGCTCGATGGGCCGTTCGGGATCGGTGCCCAGGCCCACGGCGACGTAGCGCGCGCCTGTCAGCGCCTGCGCCTGCAAGGCGATCGTCTGGAGTACGGCCGTGATGTCCGGGCGCGGCAGCTCCGCGACGGATTCGGACACGCTGGTGGCCGCGCCCATCACCTTCTGCAACTCGGCGCGCAGCTGCCGATCGTTCTCGCGCGCGGCGGCGAGCTCGGCCTCGGCGCGCTTGCGATCGCTGATGTCGCGCACGAACCCCTGCCAGCGACCATCTGGCAAGATCGCCGCGCTGATCTCGACCGAGACGTAGTGGCCGTCCCTGTGCCGAAGTGACCATTCGTTCACGCTGACGGAGCCGCCGAGGAGCTCTTCCCTTTGCTGCCACAGGAGCGGGACGTCGCCGGGCGGGATGAAGTCGACGATGGCCTTGCCGACGATGTCGGCGCGCGAGAGCCCCAACAGCCGACAGCCCGCCTCGTTGACGTCGGTGTATTGCCCGTCGAGGTCCGCGATGAAGATGCCGTCGGGCGCGTGGCCGATGAGCTGGCTGAACCGCTGCTCGCTCTGGCGGATCAACGCCTCGGCGCCCTTCTGGCGGACGTCGTAGTCGTTGAGGCGCAGGGCCGTGACGTGGATCAGGATGATCCCTTCGACGAGGGCCAAGAAGACGAGGAGCGCCGTGAAGCCCGCGTCGCCGTAGAGCCCGAAGCGGCGGCCCGCCACGACGGCCAAGGCGACCGGAGCGAAGGCGAGCAGGCCCAGCAACAACCGTCGCGCCACGAGCCCGCCCGTGTGCTCGGAGGCGATCGCCGACATAAGGCCCACGTGGGGCCGGATGACCAGCAAGGCTGACGACAGCAGCACGAGCGCCGCCGCCGTCTGAATGGACATGCCCCCCGAGGCAATCCCCTCGCCCCCCCGGAGCGCGGGGACGCCGAACACGAAGCCGAGCAAGGCGACGAAGCCGAGCGATCCAGCGATCAGCGCCAAGAGCTGCGTCGGGCTGCGCCCGCGCGGCGTGACGCGTTCCACTGTCACGGTGGCCGCGGCGATGACCGCGAACGCAAACGCCGTGCGCAGGAGCGGCCCCCCGATGGTCCGCCCGGTGAGGACGCGACCGACGACGCCGGCCGAGCCCGCGAGACGTTCGGCGATGCTGGCGATCGCCAAGGCGCCGACGATCGTCGCGACGACCTTCGCGGCGAAGCGCATCCGACGCGGCCGCTCCGGTTCGACGAGCAAGAGCGCGATGCCCGACAACACCGCCAGCAGGCCCGAGGTCGGCTTCATCGTCGGCCAGCTGGGCACGACGCTGGTCAACCACGGGACGCGCAGCCACCAGCCGAAGAGCGCCGCGGCTCCGAGGACGATCGCGCCGCCGCTGGCGAGCTGCCGCCAGAACGGAAGCCGTCGCCGGCCGAACCGCGACGCATCTCTCGGCGCGCCCTCTCCCCCCGAGATCGCCAACCCTCGAGACCCTGCGTCGCCGGACCTCCTTCGCCAACGGCACCGTGCACTTTGCGTGTACCCCCGACATCGGCTGGCCCGGACCGTTCAGCGGGTCGATCCGATGCTCCTCGGCGTGCCGGAAAAGAAAATCGCCCGCCCGGAGTTGCCTCCGGGCGGGCGATCGTGGCCCTGCGTGCAAGGGGGCGCGCCGCAGGCGCGCGGGGGAGAGGGCGCGGCGCGCAGGCCTCGCAGCCCCGCAAGGCGGGGCGAGAACTAGTTCGCGCTGTACGCCGTCGCGGGCACGCACCGCCGCAGCGGCACCGGGTCGGCGAATGGATACGCGACGTACTTGAGCAGCTGCGCGCGCGCCGTCTTCGACAGCGCCATGAACGCGTCGTGCATCGGCTTCGCCTCGCCGCCGTGCCACAGCACCGCCTCCTCGATCGAGCGGGCGCGGCCGTCGTGTAGCCAGGCGCCGCCCGCCGGCAGGTGGCCGTTCGGATCGAAGGCGTCGACGGCCGGGTACATGACCGCCGGGCCCGTGCCGTTGCCCCACAGCGGCGGCGTGCGCCACTCGCGGCCCGTCGCCGTGCCCTCCTCGACCGGCGCGTCGTCGGCCAGGCCGTCGCCCATGTCGTGCAGCAGCAGATCCGAGAACGGCTGGATCACCGTGCCGCGCATCGACGCCAGCGGCGCGTTCGCCGAGGTCACGAGGTTGGGGACGTGGCAGCGGTTGCAGCCGAGGGCCGCGAAGATGGCCATGCCCGCGATCGCGTCCGGATCGTTGTAGTTGCGGCGCGGCGGCACCGAGAGGTGGCGCAGGTACGACTCGATGTGGTCGAGGTCGGCGTCCGACAGCTGCGGGCCCGTGGCCGCGGCGACGGCCGACTTGCAGGCCGTCTGGTTGTCGCCACACTGGTGCTTCGGGTACAGCGGCGACGTCACGCCGATGTCGTTCACGAACGCGAGCGCCGCGAAGTTGCGCAGCGTCGGCTCGGCGGCCTTCCAGCCGAAGCGGCCCAGCACCGTCTGGCCCGTCTTCTCGTCCTTCACCAGGTTCGGGCGGCCCGAGATGCCGTCGCCGTTCTTGTCGTCCGGATCGGCCAGGCCGAGGATCGTCTCGGTGGGCACGGCCTCGAGCAGGCCCAAGCCGAACACCGGGCGCGGCAGGCGCGCCGAGATGTGCGTCGACGCTCCCAGCGGGCCATCACGCAGCGTGCCTGCCGCGATGACGGGCTTACGCAGCTCGTACGGCGTTCCGTCCGGGTACGTGCCCTGCACCGTCTGCCACGTGATCGAGGGCGTCGCCTCGGCCGCGCCGCCGGCGCCGTTCTTCGTGTCCAGGATCGTGCCGTACATCGGATCGGGGCCGGCCGTCTTGCCGTCGGTCGACGAGAAGAGCTTGAGCAGCGTGTGGCCGAGGCCCTTGTCGTCGGCGGGCTGGCCCTTGCCGTCCAGGTGGTGACACGTGAAGCACGCCGCCTGCGTGAACCCGGGCCGCGGGATCGACGCGAGCGACATGTTCGTGTAGGCGTTGCCGGCCGAGAACATGGGGCTCATCGGCGGCGGCGTCACGATCGTCGGGATCTTCGTGCCGGGCGTCGCGCCGCGCGGGCAGTCGTACGTCGTGGGCGGGTTGTAGCCGACGTGCGTCTGGAAGTCGGCCTCGAAGAGCACCTTGCCCGTGATGAAGTCGGCCAGCTCCTGCGGCGAGAGGTTCGGCACGTGCTGCGCGTAGCCGAACTCGTCGGTCGAGACGTCCGTCACCGACTGATCGCCCGCGGCGTGCGCCCAAGGGTGCATCACCTTCGGCTGCAGGCGGCCGCTGCCCACGTAGTACTGGAACCACTCGGTGTAATACGTGCGTGAGCGGACGAACGTCAGCTCCCAGTCGACGAGCTGGCCGTACGACAGGTTACCGAGGTGGCCCTTCCACACGCTGTTGCCCATGGGCGTCGCGCGCACGCCCAGCGCCGCGATCGCGGGCGGCGTGTAGCACAGCGGCGTCGGCGCCGGCAGCGCGCCGCCCTCGCCCGAGCCCATGGCCTCGTAGTTCTTGAAGTCGACGGCCTGCACCTGCATCGAGGCCTGCGGCGCGATCGTGACGTCGATCGAGTCGCCGTTGTCGACGACCGTCATGTCGAACGTCGGACCCGAGAAGTACGTGTCGACGAAGTGGTCGAAGCGCTCTTCGTTCGGGTGGCGATCGCGGAAGCGGCCCGCGAGCTTCGAGACGATCGGGTACTGCGGCTCGGGGTCGCGCGGCATGCCGATGCGCTGGTGGAACCACATCGTGTCCAGCAGCGGCTGGATGTCGGGGCCGGGGTTGACGATCGTCTGCTTTGCCACCTTCGAATGAAAGAAGAAGTCGACGTCGTCGTTGACCTTGAGGGTGTTCGTCTGCCAGGTCCAACCACCGTTGCCGTCGGAGGTCATCGACGCGACCTGCGTCTGCGGGCCGCCGTTGACGCGGTAGTTGAGATCGACCGACAGCGTCGGCTGCAGGCCCAGCGACGGCTTGCCGGGCGCGAACTTGACCGTGGTCGTGTCGCCGGTGGTCTGGACGTCCCACGTGAAGCCGCGCGGCGTGATGCTCGTGCGCGCGGGCGGCGTCGAGGCCGTCGGCCCCGAGCACAGCGCCGGGCGGCAGTCCGCGTCGACCAGCGCCGACTCCATGCAGATGCCGTAGCATCGCGAAAAGCCCGCGGCGCAGGTGCCGACCGGCGTATTGGGGCCGATGACGACGGAGCCGGTTCCGCCCGAGCCGCCGGCGGTGCCCGTCGAGGTGCCCGTGCCCGCGGCGCCCGAGCCCGTGTCTCCCCCCGTGCCCGAGACGACCGTGATCCCGTCGCCGGCCGCCCCGCTCGCCGTCCCGGTGGGCGAGCCGGTGCCGCCGGTCGGCGCCGAGCTGCCGGCCGTCGCGCCGCTGCCGGCGCCGCCGGTCGCCGCACCCGGCTTGTGCGCGCCCCCGCCGCAGCCGAGCGCGAGCGCTCCGATGAGCGCGATCCCGAGAGATCTCCCTTGGGCAATCCTCTTGGTCATGTCCGGGTAGTGGGGAAGAGGAGGCCCAGTCGTTTTCGCCCGCACACGATTCCATCGCGTCGCACCAGCGCGCCGCATGCGACGGCCCGGCGCCCGAACTCACGATGCTTGCTGATGTTTTTCGCGCATCGCCCTCCCGCGGGCCCGCTGGTTCGCCCCGCTGCGGTGCAAACGACCGCACCGCAGTGCACAGGCGGGGGCCGAAGGAATCTCTGCGCAATCGAGGCTGACGGCACGTTCCATCTCCACGCCGGCCCACAGCGGACGCCGGATCTCGATCGGGCAGAGATTCCCCCGGGCCGAGGCGCTGGCCGAAGAGAACCTGCGGCGCGTGAATCAGAGCGTCAGGGACAGGCCCAGCGCGGCGGCGGGCACGACGACCGGCACCAGGTAGACGCTCGTGTAGAGCGGGCCCGTGTCGAGCGCGCTCCGGAAGCTGAACTCGGGCCGCGTCAGAGATCCGACGGCCTCGACGCGACCTTCGAGCGCGAGGCGGCGCGTGAGCCGCACTTCGGCGCGGAGCGCCGCGCCCGCCGTGTACCAGGGCGCCGTCCTGGTCGTCGCGTCGAGGCCGCCCGTCGACGTGCCGCGCAGCGCGGCCGCTCCGCCCTGCGCGCAAGCCCACAGCGTCGCGCGCGCGCCGGACGCCGGCGCAGCGCAAAGGTAGAGGTCGAGGCCGGCGCCCGAAAACTGCATGCGCGCCACCGTCGGCGCCGCGGCGTCGTCCGTGGGGAGCCAGGCGCCGAGGCGCAGCGCCGCCGAGAGGCGACCCGCGCGCGCTTCCACGCCGAGTCCCGCGTTCCCTCCGAGGTCGGGCAACGGTCCGCGTGATCCGCGCGCGTCGGCGAAGATGGCCCACACCGCCCGCGGGCGCGCGATCGGCGCCGGCCTCGCGACGATCGTGGGAGGAGCAGCCGGCGGTGGAGGCGGCGGCGGTGGAGGCAGTGGAGGTGGAGGCGGGGGCGGTGGAGGCGGGGGCGGCGCCTCGACGACCTTCGGCCGCGGCGCCGGTCGCGCCGGCCGCTCCGGTGCGGGGGGTGGCGGCGCCACTTCATCGCCCACGCCGAACGTGAGCGCCAGCACCAGCGTCGCGGCGTGCGCGAGCGAAGCGCACGAGTCGGCCTCGAGCGAGCGCTCGCCCGGCACGCCGTCGCGCACGGTGCGCAGCCGCAAGAACCAGCGTCCGTCGCGCGTCTCGATGTGGCCCTGCGCCGCGATCGGCGGCGGCGTCTGCCCCGCGGGGAAGCGCACCAACCGATCCAGCTCGGCGCGCACGGCCTCGGCGGTCGGGCACCCGGCGGGCGCGTCCCAGGTCAGCGAGAGCGGCAGCGCCGCGCGCGCCGTCGCGGACGCGGCGATGACGAAGGTCGCCGCGAAGAAGGCGAGCCGGCGCGCTCGCGCGGCCCTCATGCGGTGGCGACGCCTCTCATTTCACCGCCGCGCAGCTCTCCTCGAGCGAGGTCCGCAGCGGAGACCGCGGCGCCGCCGCGAGCAGCTCCGTCGCGAGCGCGTGCGCCTCGGTCCTGCGCCCGAGCGCGCAGAACGCGAACACGCGCAGCGCGCCGCGCTCGAGGCCCAGCTGCGAGCCGGGATACAGCTTCGCGTGCTGATCGGCCAGCTCGAGGGCGCGTCGGGGCGCGCCGTCGCGCAGCGCCTTCTGCGCCTGCCGCAAGAGAGTGAGCTCGGCCAGCAGCGGATCGGGCGTGTCAGCCGCGGGCGCGGCAGGCGCGACGGGCACGACCACGGGAGCGGGCGCCTTCGCCGCGGGCGGCGCCGAGACGGGCGGCTCGGGCGCGGGATGCTTCACCCACACGTACGTCCCGACGCCGGCCGACACGACCAGCATCGCGGCCAGGATGCCGCGCAGGCCCACGAGCGCGCCTGTCTTCACCGCCGACGCGACCGCCGTCCCCGACGACGCGCCCGCGACGGCCGCGCCGATGCCGAGCGCGAGCGCCTGCCGCACGCGTCGCTTGTCCGCGTCGCCCGGCGTCCGCGCCATGCGGGCCAGCTCCACGACGCGCCGGGCGTCCGGGTTCATGTCGTCGATGTCGTTGTCCACCGGTCCCTCCAATTTTAAACTTCGCGCGACCGCGCGTCGCTATTCCCCGCGCAGCCGCGCGAGGCCTTCCTCGAAGATCCGCCGCGCCGCGCGAAGGCGCGTGTGCACCGTGTTCTCGTTGGCCCCGACCGTCTCGGCGATCTCGCGGCCCGTCATCTCCTCGATCTCGTGCAGGATGAAGACCTCGCGCTGCGCCTCGGGCATGCGCGCCAGAAGCTCGTCCAGCACGCGCGCCGCCGCCTTGGCGTCCAGCTCCTCCGCCGGTCCGCGCGCGTTGCTCGGGCTCTCCAGCTCGAGCGGCTCGTCACCGACGGGCGCGTTGCCTCGCTTGCGCACGTGATCGGCCACGACGCGGCGAACGATCCCCGCCAGCCACGTCCGCATCGACGAGCGGCCCTCGAAGCCTGCCAGCTTGCGGTGCACGACGACGAAGACCTCCTGCACGACGTCGTCGACCGCCGAGGGCGGCACGCCGCGGTTCAGCACGTTGCGCCACACGAACGCGAAGTGCTCGTCGTAGACTTGGTCGAAGGCCGGCGGCGCGGCGACGGCCGCGACGGCGCGCGGCGGCTCGGGAGCTATCTTCGTCGACGAAACCACGGAGGATGCCTCTCCATCCTCGGTAGTGGGGCCCGATGCGACGCTCCGTTTGCCGAAAAGCGAGAAGCGCGACGCCATCACGGCGCGCCAATCTGGAAGCCGGAGATGAGGCCCTCGAACGCGCCCGCGCTCTTCTCGGAGACGCCGAGGTCGATCTCGTCCAGCGTCGCGGGCGGCGTGCCCTGAACCGGCGCCGACAGCGGCGGGCCGCGGTCGACGACGAGGCTGGCCGACGAGGCATCCCACCCCGCGACCAGCGAGTGAGGCGCGCCGTTCGCGATGAGCGCCTTCTCGCTCGAGAAAGCCCAGAACGCGACGTCGCCCTGGCCGTCCAGCGCCCAGAACTTGAGCTGGTCATTGTCACCGCGCAGATAGAGCTGCACCTGACCGCCGAAGGCGCTCATGAAGTTGATGTTGAAGATCGCCTGGTCCCTGAGGACCGGCCCGGCGGCCAGCACCACGTCCACGACGGCCAGCACCGGTCCGCTCGCGGGCAGATTCCCGGGATTGCCCGCGAAGGCCAGCTTGTCTGGCGCCTGGGTCGGGCCCGCCAGCAACGAGCCGGGGTGCGCCAGGTTCACGTCGACCTGGAGGCCGGCCACCTCGAGCGTGGGCGTGGCCGCGCCGACGAACGTGTCCCCGCCCGCGTCGTCGAGCATGTGCACCGTGTACGTCGTCGGTCCGCCCGCCGACTTGAATCGGTAGGCGCAGCGAAAGATGCCGTCGCCCCAGGGCTCGATGCTGGCATCCACGCCCGCGGGCTGCGTGACGACCCTCCCCGCCTGGACGTCGAACACGGCGACGCCGCTGCCGCCCGCGCTGGCGCCCACGCGGGACGCGCCCAGCGAGTGTGCGTAGAACGACAGCACCTGCGGGGCCTGCCCCGTCGTCGCCGTGGCGGACAGGGTGTGCGTGCCGCTCGCCGCCGCCGCGGCCAGCGCCGAGAACCGCGCGTCTCCGTCGACGAACGCCGTCGGTCCCGGCGCCACCGCGAGGCCCACCGCCTGCCACGCGGACGCGGCGGCGGGAAGCGCGCGCGAGCGCGCGGGCTCGCCGAAGTACCCGCACACACGCGTCCCGTTCGCGTCGGGCCGGCAGGCGACGCGCGGCCACTCGGTGCCCACGAGGAAGAGCCGGCGCGGCGCGCCGGCATCCGACTGCATGTCCAGGTACGCGTCGCCGTCGCGCAGACCGGCGTTCGGCACGCGCTTGCCGCCCGCGATGCTGGGGTACACGCCCGTGAGCGCGGCGAAACGGCGCTGGCTTGCGTCCATCCAGCCGGTGACGTCACCGAGCGCGCCGCGCGCGGCGCGAAACAGCGCGACGTCCGCCAGCTGCGCGGCCGCGCCGCCCCCGACGGCCAGCGGCCCCGGCCCGTCGAGCGCCCCCAAAGTCGCCGGAAGTGTGACCGGCGCGAGATCGGCGCCGTCGCAGTCGACGAATCCCTGCGCGGCGGCGTGGCTGACCCAGAACAGGCAGTGGTACCAAGCGCCCGGCGTCAACGGACGAGAGGCGATCGACACCGCGTGCGTCGGATCGCCGTCGCCCAGGTCGAGCTGCAGCTCGCCGCTCGCGGCCTGGTGCAGCCACCAGCCGGCCGCGCCCGTGTGCTTGTCGAGGAGGCTCGCTCCGCTCGCCGCGCGCAGCACGACCTCGAGGGCGAAATCGTCGGTGCCCACCCCGCCGACCGATGCGTCGGCCCCGACATAGGACGGGGCGTCCGCCGACAATCGCACGGCGCGCGTGCCGTCGGTGAACGGCGCGCCGAGGCCCGGCGTCGCAGCGCCCGCTCCCGCCGCGAGCACGGGCCCACCCTCGCTGGGCCACGCGTTCACCGTCGCGCGCTCGCCGCGCAACCGCAGCGCGGGCGCGAGCTCGCCGCTCGCGAGCGCGAGCGCGCCCAGCGCCGACGCACCCGAGCGATCGAGGTCGACGGCGAGCGTCGCGTTCGACGGCGCCGTCACGCAGCGGGGATCGGAGGCGGCGCCCGCGTCAGCGCCCGCCGGCGGGCAGATCGTCCCGATGACGTACGGGTTGCGCGTGCAAGCGGCCGCTGCCGAAACGGCGATCGCGATCGGAACGACGCGCCACGGGCCCCGTCTCATCTCCGCTCATCATGCACGAATTGGCGGCGCGCGATCAGCGAGAGGAGCAGCCCTCCGCCGTCTGACCCGCGCGCCACACCTCGCCCTTCGGCCGCTGGAACACGGCCTTGCCGCCGCGCTCGACGGTCATGTTCTGCAGGTAGATGTGATCGCGCGGCTCCGGCTCGCCCTCGCCCCACGGCTTGCCGGCGATGTCGATGTCGCCGTCGCAGTCGACGTCGCCGACGCGCGCGTCGTGTCCGCGCGCGTTCATCGCCGCGGCGTGCTCTTTGAACGTGCCCTTCCCGTCGGTGTTCTCCCAGATCCACGCCGTGCCCTCGCTCTCGCCCGCGAAGATGTCGAGGTCACCGTCGTTGTCGAAATCGATCGCGAAGATCGAGTGCAGCTTGTTCTTGTTCATCGCGAGGACGTGCAGCGTCCACGTCGTCGCCGCGCCGCCGCCGTTCTCGACCCACGCGGCGCGCGCGCCGAAGTGCGTGCACATCACCAGGTCGATGTCTCCGTCGCCGTCGATGTCGCCCGCGTTGACCAAGGGCGAGTCGTCGAAGCCCGTGGTGATGCGCACGGTCTCGAACTGCTTCCCCTTGCCGTCCATGTTTCGGTACCACCACTGGTTGCCGACGACGATGTCGCGATCGCCGTCGCCGTCGAGATCGGCGATGGCCCCGCCCTGCGTCTGCGTGTTCATCAGCGAGGCGCCCAGCGGCCACGCCACCTTGGGATCGGCGCCCGGCGCGCGCCACTGCGGCTGGTACGGGTTCCAAACGAAGAGCGCGTCGTTCTTGCCGTCACCGTCGACGTCACCAACGGCCACGTCCTCGGCGCCACCCGCGACGCCCGTGGGGTAGCGCGTCCACGCCGTGCTCGTGCGCGGGTTCTGCGGGTTCCGGTACCAGGAGTCGCCCGCGATGATGTCGACCCAGCCGTCGCCGTCGACGTCCATGGCATTGCCGCCGCCGGGCGATTGGTGCCCCGTGCCGACCATGTGCTGCACCCAGTGATCCGGCGTGCAGTACTCCCACCAGAACATCGGGCCGCCGCGCTGGCCGGACGAGAAGTCGAGATCGCCGTCGTGATCGTAGTCGGCCATGCCCGTGATGCCCACGGCCGACGGGTTGTCGCTGAAGCGGCCCATCCAGTGCGTGCTGAACGGGAACTTCGCGTCGATCGGATCGGCCTTCAGGTTCTCCTTGCCCGCGGGCGGGCCCGTGCGGTTCGTCGGGTCGGAGCAGCCGCCGGTGTTCGGGCGGGGGCCGTCGGTCCCGCCGTCCGTCACGACGCCCGCGTCCTGGCCGGCGTTCCCACCGACGCCCGTGCCCGCGCCCCCGGTGCCCGCGCCGCC
>DASZUD010000239.1:0-7934 GCA_035548155.1 Polyangia bacterium
CCCACCCGCGCTGCTGCCGCCCGCGCCCGCGCTGCTGCCGCCCGCGCTGCTGCCGCCCGCGCCCGCGCCGCCGCCGCCCGCGCCGCCCATGGTGCCAGACGCACCAGCCGCGCCGGTCCCTCCGGCGCCTGCGTGGTCCGATCCGCAAGCAGCCACGAGGAAGCCGATCACGACGGTCGTCAACCCGGCTCGAATCATCGCGCACCTCTTTCGCGCAGGGCGGTCACACACGGCGGTCGAAACCTACACCGACGTTGGTTCGGCTTGCAACCGAAGGAATGCCTGGAGACCCGCGCCGTCGCTACGCGTAGCGCTTGCGGATGAGCGCGAGCACGGCGTCCTTCGCGCAGCTGTCGCAGTAGCCGAAGCGCGACTTCATCGCGTCCAGCGTCGTCTGCGCCGCGGCCGCGGCCTCGGGCTGCATCTTCGCGGGGCCGTCGGTCAGCAGCACGAGCAGGTCGTCGTTGATCTTGCGCACCTGCTTCTTGCGCTCCTCGAAGAACGCCTCGCGCAGCTCGGCGATGGGGCGCGGGAAGATCGCCTCGTAGTCGGGCTTCTGGCGCGGGTGATCGATCGACCACGCGCCGATGCGCGCGATGACCTCGCGGCGGAACTCCTCCCGGCGCCCCGACATCTGCAGCACGCGCTCGATCTCTCCCATCATCTCTTCGTCGGGATCCTCGTCGCGGCCCGTGATGGGGTTCGGCACCTTCTCGCGCTTGACCCAGTACGACGCGTGCGAGGCGTAGCGCTCGAACTGATCGATGTAGCGGCGCTCGTCCACGAGGCCCATCGAGGTGCGCACCTCGTCGTCGATGCGATCGATCAGCTTGTCGCGCACCTGGAAGATGAACTTCTTGTTCTCGTGGAAGCCGCCCGGGAGCGGCTCCTGCTTGAGGAAATCGTAGACGGTCACGCCGCGCACCAGCTCTTCCAGCTCGTCGAACACGGCGAACGGCGACAGGCACGCGAACTTCGGGCTCTGCGCGGCGTTCATGATGAGCAGCTTCATCTCGCGCGGCGAGGCGCCCGTGCGGCCCTCATAGTTCGGGTAGCTGTCCGATTCGCGCGCGACCTTCTCGACGCCCGCCACCAGCTCGCGCTGCTGCTCGGTGCTGATGCCCTCGGGCGTGGCGTTCTCGGCGTAGAGCAGCGCCTTCTCGAGCGGCCCGAGGCGGCTCACGAGGTCGGCCAGGTTCTTGCCGTACTTCTCGCCGAGCGGCTTCTTCATGCGCGTGAGCACGGCCCACAGCGCGGTGACCCACGCCACGTGCGGTGCGACGTGCTTGCCCGACTCGGCGTGCGCCGCGCGGATCTGCGCCTCGTAGATGCGCTGCTCGACCTTGTAGTCCAGCAGGTAAGGCACGCGCACCAGCTCCATCCGGCCCTTGAACGACTGGAACTCGGGGACCTCCTTGAACGCGCTGAGGTAGCCCTCGTTCGAGGAGCCGATGAAGATCGTGTCCAGCTCGAGGCTGGCGACGTCCAGCGAGACGCGGCCCTGCTCCACCGTGCCGAGGAGATACTTGTACGATTCCAGCGGGCGCTTGAGCAGGTCGGCGAAGTCGATCACGCCGCGGTTCCCGTCGACGAGCTCGCCCTGGTACTCGTACAGCGTCAAGGATTGCAGCGCGGGCGGCAGCGACGCCAGCGAGCGATCCATCGTCAGCTGGCGCGAGCGCGCGTCGACCGCCAGCTGGGGCTCGACCGTGGCCGCCGCCTGCCGGTAGCGGCGCGACACGAAGAAGCGCTCGACCTGCACGTGGCGCAGCACCTTCGAGAGATCGCCGTGGTACGAGGACAGCAGCGCCTCGAAGATCTGCCGGTTGCGGTGCGACAGATCGCCGCGCAGGAGATAGTCCGCCGGACGGAAGCCGCTCTTGATTTCGGCCGCGAGCCGCTGCTGGATGAGCTCGCGGCGCTTGGTGCGCGGGATCAGCAGCAGCGGGTGATCGCGCATCTCGTCCGCGATCTTCGCCTCGATGAACTCGTCCTCGAGGTAGGCGTACGTCTCGGGCGCGCCGCCCGAGGCCTCGAAGCTGCCGCCGAAGCCGATGCCGCCCTTCGTGAGCTTCTGCGAAGGGAAGATCCAGTTGAAGCGATAGAGCGCGCCCTCGTCCAGCGTCGAGTAGTGCTCCATCGCGCGCTGGAGCGCGCCGACGAACGTCGACTTCGCGCTGCCGTTCGGGCCGTGCAGGAGGATGAGACGGTTCGTGCGCCCCTCTCGCGCGAAGTTCGAGACCAGGCGGTAGACCGCGGCCTGCACCTCTTCCTGGCCCGACAGCGCGTCCTTGCCGCCGTCCCACGGGCAGTCGAAGAGGCGCCAGTGCGTCATGAGGCCGCGGGGCGTGCGCACGATCTGGGTGCCGAAGTGATCGAAGACGTCGCGCAGGTACTGGGCCGCCGAGCGGACCTGGCGGCCGGGATCGCCCCCGAACAGCGAGAAGTACTCGCCGAACGACATCACGCGGCGATTGCGCGCGAAGCTCTCGCGCAGCTCGCCGGCGGCGTGGGACAGCCACGCCTTCGCGTCGAAGGAGCCCGGCTCAGCCCCCGAAGCCGACTGCTCTGAGCCCGACCCGCGCGGAGGATCCTCGATCGCCATGCGTTCTCACGGTACCACGCGCGTCGCCTGTAATCGACCCGTCGGAACCGGTTGCCGCGATCCACTTTGGATGGCTTCCTTTGGAGCCGCGTCCAAAGTATGTAAGGAGAAAGCCTCCTTATTCATCGGACCAACGAAGCATCCATCCGGGAGCCTAGAACTGATGCCCACTTCGATGCCGCGCCCGCTCGTCACGATCCTGACGCTCGCCCTCTCCGTTCCCGCCGTCGCACTGGCGGGGTACGCCCACGCCGCGCAGGACAAGGCGGCGAAGAAGCCCGCCGTGGCCGCCAAGGACGCGCCGGCCAAGGGCGAGGCGCCGGCCAAGGGCGAGGCGCCCGGCGCCGCCGCCGGCACGCCGCCCTCGAGCAGCCCGATGGCCGACCTCAAGAAGTCGAACGACAAGCTCGACAAGGTGCTCCACAAGAGCGCGCCCAACTGGTCGCCGGAGGCCGAGCTCGAGCGCACCGAGGTCCGCAAGATCGTCGGGGATTTCCTCGACTACGACGAGCTGGCGCGCCGGTCGCTGGGCCGTCACTGGGAGACGCTGACGCCCAAGCAGCGCACCGAGTTCACGAACACGCTGCGCCAGCTCGTCGAGCGCAGCTACCTCAAGCAGGTCCACGGCAGCCCGAACTACAACATCAAGTACGAGAAGGAGGCGAAGAGCGGCAACGAGGCCACCGTCGACGCCACCCTCAACACCACGTCGCGCGGCAAGAAGGTGCAGGTCGCGCTGCAGTACAAGATGATCGGCAAGGACGGCAAGTGGGTGGTCTACGACGTCGTCACCGACGAGCAGAGCATGCTCGAGAACTACCGCGCCGAGTTCAACAAGATCATCTCCAAGGAGGGCTTCGACGCGCTCCTGAAGCGCATGCAGAAGAAGCTCGCCGAGAAGGAGTAGCCGCGGGTGGCGCGAGGAGGCTCGGGCGCGCGCGCCGCGCTCTGCTGGGCGCTGGGCCTCGCGGCGGTCGGAGCGGGCGCGTGCAGCGACAACTGCTGCACGGTCGACTCCGAGCCCGTGCCGGTGTCGCGCGCTCCGCTCGGCGGACCGAACGCCGGCGCCGGGGCGCTCTTGGCGCGCGCGCGGCCTCAAGCCGGCGGCGCCGCGTTCTCGATGGTCGTCGACACGGGCTCGGCCGTGTCCATCCTCGACGGGACCCCGCCTCAGGGCACGCTGCGCATCCAGAACACCGGCTTCGATCTGCTCGACGGCGGCGACCCGGCGCCGAACCCGCCACGCGTCCGAGGCCGCTTCCGCAACCTGGGCATCTTCGAGTTTCCGCTCGGCCCCGTGGGTGACGACGTCACGAAGCCGGGCGGCGTGATGGGCGGGGACATCCTGCACGCGTTCTCCGTCGAGATGCGCTTCGCGGCGCCGTGCCCGGGCGGCGCCGCAGGGACGTGCCCCACGGTGACGTTCTGGCACCACCAGGGCGCGAGCGAGTCGTTCCTCGAGGACGCGGGCTACGCCGTCCTCAGCTTCAACCTCTTCGGCGGCGGCGAGACGACGGCCAGCTCGCAGCCCGACTTGCTCGGCCTCTCGGCCCCCGTCGACCTGCCCGCGACGCGCATCGTGCTCAACGCCTGCGCGGCGCCCCGCGCGTTCTCGAACGTCGAGCCGCGCGAGCTGTGCTGCCAGCGCGGCGACGAGATCACGCTCGCCACGGGCGTCGACCTCGCGCTGATGCTGGCCACGGGCGTGGGTCCGATGGTGCTGTCGGAGCAGGCTTGGGCGCGCGTCGCCGCGGCGCTCGCCACGGCAGGCACGGCGGTCCCCGAGCCCGCGCCCTCCCCGCTCTACATCGCGAGCTGGCCCCTGCCGATCGCGGCCAGGTGGACGACGTTGCCGCGCTTCGCGCTCGTCAACGGCTCCGAGCCGCCCTCGACGGGCGCCGAGGGGCCCTGCGTCGATCTCGCGCGGGCGCGCCGCCTCGAGTGGGTGGCCAAGCAGACGATCCTCGCGACGCCCGCCCCCGCGACGCCCCTCGCCCACCCCCAGGTCGCCGCGTGCGTCCAGCCCTGCGACACCGACCCCAGCGATCCCGGAAAGGCGCTCAACAGCGCCGCCTACGTCGAGCTGGCCGGAGCGATCCCCGTCGCGATCGTCAGCAACGACGAGCCCTACCTGCAATCGCTGCGGTTCGACATCCGCACCGAGGGGCCCGACATCGACGGCGTCGTCGGCGCGGCCGCGCTGGGGGCGGCGCGCGTCGAGGTCGACTACCTCAACAGCACGCCGCGCGCGATCTTCTCGTGCGAGACCGGGACGCCCCCCGACGAGTGCTACGTCGCCAGCCGCTGCCCGCGCCTGCCCGACCACACCCACAACCACCTCTGCTTCGGGTTGCCCGAGCACGGCCTGCCCATGACGTGCGAGCCGAACGGCTGCGGGATGTGACGCGAGCCGACCGGCGTCGGTATACAATGGCGCATCGCATGCGTACCGTTTGCGCCCTGGTCGTCGCCGCCGTCCTCTCGTTCGCGGCCGCGCGGGCCGAGGCCAAGGTGCGCGTGGCCATCGTCGACTTCGAGATGGCGGGCGGCGACTCGCCGGCGCTGGCGCTGCAGCTTCAAGACGGGTTCACGCTGGGCCTCGTGCGTTCGGGCATCGAGGTCATCGACGCCGCCGAGCTCGCGAAGAAGCTCGAGTCGCACCCCGACCTTCAACACTGCGACTCCTCGCCGTGCCTGAAATCGATAGGCCAGCTCTTCGACGTGAAGTACGTCCTGCGGGTGCGCGTCGAGGTCGCGGGCAACAGCTACAGGACCGTCGCGCGCGCGTTCTCGACCGAAGGCACGGCGCCCGCGGCGCTGCCCATCGCGACGAAGTCGAAGACGTGCGACGTCTGCACCGTCGTCGAGGCGCGCGAGACCATGCTGCGCGTCGCCGACATGCTGCGCCCGCAGCTGGAAGAGCCGCCGCCGCCCGTGCCGGTCCTCCCGCCGCCCCCCGCGCCCCGGCCCGCGGGCCTCACGGGCCCGATCGTGACGGCCATGACCGGCGCCGTCGCCGTCGCCGTCGGGTTCGCCGTGCTCGGATCGAACCCCAGCGGCTGCACGGGAACGGCGTGCGCGGACAACCGCACGCGCAACGTCACCGGAGGCGTGCTCATCGGCGCGGGCGCCGCGGCGGCCATCGGCGGGACCTACGTCACGATCATGCGCGCCCGCGGCAGCGAGCCCGTGACGGGCGTGGCCGTGGCGTTCCGCTGGTAGTGATCACCTCACTTTCAGAATCGAGCCGTTGCGGTGTCCAATGATCGCGACGCGGCCGCGACCGGCCGCGAGATGACCTGACGAGGAGCGAACATGTCCGAACCCTCCCGATTCTTCAGCCGCCTCTGCGTCGCGGCCGGGATCCTGGCGCTCGCCAGCTGTGACGGCGGCGCGCCGTCGCGCGAGTCGGCCCGCGCGCAGGCGACGTCGGCCATCTGCCAGCGGATCGACATGTGCGGTCAGATCGGCGACGGGAAGTCGTTCCCGACGCTGGACGCGTGTCAGCTGAAATGGCAGGCAAACTGGGACGGGGCGTGGCCCGCGTCCGCCTGCGACGGAAAGGTCGACGCCGCGCAATTCGACGTCTGCATCAGCGCCATCAAGGGCACCGCCTGCAGCCTCGCCGATCTCGCGGTGACCCTCGGCAAGTGCAGCGCGACGAACGTCTGCGACGCCGCGAGCCCGGACGGAGGCTAGGCCACCGGGCCGACGCGCTCAGCGAAGCTCCGAGTCGAGCGACGCGCCCAGCGCGCGTAGCGTGTCGGCGAAGCTGGGGAACGACGTCGCGATCTCCGACGACGGCACGATGGTCTCGTCGGGCGAGGCGAGGCCCAGGACGGCGCCCGCCATGGCGATGCGGTGATCGTGCTCGGGCTGGACGGTGCCTCCCTTCGGGGCGCGCCCGGCGAGCCCCTCGACGACGAGGCCGTCGGGGCGCTCCTCGACCTGGACGCCCGCGCGGCCGAGCTCCCGCGCGAGCGCGGCGATGCGGTCGGACTCCTTGATGCGCAGCTCTTTGAGATCGCTGAAGGTCGTCGTGCCCTCGGCCAGCGCGGCGGCCACGGCCAGCGCCGGCACCTCGTCGATCGCGCGCAGCGCGACGGTGCCGCCCACGTGCGTGCCGCGCAGCTTTCGCGCCCGCACGCGCACGCGGCCCACGGGCTCGCCCATCGCGTCGCCCGTCTGCTCGATGGTGAGCTCGGCGCCCATGGCGGCCAGCGCGTCCAGCGCGCCCGTGCGCGTGGGGTTGAGGCCCACGTTCTCGATGACGACGTCGCTGCCCGGCACGCCGAGCGCCGCGACGATGAGGAACGTCGCCGACGACAGATCGCCCGGCACGGTGAGCGGCATCGCGCGGAGCCGCCCGCCCCAGCCCGCTGGATCGACGACGATCGTGTTGGTCGTCGAGTCGGCCGTGACGGGCGCGCCCAGGTGGCGCAGCATGCGCTCGGTGTGGTCGCGCGACGTCGCCGGCTCGCGCAGCTCGGTCCGCCCCGTCGCCTGCAGGCCCGCGAGCACCATCGCGCTCTTCAGCTGGGCGCTGGCGACCGGCAGGTCGTAGCGCACGCCCTTCAGCGAGCCGCCACGCACCTCGAGCGGCGGGAACACGTCGTTCGGGCGCGCCGGATCGCTGCGGCCGTCGATCCGGGCGCCCATGAGGCGCAGCGGCTCGGCCAGCCGCCGCATCGGGCGCTTCGTGAGAGAGGCGTCGCCGAACAGCGTGGTCGCGAACGGGCGCCCCGCGAGCAGGCCCGTCATCATGCGGATCGTCGTGCCGGAGTTGCCGCAGTCGAGCGGCGCCGAGGACGCGCGCAGCCCGTCGAAGCCGACGCCGTGCACCTCGGCCTCGGTGCCTTCGAGGCGAATGCCGACGCCCAGCGCTTGGAGCGCGCGCGCCGTCGAGCGGTTGTCGCCGCCCTCGCCGAGGCCGTGGACGGCGACCGTGCCGTCGCAGAGCGCGCCGAAGAGCAGCGCGCGATGAGACACCGACTTGTCGCCCGGCACGCGGCACGCGCCGGTGAGGGGACCGGAGCGCCGCGCGCGCAGCAGGGGCTCGGCGGCGGAGGAACCAGGGAGATTCGGGGCGTTTGACGACATCGGCCCCGACCTTTTATCACGGTTGCGGCGCGCCCCGCTGTCGGGCGAGCGCCTGCAACAGCAGCAACACGCGCTGCGAGAGGTCGTCGCGCTTGTCCTCGGGGACGCGCAGGCGGCCGTGCACACGCGCGCCCTCGGCGGTCACCTGCGCGCCGTCGACCAGCGGCGCGAGGCCCATGACCCGCAGCACGCGGTTGCGGCCGAGCTCGCGCAGCTCGGCGCTCCATCG
>DASZUD010000240.1:0-4195 GCA_035548155.1 Polyangia bacterium
CGCGCGCCCTGGTGCTCGACGAGCCGCTGGCGGCCCTGGACGTGACGGTCCGCCGCGACGTGCGGCGCTTCCTGGCCGAGCGGCTGCGCTCGTGGCGGCTGCCGACCGTCGTCGTGACGCACGACCCGGCCGACGCGGCCGCGTTCGAAGGCGACGTGCTGATCCTCGAGCGCGGGCGGGTCACCCAGGCGGGGCGCCTCGCCGACCTCGCGCGCGCGCCGGCGACCGAGTTCGTGCGACAATTCGCTCCGTGACGTCTGCGCGCGCGCGGTGTGGGAGAGCCCTCCTCGCCGCGTGCGTCGTGCTCGTCCCGGCGGCAGGCGTGGCGAGGGAGCGCGGCGCACGAGCTGACCGCGGCTACCGGGCCGATCCCGTCGTCGTCGTCGCCGACGCCGTCGAGCGCCTCGCGCGGTGTCCCTCGCTCGACGACAGACGCAAGGAAGCGACGTCGTACCTGCGCGCCGAGGTGACGCCGCAGGGGATCCTGTCTCGCGCGCGCCTGGTCGACGCCGCTTCGGGCGCCGCGCTCACCGACGAGTGCTTGCGGTCGGCGCTGCCCGACGCCGCCGTGCCGCCGGCGGGCCCGCTCGTCAGCGTGTGGTGGCCGCTGGCGGCGGCGACGCCCCGATTCGGCGCCCCGCGCCGCGTGCAAGTGACCGGCGTCGACTTGCTCATGGTCCCGCGCCGCTACCCGGCGCGCATGCTGCCCAAGGACCTGACGCGCGCGCGGTGGCTGGGCCTCTGCGGCCGGAGGCTCTCGCGCGCCGTGCCCCGCGAGGTGAGGCTCGCGCGCCGGCCGACGGACGACAGCGAAGCCTTCGACGACGTGACCGCCGGCGGCTGCAGCTCGAAACGCCGGCGCGCCCCCGTGTTTCGCGGCGCGGGCGTGCGCGGCGGCGCTCGGCCCGCGCACCTCGACACGAAGCCGCGCGGAGGCCCGGTCACGATCCGCTTCGGTGACGAGCGCAGCCGCGTGTGGCAGGTGCGCCGCGAAGGCCGGCCGAGCGTGCTCGCGCTGGCCACGGGCGCCACCGTGCAGGTGCTCGCCACCGACGAAGATCCCGAGTGGGGCTTCGCCGTCGCCTGGGCGGGCGATCTCGATCGCGACGGGCGCGTCGACGTGCTCGTCCGCGACGGCGAGCCACGGCTCGGCCGCTATCGCTTGTTCCTGTCGCGGGCGCAACGGACCCTGCCCGTGCTGCTGGCCGCCGAGGTCGAGCTTCCCGGTGACTGAGGTACCCTCAGACTTCCCCGCCCTCCCGACGACGTGCGCCGGCCGCCGGGACGCAGGCGGCGAAGCGCCAGGCGATCACCTCGCGCGCGGGGCCGTCCGGGGCACGTTCTAAGGCGAGCGACCACAGACGGCGTTGCAAAGCTGCGACACGAGTCGCGCGTCGTGTGGCCGAGTCGTCACCGAAGTTCACGCGCCGGGGCGGTATACGAGGAGCGTGACGCTCCGGGTGGAGACGCGCGTCGACCGTCAATCGGCGCGCGTCTCCGCTCGTTTATACTGGTCCCCACCATGGCGAACGACGCTCAGCCCCCGGCCGCCCCGCAACCTCTACCTCCGTACGGAGGCCCGCTCACGCTCGAGGCGGCCCGCCGCGTGATGGCGGCGGCCGACGCCGAGGCGCGCGCCAACGGATGGTCCATGGCCATCGCGATCGTCGACGCGGGCGGCCACCTCGTGCTCTTTCAAAAGGCCGATCACACGAACCTGGGCGCCGTCGCGTTCGCGCAGCGCAAGGCGCAGACGTCGGCGCTGTTCCGCCGGTCGACGAAGATCTTCGAGGACGTCGTCACGAACACGCCGGGCGGCATGCGCATGTTCTCGCTCGGGCCCGAGCTGGTCGCCGTCGAGGGAGGCGTCCCGCTGATCGAAGGCGGCGCGATCGTCGGCGCCATCGGCGTGGCGGGGATGCAGTCGGCGCAGGACGGTCAAGTGGCCGCCGCGGGCGCCCGCGCCCTCGGTTGAGGGCGGGCCCTCACCTCGCTTAATCTTCTCCGTCCATGCGTTTTTCCCGCTCGTCCCTGCTCCTCGCGCTCTCGGCGTCACTGGCGCTGGTCGATCCCGCGCGCGCGTACGTGCGGACCGTGTCCGGGGGCAAGTACAAGGTCTTTTGGTCGGACCCTCACAGCATCAAGATGACGGTGCTCACCGGCGGCGAGACCATCGTGCCGGCCGACGACCTGGTCGCCGCGGCGACGCGCGCGGCGGCGACGTGGAGCGATCCCGCGCTGGAGTCGAAGGTCGCGATCACGATCGAGCGCTCGAGCGCCGCGCACGTCGACACGGCGTACGACATGCTCAGCACGATCTCGTTCAAGACCGACTCGTGGGGCGGCGACAACATTCACTCGTCCGAGCAGCTCGCGCTGACGACGCTGTGGAACAAGGGCGGCCGCATCGTGGACGCCGACACCGAGATCAACGGCGTCAACGCCGCCTACCCGTGGGGGACTTTGCCCGACGACCCGGCGGCCGCGGCGAGGTTCACGTCGACCGTCGATCTTCCCGCCGCGCTCACCCACGAGCTGGGGCACGTGGTCGGGCTCGATCACCCCTGCCTGCTGGGCGCACCGGTCCCGGGTGAGAAGACCAACACGGGCGACGCGGTCCCGAGCTGCTACGACCCGGCCCTGCCCGCGTCCGTGCGGGATGCCACAATGTATCCGTCCGCCAATCCCGGCGAAATCGGGGAGCGGACACTCTCGGACGACGAGAAGACGGCTCTGCTCGACCTTTATCCCCTCCACTCCGACAGTGGAGGGGGCTGCGCGATCGGCGCGGGTACGCCGCCAAGCAGGTGGGCGGGTCTGCTCGGTCTCGCCGGGGCGCTGCTCGTCGCGCGCCGGCAGCGGCCTCGCGCGCGTCGCTGACTCACTTGCGCGCCTCGCACCGCACGCTCGCGAGCGCCGTCGTCGTCGTCGCGGCCCTCGGGCTCGCGACGGGCGCGTGTTCGACCTCCGTCCTCATCAAGCCGGACGATCAGGCCTTCACGCGCGCTCAGCACCGGCTCGAGAAGACGACGACACTGGTCGAAGCGCTGGCGCCGCCGCCCGCCGAGAGCGCGCTGTTCATGCAGGCCGAGGCCTTCCGCCAGTACCGCTTCACGCCCCCGCCGCGCCGTGCGCTGTCATACCTGGGTGAGGTCGCCGCCGCGGTCACCGAATTCCCGGTGCTGCAGTCGCTCGCGGGCTCGCTGGATCTGCTCGACCTCCGGCTGCGATCGAACGACGCCGCCATCCAGTTGTGGGAGACGCTGCTCGCGAACCGGCCCACGACGGTGCTGCGGCCGCTCACGCTGTATCGGCTCGGGTGGGCGTACCGCACGAGCGGCGTCTCTGGCCTGCCGCGCGGGTCGGGCGACGAGGCCTGGGGCGCGCTCACCCGCGAGTCGCCCGGCACGCGCCTCGCGGCGCTGTCCCTCGAGGCGAAGTCGGTGCCCTGGAAGAGTAAGGACGCGGCGGCGGGCTGGTCCGTCGTTCCGGGCCTGGGGCAGTTCTACGTCGGCGAAAAGTGGAACGGCACCGTGCGGCTCGCGGTGGCGCTCGCGGCGATGGCGGCGATCGCCGTCCCGGTCTGGGTGGCCTACGACCGCCGCTCGGATCTGAGCTGGAGCCGCGATTGGCCGCTGCTCGCGACCAGCGTGGGCGGGCTCGTCGTCCTCAGCATCGACTACACGACCTCGTACGAGGACGCGATGCGCGGCGTGGTCGAATGGAACGAGCGCGCCGAGGCGGCGTTCGACGACGCCCACCCCGACGCGCCCTGAGCGGCGCCCCCGCTACTTGCCGGCGCCGCTCTCCGGCTTGGGCTTCTTCTCGGCGTCACCGGCCTCGTGGCAGCGGCAGCGCTCCGCGGGCGGCACGTCGCCGAGCACCTGCTCGACGTGCAGCCCGCAGCCCGCGAACGTCGGACGACCGCACTTGGGACAATCGACGCGCCGGCACATCAGGCGCGCCCTTTCGAACGGACCAAGGTCATGACGGCCATCATGACACGGGAAACGCGCCGCTCGTCAGCGCCGCGCGCGGCGCCGGCGCGTGGCGGCCAGAGCGATGACCGCCGCGATCAGCGCGACGAGACCGCCCGACGCGAAGGAGCCCGAGGAGGCGAGCGCGCAACCGCCACCGCCCGATGAATGGGGCGCCCCCGCCGTGCCCTCGCCGCCGCCCGCGCCCGAGGCGGTCG
>DASZUD010000241.1:0-6105 GCA_035548155.1 Polyangia bacterium
GGCGGCGCGGCCGGCACGAGCGGCGGCGGCGCGGCCGGCACGAGCGGCGGCGCGGGGACCGGGGGCGGGGCCTGCGCCACGGCGTGCGGGAAGGCAGACGCGTGTTGCGTCGCGCTCGGTGGCGCCGCCGGGGGCTCGAACACCTGCCACTACGCGGATTCGTGCCCGGCGGTGGGCTCGGACACGTCGCCGATCGTCTCGTCGTGCAACGCGTTCGTGCAGAACTCCGCTGCCGTCGCGCAAGCCCTGGGTATGTCCCAGCCCGACGCCTGCAAGTAGCTCAGCGCGTCCGTCCGAACGCCTCGAGCGCGGCCTCGTCGCCGCGCTCGAGGGCGACCTCCGCGTCCAGGCTCACGCGATCGCGTCCGACGGTGACGACGGCCAGCGTCTTGCCGGCGCGCCGATAGGCCAGCGTCGCGTCGCGCGCCGCCAGCGCGCCGTGCACGTCGAGGCGGTCCCAACTCTCGGCGTGGCCGACGTAGGTGACCTGCACGTCGTACTGCGTGCTCCAGAAGAACGGCGCCGACGCGAAGGGCGTCTTGCGGCCCAGCATGTTGAGCGCGGCGACGCGCCCCATGCGCTGCGCGACGGCCCAGTGCTCGATGCGCACGCGCTCGCCCGTCGGCGCGTAGGGGTAGCGCGCGATGTCGCCCGCCGCGTAGACGCCGGGCGCGCTGGTCTGCAAGTGTGCGTCGACGACGACGCCGCGATCGACGGTCAGGCCCGCGGCCTCGGCCAGCGCGATCGCGGGCCGCACGCCGACGCCCACGACGACCAGCTCGGCCTCGAGCCGCCCGCCGCCCGACAGCGTCACGGCGCGCTCTTCGACGGCCGAGACCGTCTGGCCGAGGTGGAAGCGCACGCCGTGCTCCTCGTGCACGCTGCGCAGGAAGGCGCCAAGCTCGGGGCCCAGCGTGCGCGCGAACGGCTGCGCGTCGGGCGCGACGACCTCCACCTCGACGCCGCGCGCGCGTAGCGACGCGGCCGCCTCCATCCCGATGAAGCTCGCGCCGACGACGACCGCCTTCTCGACCGCTTTCGCGCGCGCGATGATGGCGCGGCTGTCGGCCAGCGTGCGCAGCGTCAGCACGTGCGGCTGGTCGGCGCCGGGCGCGGACAGACGCACGGGCTCGGCGCCCGTCGCGAGGAGCAGCGCGTCCCACGCGACCTCGCGCCCGTCGGTCAGCGTCAGCCGCCGCTGCTCGATCGAGACCTTCGCGACGCGCGCGCCGAGCGCGAGCTCGATGCGCTGCTCGTCGAAGAATGACGGCGAGCGCAGGGGCAGCCATTCTTCGGGCGCGGTCCCCGCCAGGTAGTCCTTCGACAGGTTGGGACGATCGACGGGCGGCGCCGCGTCGGCCCCGAACACCTGGATGTCGCCGGCGTAGCCCTCGCGGCGCAGCGTCGCCGCCGCCGCATCACCCGCCGCGCCCGCGCCGATGATCGCGATCGTGCGCGGCGCCGCGGGCGGCGTGGCCGGCGCGACGTCGGGCTTGCGCGCGCCGACGCGAATGCGGCCGTCCGCGCGCGTCACGCTGTAACAGGGCAGGGCGTTCAGCGCGGGGCCGCGCTCGGCCGTGCCCGTGCGCAGGTTGAAGCAGGCGTGGTGCCACGGACACCTCACCGTGTCGCCGACGACCGCGCCCTCGGCCAGTGGACCGCCGTAGTGCGTGCACGTCGCGCCGACGGCCAGAATGTCGGCGCCGGCGCGAACCAGCATCACCGCCTCGCCGCCCGCGTGCCCGAGGAGCGGCGCGCCGGCCTTCAGCGCCGCGTCGTCGATTCCGGCCGCGAGATCCGGCCCCGAGAGCTTCCCTTGTTCGCCACCCATGGCCGTTAGAGTAGCGACCGGGTTCGCAGTTACAAGAGATCGACGAGCGCAGGCCTCAGCCTCGGTCGCGAGCCTCGGCGACGCGCGCTTCGCGATCGCCCGGCGGCGCGGCGGCAGCCGTGAGCTCGGCCTCGGCGGTCAGCCAATCTTCCATCTCGTAGCCGGGCACCGACCCGCGCTGCAGGTACAGCTCGTAGGCGCGTTTGGCGACGGCTTCGCGCGAGGGCTGGGCGGCCTTGGCGCCGCGATTGGCGGAGGGGTTCGGGTGCTCGGGCATGTGGGGTCTCCTCGGAGAATCGGGGAACGGGGCGTGCCTTTTCATTGTGCGGCGTGCGGTCGCCGCCGTCCAAAAACCTCGGGCTACCAACCGACGCGGGCTTGTGTTTAGATGCCCGCCATGACTGCACCCCCGGTCGGCAAGCGCGGGTTCGTCTCGCTGAGCGCAGTTCTGGTGGTGGTTTTGGTGGCGGGCGTGGCAAACGCCGAGGTCGTCTTCCGGAAGAAGGCGCCGCCGGCGGAGAACGCCGAGGCGTCGCCCAGCGGCGGCGAGCTCGGCACGGAGGCCGCGCCCAAAGGTGAAGGCGAATCGGGCGCCGCGGCGCCCACCATTCCCCAAGCCGAGGACAAGGACTTCCCCGAGGCGCAGGCCCAGCGCGACAAGGCCCGCGCAGACGCCGCGCTCGCCCGCCAGATGAAGAACGCCGAGCTCGCCAAGAAGCGCGAGGAGGGTGAGCCCTTCTATCAAAAATGGCAGTTCTGGGCGATCGCGGGCGGCGCGGTCGTGGGCGCCGTGCTCCTCATCTGGGGCGGCAGCGCGCTGGTTCACCAGATGAACGGCGGTGACGTCCGGGCTTGCCCGATGGAAGCGGGCGCCGGCTGCTACGGAGAGGGACGATGAAGAGCTCCTTGAAGGCGGCCGCCCTGGCGCTGCCGCTGCTCGCGGGCGCGAGCGGCTGTAACGAGTACAAGTACGTCAACGTCCCGGTCTCCTTCGATCAAGGGGCGTTCGACGATTCGGATCTCGGCCTCATCCACACGTGCAAGGTCACGGTGTCGGGCGCCGATTCGACCTCGTTCTATCTCGAGAAGTGCCCGGACCGGACGATGGCCGATCCGCACGACGTCGGCACCTTCGAGTACTCGACGTTCGCCGATTCGGGGACGTTGAAGTTCGAGCTGCGGGCCTGGACGGGCCTGAACCAGACCGACCAGTGCCAGATCGGCCTCGGCTCCACGTCGGTGCCCGTGACCAGCGCCACGACGATCACGGCGCCTATGCCGCTCGTCGTCGGCAAGAGCGGCCCCGGCTGCGCGACCAACGTCGCCGACGCCGGTCAGTAAGACCGCTCGAGCCAGAGCGAGCGAAGCGAGCGCGTCCGAGCACGATGAGGCGCGGCTTCGCCGTGCCGGCTCACCTTGCCGAGGACTTGGGGAGCGGCCCGCCCTTGGGAGGGGAGAAGCCCCTTCCGCGAAGCGAGCGCTATGGGGCTTCGTCGTAGCGTTCTTCGCGCCCGAAGATGTCGTCGCTGTAGTGGATGAAGTAAAAGAGCGACACGACGCCGAGGACGGCGGCGGCGCCGAACGAGATGTTGGCCGCCAGCGCGAAGTTCTTCTTCTGCTCGAAGTCCTCCTGCGCGTCGGCGCGCGTCGCGCCCGTCGGCTGGAGCTGCGAGAGGACGCCGAGGAAACCACCGGCCGCGGCCGAGGCGATCGCCAGGCCCGCGGTGCCGTAGGCGACGACGGGCGGCCACGACCGGCGCACGGGGAGGTTGTCCGGCTTCAGCTTGATCTGCAGCTCCTGGCCGGGGCGGACCTCGACCTTCGACGTCCACGGGAAGCGCCCGTCCGCCTCGACGCGGACGTTGTGCTTACCGGCCAGCAGCGTGCCCGAGATGAGGGGCGTCACGCCGAGGTACGCGTTGTCGATCGAGACGCGGGCGCCGTCGGGCTGCGTCTCGACCTGGATTTTGCCCGGCTCGACGCGCGGCTTGAAGAGCTCGTCGCTGCCTTCCTGAACGGCGCGGATCAGGTCCTCGACGCCGCCCTCGACCAGGCGGAACACGCGTGCGTCGATCTTGCCGGTCTCGACGTCGTTCAGGTTCAGGTTGAAGAGGTACTGCTTGCCGCGCGTGCCGACGCTGCCCGCGACGATGCGCCGGACGCCCATCGACACGGCGGCGCGTCCGAGGCACCCGATGTCGTCGAGGCACACCTGCGCGCGCCGATCGCTCTCGACGCCCAGGCGGGCGCGGAACTCTTCCTTGCCGGCGATCTCGACGCCGCCGCGCTGGGCGACGCGCGAGATGATCACCTCCGTGACGTTGTCGGCGAGCTCGGCGTCTTTGTCCGACGTCCCGAGCACCAGCACGGCCAGCTTTTCGGCCGCGCGCGCCGGGCGAGCCGCCGCGAGCGCGAGGGCGAAGGCCAGCAGCGAGACCGGCAAAGCGAGCTTGCGCATCGTCATCTCACTTGCCTCCACAGGTCTTCGCGGTCATGCCCGAGCCGGGCGGCTCCGCGCAGGCCTTCGACTTGCATTGCTTCGCCGCGACGCACGCCTGGCCGTCCTCGAGCAGGGGCAGGCAGACCGGGGCGTCGGGCGCGCCGCAGTAGCTGTCCAGCGTCCACACGTCCTTCTGGCAGTCGGCGTCGGACGCGCACAGGTGGGTGCAGTTGCCGGGCTTGGGGTTCTGGGGATCGCTGAGGTCGACGCCCGCGCACTTGAGATCGGGCACGGCGCACTGCGCGTCGCTGAAGCAGGGGAAGGGGAAGAAGCCGGGGAAGCAGACGTCGGCCTCCTTCGCGTCGTCACCCACGAAGGGCAGGCAGGTGTGCCCGATGCCGCCGCGGGGCGCGCACTGGCCGGTGGCGTCGCACGGCCGCAGGCACGTGCCCGTCTCGTCCGTGTCGCTCTGCTTCGCGCACACCGTCCCCTGGTCGCGCACGCAGTCAGCCGTCGTCCGGCACAGCGCGCCCGTGTAGGCGTCGGGCGTGATGCAGTGCCGGTTCGCGCCCGACGAGCAGATGAAGCGGCCCTGCAAGCTGTCGAACTTCGCGCACTCGTCGTCGGTCGCGCAGGGGACCGTGCACAGGCTGAGCCCCAGATCTTGCGACGGGTCGCCGTCGTTCTGACACTTGCCGACCAGGCAGTCGACGTCGGTCTTGCAGACGAAGCCGAGCAGGCCCGGGATGCACACCGAGGGGTTCGCCGGTCCCGAGATCGTCGAGAGGCAGAAGTGGTTCGGCGGGCAGCGGCCATGCGAGTCGCACTTGGGCACGCAGATGTCGGGCGGGTTGGCCGCCTTGGGGATCAGCAGCGGCAAGCAGCTCTCGCCGGGGGAGCAGGCGCTGTTGTCGTGGACGCAGCCCTCCTGCAGGCAGTAGAGGTGATCCGCCTTGATGTCCGGGCCGCCGGCGTAGAGCTGCTTGAGGAACGTGGCCGCGCACGTCGAGCGCACGGGATCGTGGCAGTCGTCGTTCGTGAGGCAGGGGCTGCCCGTGATGCAGACGCCTTCGCCGCTGGCGCTCGCGACGTCGGTGCGCAGGCAGCCGAGATCGGCGCGGTCGCACGCGCCCAGCGGGTGCGTGTCGGCGTTCGAGTCGTCGTCGGGATTGCAGAACTTGAGCGCGGCGTTCCCCTGCACGCACACGGAGCCGTCGTCGGTGGCCGACATCGGCTCGCCGCACGCCTTCGTGCAGAAGTCCGTGCCGCCGATCTGGCGCGCGGCGAAGCACGTCATCGGCTGGTCGTTGGAGTCCGTGCCGCAGAGCGGGTCGGGAGACGTCGTGTCGCACTTGAAGATGCGGCTCTGAAAGTCCTCCTGGTCCACCTTGCACGCCCCCGCGGCCAGCAGGACCGGCAACAGCAGCAGCGGGAGAGGGACGCGCCTGGGCGCCAGCGAAGAGCGAAGGAGGGGGGGAGGGAGGGAAGAGCCGACGTCTTGGGAGAACGAGCGGGCGTGTGCTGTCACTTGATCATGCTCTTTATGAACGGGGCGTCCGAGGCGGTGGGGGCGAGCTCGAGGTACTTCTTGTAGTTCTCGTTGGCCTGCGCGGCGCGGCCGGCGCGCATGTAGCACTTGCCGAGGAACTTGTAGACGGCGGGCAGCTTCGGGCCGAGGTGCTTGGCTTCTTCGCCCCGCGCGCACGCGTCGCCCACCTCGCCCTGGCCGAGCAGCTTCTCGGCCTCGCTCAGCACCTCGCGCCCGCCCCGGGGCGGCGGCGCCGCCGCTTCGGGCGGCGGCGTGGCCGACGCGGCCGCGACCGGCACGCGCGTG
>DASZUD010000242.1:0-19272 GCA_035548155.1 Polyangia bacterium
AGTCCGGACACCGCACGCTCATCGCCGCGGCCATCACGCTGCTGGGCGTGGGCTTCGTCGCCGTGCGCTTCTTCTCGGCGGCGTCAACCACGCTGGAGGCCACGCGCGAGAACGCGTGCAGGGCGCTGAACCCCGACCCGATCCCCGCGGCGCTGCAAAACGTCGAGGCGCCGAACTTCGAGCTGCCCGACGCGCAAGGCCACATGGTCTCGCTGCGCGCGCAGCAGGGCCACCCCGTGGCCGTGAACTTCTGGGCGACCTGGTGCCCGCCCTGCGTCGAGGAGGTGCCGTCCTTCGAGGCGTTCGCGGCGTCGATCGAGGGCACGGACATGCGCCTCCTCGCCGTGAGCGTCGACGACGACTGGGACGCCATCCGGAAGTTCTTCGTGAAGGGCACGAAGATCGGCGTGCTGCTCGACAAGAGCCACACGATCCCCAAGACGTTCGGCACGACCCAGTACCCCGAGACCTACTTCCTCGACGGGAAGGGGCACGTCCGCTACTACTTCGCGAACTCGCGGAACTGGTCGAAGCCCGAGGCGGTCGCCTGCCTCGAGAGCCTGCAATGAGCCTGGCCGAGGCCGCGCCGGGCCCCGCGCCGACCCCCGCGCCCGCCCGGCGGCGCGGCGTGCCACCGCTGCCGCTGCTCACGCTGGTCAACGGCTTCAACTATCTGGACCGCCAGGTCGTCTACGGCATGACGCCGCTCATCGGCGACACGTTCGGACTCTCGAAGACGCAGCTCGGCCTACTGGCGACGGTGAACCTGGTCGTGTTCGCCGTCGCCTCGCTCGTGTCGGGGCCGGTCGCCGACCGCATCGGCGCGCGCAAGGTGATCTTCTCGGGGATCCTCGTGTGGTCGATCGCAACGATCGGCTCGGCGCTGTCGGGCTCGTACCACACGCTGCTGTTCTTCCGCGCGCTGGTGGGCGTCGGCGAGGGCGCGTACGGGCCCAGCGCGAACGCGCTGCTGTGCGCGGACGCGCCGCCCGAGAAGCGCGGGCGCGCCATGGGCATCTACAACGTCGGCATGGCGCTGGGCGGCACGCTGGGCCTGTGCCTGGGCGCGCTGCTCGCGCCGAAGATCGGCTGGCGCAACGTCTTCTGGCTCGCCGGCGGGCCCTCGATGCTCCTGGCGCTGGCGTCGGCCTTCGTCGCGTCGCCCGATCGCATCGAGCGGCCCACCAAGCTGCCGGCGTGGGCGTACCTGCTCAAGCCCACGTACATCCTCGCGCTCCTCGGCGGCATCATGGCCACCTTCGGCGCGAGCGCCCTCATCTTCTGGACGCGCTGGCTGGTGATCGAGGTGCGGCAGCTCTCCGTCTTCGTGGGCAGCGTGTACATGCTGTTCGTCGGCCTCGTGTGCGGCGTGGGCGGCGTCATCGTGGGCGGCTACGCGGGCGACCGGCTCAATCGTCGCGCGCCGGGTGGCCACGCCCTGGCGATCGGCATCTCGATGCTGCTGGCCGTGCCGTTCGGAACGGCGGCGCTCTTCGTGACGCCCAAGATCCCCTTCATGATCCTGACGGCCGCGGCAGCGTTCCTGCTGTCCGTCTACAACGGCCCCTCGGCGGCCGTCGTCGACGAGCTGGGCCCGCCACAGTTCTCGGCGACGCTGCAGGCGGTGTTCCTCTTCGGAATTCACGTTTTGGGGAACGCGCCCGCGCCCACCTTCGTCGGCACGCTGGCCGATCACATGCCGCTGCCGGTCGCGCTCGTGACGGCGGTCGTGGCGTTCGGCCTCTCGGGCGTCCTCTTCTGCATCGTCGCCCGCAGGCAACGCAGGGCGGCAGAGACCGAGCTCAGCTCAAGCCCGGCCTAGAACCTGACGAGCCTCCGGGCGCTCCATGCCCGGCTCATCGCGCGCGCTCGAGGACCAAGCGGGCACGCCGGCGCCCGTGAACCGGCGCGTGCTGGTCGTCGACGACAACCGAGCGATCCACGGCGACTTCCGCAAGGTGCTCGGCGAGCCGAGCCACGAGCAGTCGGCCCTGGCCGAGCTCGAGGCCGTGCTGTTCGGCCAGGCGCCCGCCCGGCCGCGCGTCGAGCCCTTCCTCATCGACTCTGCCTACCAAGGCCAGGAGGCGCGCGCGCTGGTCGAAGGCGCCCTGCAGCGCGACCGGCCCTACGCCGTCGCGTTCATCGACATGCGCATGCCCCCCGGCTGGGACGGCGCCGAGACGGCGCAGCGCCTCTGGGAGATCGATCCCGAGCTTCAGATCGTCATCTGCACGGCGTACTCCGACTACTCGTGGGAGGAGCTGCTCGGGCGGCTCGCCGATCACTCGGATCGCTTTCTCATCCTCAAGAAGCCGTTCGATCACATCGAGGTGCGGCAGCTCGCGACGGCGCTGTCGCGCAAGTGGACGCTCGCGCGGCAGGCGCGCATGCGGTCGCAAGAGCTCGAGGCCGTCGTGCGCGAGCGCACCGCCACGATCCGCGACGCGCACGAACGGCTGCAGCGGGAGGTCACGCAGCGGCACCGCGTCGAGGCGCAGCTGCGGCGCGCGCAGAAGCTGGAGGCGCTGGGGCGGCTGGCCGCCGGCATCGCGCACGAGATCAACAACCCGCTCGCGTTCGTCATCGCGAACCTCCAGTACGTGCGCGAGGCGATCGAGCTGCCGCCCGAGAAACTGGCGCAGGCGCCGCTCGAAGAGCTGTCGACGGCGCTGGCCGAGGCGTGCGTCGGCGGCGATCGCATCAAGCAGATCGTGCGTGACCTCAAGGCGTTCGCGCAGCCGCACGACGAGAGCCTGGCCGTGGTCGACGTGCGCCCCGTCCTCGACTTCTCGCTCAAGATGGCCGCGGCCGAGATCCGGCGGCGCGCGCAGCTCGTCACGCGCTTCGACGAGGTCCCTGCGGTCTGGGCCATCAGCGGGCGGCTCGAGCAGGTCTTCGTCAACCTGCTGGTCAACGCCGCCCAGGCGATCGAGCCGGGCGCGCACGAGAAGAACCAGATCAGCGTCGTCGTGCGCAGGGCGGGTGGCGGTGAGGACGTCGCGATCGAGATCAGCGACACGGGCGTCGGGATCGCCGCCGCCAACCTCGAGCGCATCTTCGATCCCTTCTTCACGACGAAGCCGGTCGGCGTGGGCACGGGCCTCGGGCTCTCGATCTGCCACAGCATCGTCACGGCCTTCGGCGGGGATCTGACCGTCGAGTCGGAGGAGGGCAAGGGCAGCACGTTCCGGGTGACCTTGCCCAGCGCCGCGCGCAGCGAGGTCGATCTCGCGCGCGCGGCGGCGGCGCGCGCGCCCGAGCCCGCCCGCATCCTGGTCGTCGACGAGCCCACGGTGGCCAAGGCGATCCGCCGCGTCCTCTCGACGCACAAGGTTCAGACGGCGGACGGCGGCATCGCGGCGCTGGCGGCGCTGGAAGACCGCCCGTTCGATCTCGTGCTCTACGACGTCACGACGCGCGACCTCGCGCCGGCCGATCTCGTGCGGCGGCTCGAGGGCATGGGCGGAGACGCCGTGCGGAGGTTGGCCCTCACGGCGGCCGGAGCGCTGCCGCCCGAGCTCGCGCGCCTGTGCGCCGAGCGCGGCATCCCTTGCCTCGACAAGCCGTTCGACGCCGGCGAGGTCGACGCGCTGCTCTCCCGCGCTCCCTGAAGGCTGGAAGCGGGCCCCATCGGGGAGCCACGTTTGCCCCGGGATCTTTGCCGTTTCGCGCGCGGCCCCTCGTGCGATACTCCGCGCGCTTCATGCCTCCCTCCGCGATGTCGACCGACTCCCCCACGACGCAGACCTACTACGACCGCTTCTCGAAGCGCTACGAGGCCGAGCGGCACCACGGGTACCACAAGCTGATCGACGAGCTCGAGCTCGAGCTCGTTCGCAAGTACGGCGAGGGCCGCGACGTCTTCGAGGCGGGCTGCGGCACGGGCCTCCTCCTGCGCGAGGCGGCGACGTTCGCCCGGTCCGCCGTGGGGCTGGACCTCTCGCGCGGGATGCTGGGCCCGGCCCGCGAGCGCGGGCTGCGCGTCGTGCAGGGCTCGCTGACCGACGTGCCCCTGCCCGGCGAGTCGTTCGACCTCGTCTACAGCATGAAGGTGCTGGCCCACGTGCCGCCCATCGAGCGCGCCGTGGCCGAGCTCGCCCGCCTCGTGCGGCCCGGCGGCCACCTGCTGCTGGAGTTTTACAACCCCTATTCGCTGCGCTACCTCGCGAAGCGCCTCGCCGGCCCGGGTCACATCGCGCAAGGGACGACTGAAAACGACGTCTTCACGCGCTACGACACGGTCGCGCGCGCGCGCACGTACCTGCCGCCCGAGCTCGAGCTCGTCGGCGTCCGCGGCGTCCGCGTCGTCACACCCACGTCCAAGGTCTTCTCGTTCGCGCCCATGGGCCGCGTCTTCTCCTGGGCCGAGCACGCGACTTGCGACGCCCCCCTCTTGCGCCACCTCGGTGGCTTCCTCATCTTGATCGCGCGCAAACAGGGCGCATCCCACAAGTCGTGAGCCTCCGCCTCGCATTGCCGGTCGAGGGCGTGCTGCGCCCCAACGACCAGCACGATCCCCTCCCCTACTACTACCACCCGCTCATCGGGTGGCTGTACCGCCATCGCCTGCAGATGGGCCTCGACCTCTTGCCGAAGGGCGGCCGGCGCGTGCTCGAGGTCGGCGTCGGCAGCGGAGTCCTCGTGCCGACGCTGACGGCGCGCTACGCCGAGTACATGGGCACGGACCTGACGCTGGCGCCTGGCCTCGCGGGCCTCGCGGCCGAAGGGTGCGACGTGACCTTCCGCGAAGCCGACTTGCTGCGCGAAGGCGAGTTGCCCGCCGACCACTTCGACGCGATCGTCTGCTTCTCCGTGCTCGAGCACATCCGCGACTCCGATGGTGCGGCGCGCGGTCTCGCCCGCGCCCTCGCGCCTGGCGGCACCCTCGTGTGCGGCTATCCGATGGTGAGCCGCTTGATGACGCGCGCGTTCGAGCTCATCGGCTACAGCAACATCGACGACCAGCACGTCTCGGCGCCGTCGGCGATCTCGGCCGCGCTCGGCCGCGTGCTCCGGCCCGTCCAGCGCGTCGCCTTCCCGCCGCGCGCGCCCGTGTGGGCCGCCCTCTACCAGTGCTCGGCCTGGACCAAACCACCTCGGCCGGCCTGACCTTCACCGACCCAGCGTCTCGTTGAGCACGCCCGCGAGGCGCGCGCCCGCGAGCGCGA
Source organism: Polyangia bacterium (assembly GCA_035548155.1). Classification (GTDB taxonomy): domain Bacteria; phylum Myxococcota_A; class Polyangia; order Fen-1088; family Fen-1088; genus DASZFV01. Next base: position 5,169 of record DASZUD010000242.1, read on the forward strand.
TGCGCGCCTCGGCGAGCGCCGACGCGCCCGCCTGATACGCGGGCGAGATCGCGAAGGGTCCGTCCCCCGGGCCGATGGGCGCGACGTAGATACGCGTGCGCGCGAGCTCGAAGCCCTCGGCGATCCACGCGCGCTCGTCGAGGACCGTCGCTTGCGCCGGCGCGGCCTTCGGCAGGCGCGCCGCGGCGGCGTCGACGGAGGCGATGCGATCGCCCGCGCCCGCGACGGTGTCGAAGAAGGTGTGGAGCTTCTCGGGCGGTCCGAGCGAGCAGTGATGCCGGTCCTCGCACACGGCGGGCAGCACGTTGCCGGTGATCAGGACCTCGTTTCCCCCGCGGTCGCCGTCGCGATCGGCGGTGGAGTAACGGGACGCGCAGTGGAGCGGCTGGTGCGCGTCGCCCACGAGGTGGAGGAGCCACACGAGGTCGTATGACTTCACCTCGTCGGGTGTCTTGGGATCGGCCAGCGCGGCGCGCAGCGCGCGGAGTTGCGTCGCCAGGTTCGGCGCGCGTGGCGGTGGCCCCGGCGTACCGTCGAACGACAGCGGCTGATCGACGTAGTGCCAGTACGCGTGCCGCAGCCGATCGCGGTATCCGATGTTCTGCCAGGCGGACGGCGCGCCCTGCGGATCCGGCGCGGCGTAGCGCGGGTCGTTCTTGAGGTGGTCGGCCCACGTCGCCGCCCGCTCGAAGGCCACGCGGTCGCGATCGACGCGCTTCGTCCACATCGCCCACCGGGCATACTCGGGGCCGACCGCCAGCAGCGCGGACGCCCGCGCGCGCGCCTGGGGCGTGAGGGCCTTCCACGCGACGGCGGCGATCTCCATGTGCGCGAAGTCGTCCCAAGCGAGCGCGGGCCGCGGAGCGAGGCAGACCCCCGTGAGCGCGACGACCAACAGCCCGGCTGTGCGCCGCGCGAGCACGGATGGCGTCCCTCAGCGGCGCTCGAGCGTGACGAGCATGCGAAAGCCGAACAGGCGAAACACCGGCTCGGGCCAGCGGGCCTCGAAGGCGTGCAGCGCGCGCCACAACGCGAACGGCAGAAACGGCGCGTGCGACGTGCCGCCCGAGGCCACGTAGCTGAGCCCCGCGAGGCGCTCGAGCCGCAGCACCTCGAACGAGGGGAACTCGCGCGCGAACGCCGCCCGGCCGCTCGGGTTCGCGAACAGCGTCGTCGGAATCGCCTGGTTCGAATCGAACGGATCGCGCTCGTCGTGTCCCGCCGCCGGCTCCAGCGGATCGGCCAGCAGATCCACGGGCTCGTCGTGGAAGAAGTTGTAGACGAGGAACGACAGCGGCCCGATGAAGGGCTCGCACATGATGACGCGGCCGCCCGGCACCAGGACGCGCTGCGCTTCGACGAAGAACTGCCGCGGCTGGGGCACGTGGTGCAGCACGTCGAAGAGCACGAGCGCGCCCAGCGAGCCGTCGGCGTAAGGCAGCGCCTCGGCGCGGACCTCACGTTCGTGCCACGGCGCCTTCACGATGTCTGTCAGCTCGAGATCGGGGATGTAGCCGCGCGCGAGGCCCGGCCCCGAGCCGAGCTCGACGCGGCGGCCGAGCGACGGCGGCGGCAACGCAGCCGCGACGCGCCCGTACCAATCGGCGGTCAGGGTTTGCAGCGCCGGGTTCGCGTCCCACGCCCGCTGGAGCTGCTCGAACCGGGCGAGCGTGCGCGCCCTCGCCGCTTCGTCGACCGGCATCTCAGACGAACTTGATCTTGCGAGCCGCGATCGCCGACATGCGCAGGAGCAGCCAGCCGTGCTTCCAGCGCGAGATGTTCGTCTCGCCGTACGAACGGTCGCGGTAGCGCACCGGCAGCTCGGCGATCTTGAGGCCGAGGCGCGCGGCGCCGAAGATGAGATCGAAGTCCCCGAACGGATCGAAGTCGCCGAAGTACGAGCGGCCTGCGGCGATGCGCTCGTAGTCCTTCCGCCACAGCACCTTCGTGCCGCACAGCGTGTCCTTGATAGGCTGCTGCAGCAGGTACGTGAAGAGCTGCGAAAAGGCGACGTTGCCGATCTTGTTGAAGAAGCGCATCGCGCCCGGCTCCATCGGGTACACGAGCCGCGTCCCGTGGACGTAGTCGGCCTGCCCGCGCGCCATCACGTCGTAGAAAGACGGCAGATCCTCGGGCGGCACCGTCAAATCGGCGTCGAGGATCATGAGCAGGTCTCCCGTCGCGTGCGCAAAGCCCAGGCGCACGGCGTCGCCCTTGCCCTTGCCCGACTGCCGGAACGCCCTGAGCGTGAGCGGGCCGTGATACCGGCTCATCGCGCTCTGGATCGTCTCCCACGTGTTGTCCTTCGAGTTGCCCTCGACGAAGATGAGCTCCGTCGACTTGCCCATGACCGGCGTGCGATCGATCGCCGCCTGAATGTTGCCCGCCTCGTTCCGCGCTGGCACGACCACGGTGACGCTCGCGCGCCGCGTAGGCGCGGGCGTACCGCGGTCGCGCAGCACGTAGACGCGATATAGCGACAGCGCCTGCATGCCCGGCACACGGACGAGATACTTGTTCAGCCCCTCGCTGGCGACCGGCACGTCGAGCGGCAGCATCATCCGGTCCTCGAAGCGCACCACCTCGAGACCGGCGATGTCGAACAGGTTGCGGAAGTCGGCGTCCGACAGCCAGTTCGCGCCCGGCGCCGGGCGCTTCCAGCCCGACCTCTCCGCGAGGCGCGTCGGCAGCTCCCACAGATAGTTGAACGCCGTCATGTAGATGCGGCCGTCCGGCGCGAGCCGGCGCTTGAGCCCGAGCAGCAGAGCCTGAACGTCGAGCACGCTGTGACAGAGCCGATCGCAGACGACCGCGTCATAAAGGCGCTCGTTCGAGACGGGCTCGACGGTCCCCGCCCGCCCCGCGCCGTCGCGCGCGGTGATGTCCGCGACCTCGAACGTGATCTCGGGGTGCTGCGCGCGCGCCGCCGCGATCACCTGGGGCAGGTAGTCGATGCCGTGACGGACGGCGTTGGGGAGCGCCGCGAGCAGGCTGCCGTCGGCGCAGCCCGCTTCGAACACGGCCGCGTCGCTCGGGATCAAACGCGCGAGGGTGCTCTCGAGATCCTTGCGCATCGCGCCGCGCGCGGCCGGCCGAGCCGGCGGCTCGGTTGCGCCGGCGTAGTACTCACGCCAGGCGGCCTCGAGGGCTTCCGTGCGGGAGGGCGGCAGCGGCCGGCGCGCCGGCTCTGCATCATTTCCGCTCACGACGAGCCGATCGGCGCCGTCTCCGTTCATCACCACGACCTCCGACTCATTCCGAGTCGTTCAGCAGCGAGTACGACTGCTTGAACTTGTCGCCCGGAGAGACGTTGATCGTCTCCGTCTGATCGATGTTGAGATCCGACCGCTTGAACACGATCTTGTGCTTGCCGCACGCGATCTTGTAGTCCGCGAACGGCGTGTGCTTGTTCGTGTTCTTGCCGTCGATCCAGACCTCTGCCCAAGGACGCGAGCCGATCGTGATTGTGCACTCGGTGCCGGCCGCCGCCTCGGCGGCCTTGGCGCTCTCCTTCGACTCGTCGGCCGCGGCGACCTCGCGCGCCTTCTTTTTGCGGCTGCCGCGCGCGGGAGCCGTCGCCGGCGCCTCCGCGACGGTCGCAGCGGGCTCCTGCTTCGTCTCGACGGGCTTCGCCTCGGCCGGCCTCGTCTCGGCCTTGGCTTCCGTCTTGGCTGCTTCCAATTTGGCTTCGCGCGGCGATCCGTGGCCACCGCCTTCGCCCGAGGGGACGAGCGTGGCGTGGATCTTCCGGATCGAGCCCGGCTCGACCTCGATGTCTTCCTTCCACGGGCGGAAGCGGTTTTCTCCCTTGATCTCCAGCACGTGGTGGCCCGGCGGAATGCGGAGAGCGCGGAAGTCGGTGCGCGCCTGCCCGTTCGGGCCGCTCATCGCCGAGCCGTCCAGCCAAACCAGGCCGCCCGGCGGATCGCTCGAGAGCTCGAAGCCCGTGTCGGGCGATGGCTCCAGCGTCACGCTGAGCGCGAGCGGCTCGCCCGCCCGGACCTCGATGTTCTGATCGTTGCGGACGTAGCCGTCCTTGGTGACCGACAACGTGTAATTGCCCGGCGGCTTGTCGAGCGCGACGGGAGAGTGATCGCCCACCTTCGTGTTGTCGACGAGGACGGTGGCGTCGGCGGGAACCGTCACGAGTTGGAGGCGGCCCGGCTTGCTCGTGTTCTGATACCAGTACCGAGTCCCACCCACGACGGCGGCGACCACGACCAGCAGCACGAACGTGCGTCCCCCGCGACCACCGCGCGCGGGCGGCGCGGCCGTGAACGGCCCCGTCGCCGCGGGCTTCTGATCGAACGAGAACACGGGCTGCGGCGGCGCGGTGGGCGGCGGCAGCACGGGCGCCGGCATGTTCAGCCCCGAACGGCGCAACCCAGCGAGCCCCTGCGGCGGGCCCTGATTGGCGCCCACTCCCGAGCCCGGGCCCGGCGGCGGCGGGTTGCGCACGGGCGCGGGCAGATTGGGCGCCGGCATCCCGACCAGCGTGGACTTCGGCGCGGGCGCAGCCGCACGCGCCGCGGGGGCGGGCACGGCGCGCGGCGCAGGCAAAGGCGCCGGCGTCGGCTTGGCCGCACCGGGCTGGCGCGCCTGTTCGAGGATGTCCGGCGGCGGTTCGTTCGCGACCGTGCGGTCGTCATCTTCGAAGAACAGGTCGTCGGCGGCCACGGCCTTGGCGTCCGTGATCTCGACCGGCTCGTCCTTGTCGAAGATCTGTGTGTCGAGCTCTTCGTCGTCCCATTCCATGCTGGACTCTTTACTAGCAGCGACCGGGGCAGGTTTCGTGTTCGCGGGTGCGGCACCTCGCGAGGACGGTGCGGCACCTCGCGAGGACGGCGCGCCACCGGCGGCGGCTCGACGCACCGACGACTCGACGGCGCCCGCAGGAGCCGTGAGCTGCCGGTATTGCTCGAGCTTCGCGCTGTCCTCTTCGATCTCGACGGCGAACATCTTCTTCATCCACGCCGCCAGATCCTTGCGCGAGTAGAACTCGCCAATCTTGTGCAGGAACGACTGCAGGTCGTCGTGGAGGTCGATCGCGTTCTGGTAGCGATCCTCCGGATCCTTCGCCAGCACCTTGAGCACGATGCGCTCGAGCTCCGCCGGGATCTTCTTGTTGTAAGAAGACGGCGGCATGATCTCGACGTTGCGCACCTTCTCCAACGTGGAGAAATCGCTCTCGCCGACGAAGAGCCGCTCGTTCGTGAGCAGCTCGTACATGACGATGCCCACGGAGAAGATGTCGCTGCGCCGGTCAATCGGCAGCCCGCGCACCTGCTCGGGCGACATGTAGCCGAACTTGCCCTTCAGGATGCCGGCCTGCGTCTTCGACGCCTTGCCGGCCGCCTTCGCGATACCGAAGTCGATGAGCTTGCACTCGCCCTCGTACCCGATGAGCACGTTCTGGGGCGAGATGTCGCGGTGCACGAGGTGCAGCTCGCGGCCCTGAGCGTCGCGCTTGTTGTGCGCGTAATCGAGCCCTTCGCAGACCTGCATGATGATCCAGCAGGCCTGCGGGATCGGCATCGTCTCGCCCTTGCCGCGGAGCCGATCGAAGATCGATCGCAGGTCCTTGCCGTGGACGTGCTCGAGCGCGATGAAGAAGCTGTCGTCGACCTTACCGAGGTCGAAGATCTGGGCGATGTTCGCGTGCTGCAGCTGCACGGCGATCTTCGCCTCGTCGATGAACATCGCGATGAACTCTTCGTCCTCGGCGATGTTCGGGAGGATGCGCTTGACGGCGAGCAGACGCTCGAAGCCCTCGACCCCGAAGGTCTTGGCCTTGAACACCTCGGCCATACCTCCGACGTTGATCCGCTCGAGGAGGTAGTACTTGCCGAACGGGATGGGTTTCTTCAATGCGAGTGAACCCCTGGTGTCCTCTGGGCGGCCCGGGCCCGCCGTTGGGAAGTCATTTATCTGACCTAACTGGCTGAAATGTCAATCGGTTTGTGTGCTTGCGCCCCGGCATCTCCTTCACCGGCGGCAGCACCGTCTTTCTTCGCAGCTCCCAGCGGCATCGCTTTGTCCCGCGAGGGCGACTTGCCCCGCGTCTTGCGCTCGTCGGCGTCGAGGTACGCGAGCGTCGCCCCCACGGCCGCGAACGGCGGCGCGACGACGAAGGCGAGCGGCACGAGGTAAAGGACGTAGGTGCCGAGGCCATAGCCTATGGCCAGGCCCGGGTTCTTGGCGAGGTACGCCCACTTGCCCGCGAAGGTCGCCCCGCGGCGCGCGAGCGGGTAGTCGAAGCCGTCGTACGCCAGGAAGATCGCGCCCAGCCCGATGCCGACGAGGCTGCCCACGCCCGTGAGCGCCGTGAGCGCGAGCCCGATGCCCATCGCGACGGCGAAGAAGACCAGCTTGAGCAGACCGTGCGCGAGCGCCCGGACCACGGACGCCCACAGAGGCTCGGAGGGCGCGCTCCCGCGCACCCGCTTCTCGACGGTCTCGGCGAGACGATCGCAGAAGATGGCGTTCAGCAGGGGCTGCAGGAGGATGAACAGCACGACGCCGCCGATGACCGTCATCACCGACACGAAGATCCACCCGATGACGGGCGACTTCAGCAGCAGCTCGTCGAGGTCCTGGCGCCAAAAGCGCGCGGCGGCAAACAGCGTGGCGGCGCCCAGCGCGAGGTTCAGGATGATGGGCACGACGAGGTGACGCCACAGGCGCTCGCGCGCGACGTAGATCGCCCCCCTGAATGGCGCCAGAAACCCGCGAAACAGGCCCACGGGCCAAAGTCTACACCCCGAAGCAGCCGAAACGCGAAACCACCTCGCGGCCGCGCCGAGAACGGGGCAAGGAGGTCCCCATGTCGTCATCTTCCAGTCCCATCCCCGATTCACGGCCGCCGGTCTCCATCGTGGACTCGACCGCCAACAATCGGGCTCGCCGGATCGACGTCGAATCGACCCGTTCACGCCAGACGGAGGTGACCGTCTCGCCGTTCCGCGAGGTCCTCGCGGGGGGCGTCTCGGTTCTGATGGGAGGCGCCGCCGTGGCCACGCACGTCATGGGCGCGCCCCGTCTCGCTGCGGCGATCTCGGGCGCCGAGAGCCGCGCGAGCAGCGCGCTCGTCGGCGCGCCGTTGGGATCCCGAGGCTTGGGAGGGGCGAGCGCGGCCTCCCCGGGCGGGCAGATCGGGCTCGCGCTCGCGGGGGGCGCCGGGACCGACGGGACGGACATCGCGTCGATGCAGGCGATGCAGCGCGAAAGTCAGGCCTTCAACATGCAACTCCTCGGCCTGCAGGAGCAGGTGCAGCAGGACAGCCAGCGCTTCTCGACGCTGTCGAACGTCATGCGCGCCAAACACGACACCGCGAAGGCCGCGGTCTCCAACATCCGAAGTTGAAAACCCATCGTCGTGCTAAGGTGGCTGAGTTTTGGCGATGAAGGTCAACGGACCAGGCACGTCCGCGGGCGCTCCTCCCGAGGGGACCTCTGCGCCCACAGGCCAAGGCAACGGCAAAGAGGGCACGGCGAAGGCCGAGCGTTCGGCGGACAGGAAAGGCGCGACGGCCGCCGAGAACGTCAAGACGGGCGCGTCGGGCCGCACCTTCGCCGAAACCCTAGCGACGGGCCGGCCGGGCGCTGCCCCGACGACCGGTACCGGCACCAAGGCGCCTGCCGGCACCAAGGCGCCTGCCAGCACCAAAGCGCCTGCCGGTGTCGACGCCCTGACTTCCGACATCGCGTCCGACCTGAAGGCGGGCCGGATCGACGCGAAGGCGGCGCTCGACCGCGTCGTCGAACGCGTGCTCGATCAGCAGCTCGACAAGGGTGCGCCCGCGGCGCTGCGCGATCAGCTGCGCGCGGCGCTGCGCGACACCATCACGAGCGATCCGTTCCTGACCGACCGCCTGCGCGGGCTCAGCTAGATTTAGCCGGCGCGAATCAGGCCGTCGCGACGCCCGCTTGGGGCGAAGCTTCGCCCGTCGCGACGCCCGAAGCGCCCTCGGTGGCGGCGCGCAGTTGGGCGCGCTTCGCCGCGAGAGCCTCACGAAGCTGGGGCGGCAGATACACGTCATCGGTGTCGAAGCCGGCCAGCGCCTCGACGAGCAGCGCGGCGCGATCGGCGGGCGGCGTCTTGCGATCGACGATGACGTTCCACTGGCCCTTCACCTTGCAGAGCCCGCCGCTGCCGGCGGTGTCTCCCGTCATCGTCTCGTAGCGCACGCGGATTCCGAGTTGCGCGGCGGCCTGCTCCAGGGTCTCCGTGATCTGCTCGGGCTTCATCGTCGATCTCTTTTACCCGCTTTCTCGTCGGGCGGAAAGCGGGACGGGGGCTCGTTCGAGGCGACGCCCTCACCTCGTCCCGGCTTCACTCGTCCTCGGGAGAGCCACGCTTGGGCAAGCCACCGGCAGGCGTGGCGCGAGCGCCGCCTTCGGCGGAGCGGTCTATGTCGAGGATCTGTGCCCCCCCCACGTAGCTCTTCGTCTCGTACCGCGTCAGGCTGCCCAGCTTGCGAACGATCGACGCCATGCGATCGGACTCGTCGAGGATCGTCCGCACCAGCGGGACGAGCGCGTCGTTCGCGCCCAGCTTGCGGAGCAGCATCTGCGCGTAGCCCATCACGGACGTGAGCGGTTGATTCAGCTCGTGGGCCGCCGCGCCCGCCAGCTCGACCGCCACGGCCTGCTTCTCCGAGATGGCCAGCTTCGCCTGCGCCGTCGCGAGGCGCTCCTCCATCCGCAGCCGATCGCGTAGGTCGCTGAAGATGCCCACGGTCGCGATCTCGCGGCCCTCGTCGTCGAACACGAGCGCCGCGGAGATCGAGACGGGGATCTTCTCGCCCGAGCTGGCGAGGAGATCGCGGCGCACGGGCTCGAGCCGGCCGCCGCCGCCGTGCTCGGCCGAGCGGATGAGGCGCATCACCTCCTCGGCGACGCCAGCAGGGTAGAGACGACGCACCGACATCTTGCCGATGACGTCCGTCGCCTTGTGGCCGCAGATGCGCTCGGCGCCCTGGTTAAAAAGGAGGATCGTGCCGCGCAGATCGGCGGCGATGATGCCGTCGACCGTCGAGTTCAGGATGCGCTCGAGGAACTCCGTCGTGCGGCGCAGCTCGCGCTCGAGCTCGCGCGCGAGCGTGACGTCGCGGAAGGAGAAGATCGCCGCTTCGTGCTCCGAGAGGATGCCGATCGAGGCGACCGAGAACGTGAGCCGGTCACCCGACGTCGTGACGATCTCGAGATCGAAGTTGTCGACCGGCTCGGCCTTCACCGCGTGGACGATCTCCGCCTCGAGCTTCGCGCGGTGGATCTCGGGGACGATCTGCGTGAGCGGACGGCCCGCGAGCCCGTCGCGCGCGTAGCCCGTGACCTCCTCGGCGGCGCGGTTCATGTAGAGCACGCGGCCCCCAGCGTCGAGCACGACGATGCCGTCGGAGGCGCTGTCGATGAAGGCGCGGTAGCGCTCGATGGCGCGCAGGCGGCGCTCGTCGTGGAAGTCCTGCGACGTGATGCGCCGCGCGCGCTCGCGGATCGGATCGAGCGCCTTCGACCCGCGCAGGATCATGCCGACCAGCGAGGCCGCCAGCCGCCCCAGGCTGAGGACTTCCTCGGGCGGGCGGAAGTCGCCTTCGCCTTCCGCCTCGCGCGGGAAGCGCGCGATGAGCGCGCCCACGGGCTTGCGACCGACGATGAGCGGGAACACCGCCGAGAGCTCCGAGGCGGGACGCGAGCCGCCCGCGCCGCCCGCGAAGGACACCTCGCCCGTCTCGAAGGCGCGCTGGATGTGCGGGTACTGCGCGAGTGGCAGGCGCATGCGGCCGACCTCGCTCTCGTCGCTGTCGGCGACTATGTAAGCGGCGTCGACCTGCTCTGAAACGACGGCGAGGACGCTGACCGACGAGGCGGCCAAGGCGTGCGCGATGTGCTCGGCCGCGGCGTGCAGCTGGCTGTCGCCCGTGCCGACGGCCAGCACCTGCGCCGCCTTCCACAGGTCCTCCGCGACGGCCCGGCGCAAGAGATCGCTCATCGAGCGCGCCTCTTCGGACGGCCGGCAGCTGGCAGCAGCGCGTGCGCCGCGGCCGTGGCCGCGCCCAGCACCGTCCGCACGGGCACGCCCGCTTTCGCCGCCAGGCGGCGGCAGTCCTCGAACTCGGGCTGCGCGCCCATGACCTCGCCGTCGAGCGCGCCCAGCTTGATGCGCACGACGCCGTACGGCGTCGCGACGCTCTCGAACGATCGGCCCAGCACGACGCGCGACATCGGCTGCAGCCGAACGCCCAGCGTCGTCGAATGCCGGAAGAACGCGCGCTGAACGTCGCCGAGCGCGGCGGGCGGCGCGAGCGCCGTCACCTCCAGCGCGGGGCGCCCCTTCTTCATGAGGATGGGCGCCGACCACGCGTCGACGGCGCCGGCCGCGAAGAGCGCCTCGACGAGCGGCGCCACCAACTGGGGACTCATGTCGTCGATGTTCGCCTCGACGCGCACGATCTCGGCGAGGGCCGGCGCGTCGGCCTGACCGAGCGGCGCGCCCACGAGGACCCGCAAGACGTTCGGGCGATCGTCGAGCTCGCGCGTGCCCGCGCCGTAGCCGATCGACGAGATCGTGAGCGGCGGCGGCGGCCCGAACTCGTCGACGACGGCCGCGATGATCGCGGCCCCCGTCGGCGTGGTGAGCTCCCCGCGACCCTCGGGCAGGATCGGAACGCCCGCGAGCAGGGCGGCGGTTGCGGGCGCGGGGACCGGCACCGCGCCGTGATCCGTGCGCACGCGCCCGGTTCCGACGACGATCGGGAGAGAACCGATCGACGCCGGCGCGAGCCACGCGACCGCGGCAGCCGCGCCCACGACGTCGGCGATCGAGTCGTACGCGCCGACCTCGTGGAAGGTCACGCGATCGACGCGCGTGCCGTGCAGCGCCGCCTCGACGTGCGCGATGCGCTCGAAGATGTCCTCCGCGAGCGCGCGCGCATCCGCGTCGAGCCGCGCCCGCCGGAGGAGGCGCTTCACCTCGGCGTAGTCACGGTGCTCGTGCGCGTGAGCCTGGCCGGCCGCAGCGCGGTGATGCTCCGCATGATCATGGTCGTGGACGTCGGCGTGCGCGTGCGCGTGCGCGTGGACGTGGGCCGGGCTGTGCGTGTGGGCGTGCGCGAGGTCATCTCCACGGTCATGCGCGTGACCATCGTCGTGCACGTGGGCGTCGACCTTTCGGCGCGTCTTGCGCGGCTCGCCCGGCCAGTTGACGACGAAGCCCCTCCCCACGAACGCGCCGCGCTGGCGCCGCTCGAACCGCGTACGCAGCCCCCGCACGCCCATGGCGGCGATCGCGTCGATGACCACCTTCGCCGGCACGCCCGCGTCGACGAGCGCGGCGACCGTCATGTCACCCGCGATGCCCGACGTGGGCTCGAGGTGCAAGTGCAGGCCCTGCAACGCGCGCGCGCGCGTCACGTCTCGCGCTTTCGGTTGAGCATCGCCGCCAACCGGCCCGCGCCGAACCCGTTGTCGATGTTGACGACCGACACGCCCGCCGCACACGACGTCAGCATCGCCAGCAGCGCCGCGATGCCCTGGAGGCTGGCGCCGTACCCCACGCTGGTCGGCACGGCGATCACGGGCCGCGCGAACAGCCCGGCGACGACGCTGGGCAGCGCGCCCTCCATGCCCGCGACGACGATCGTGATCTCCGAGCGCTCGACTATCTCGCGGTGGGCGAGCAACCGGTGCAGTCCCGCGACGCCGACGTCGAACAGCCGCTCGACCTTGTTGCCGCCGAGCTCGGCCGTGAGCGCCGCCTCCTCGGCGACGGGGACGTCCGCCGTCCCCGCGCTGAGGACGGCGATCGTCCCGCGCCCGCGATCCGGGGCCGGCATCGGCCCGAGCACGATCGCGCGCGGCACGGGCAAGTGGCGCGCCTCGGGCACGGCCGCGAGAACCACAGCCGCCTTCTCGGGCGTGACGCGCGTCGCGAGCACCGTCGAGCCGCCCCTGGCCAGCTCGAGGAGGATCGCGGCGATCTGTTCGGCCGTCTTTCCCTCGCCCAGGATTACCTCGGGGAAGCCCGTGCGCAGGTGGCGGTGCGTGTCGGCGTGGGCGAAGCCGAGCGAGCGAAAGGGCAGCTCGCGCAGCTCGCGCATCGCCTCGTCGACAGGCATGCGGCGTGCCGCAACGGACTCGAGCAGATCTCGCAGACGTTCCGGATCCATGTCGGCGGGAGATTATCTAGAACTCGCCCATGAGGCCAACGCTGGGAAAGATCGTGAACGACGAAACGTCGACGTCATGCGTGGTCGGCGCCAGCGGCGCCGAGAGGTGCGCCGTGCCGAACGCCTCGGCCAGCGTCAGCTCGAAGGCCACGAAGACCTTCCGATAGCCGATCGCGAAGCCGCCCTGCGCGCCCACGAACGCGCCCGTCCCGTCGAAGCTCGCCAGCGTGACCTCACCGGGCAACGTCAGCTTGAGCTCCGTCGAGTACGAGGTGAGCAGCAGCTTGGGGCCCGCCCAGACGCGGAACCAATCGCGCGAGGTCCCGAAGAGGATCGGCACGTCGACCTGCCAGCGCGAGAAGTCCTCGAGCGCGAGGCCGGGGATCTGATCGGACAGCGGAAACGCGTACGCGAACCGCGACACCCCGAGGCCCACCGTGAGATCGAACGGGCCGCTCACGTGGTCGGCCAGCTGATAGCGCGCGCCCAGCCGCCACGCCGCGCCGGCGTAGCGCACGCCCACCTCCAGGTGATCGATGGGAACGTACGTCGCGCCCACGTGCGGCCCGAACGAGGGCGTCAGCAGGAGCAGGTTCACCCCCGCGTCGAAAATCTGCCACTTCTCTTCATCGGTCAGCGGCTGGCCACTTTCGCCCTGCTTCGCGAGCGTCTTCCCTTCATCCAGCAGCGCCGTGAACGCGCCCACGGGGACGCCGCCCTCGAGGCCCACCTCCGCCGTGACGTGGCCCTTGGGCGCGACGTGCGCGGGCTGAAACGTCGAGAGCGACGGGGCGCAACCGACGCTCGGCCCCAGCACGAACACGGCGGCCAGAGCGCTTGCCGCCGGTCCCGCAGCGCGTGAAGCCACGCCTCACGGTAACACGGCCCGTCCCGCGCCAGCTTCGATGCTGCGCGCGGGACCAGGTGACGCGCCGTCAGGCCTTCGCGGGCGAGCCCACCGTGATGCGGCGAGGCTGCACCTCGGGCCGCTTCGGCACCACCAGCGTCAGCACGCCCTCCTTGACGTCCGCGGAGACGCGCTCGGCGTCGATGCCCTCCGGCAACGAGAACGCGCGCGAGAACCTGCCGTAGCTGCGCTCGGCGGCGAAGTAACGCTCGCCATTCGCCGTGCCGTCGGCCTTCCGCTCGCCGGAAATCGTCAGCACGTTGCCAGTGAGCTGGACGTCCAAGTCCTTTTCGGCGACACCCGGGACGTCGGCCTTGAAGACATAACCGTCCTTCGTCTCGCGCACGTCGAACTGCGGCGCGAACGTGCGTGGCGCGGGCCGCGCCCCGACCGGCGCGAACGCGTCGGCCCCGAAGAACGCGTCGACCAAACGGAAGGGATCGATCTCTCTACGAATCAGCGTTGCCATGTCTCGAAACCTCCTCGCCCTCTCAAAGAAGCACCGATCGAGGCCCGACAAGAGCCGGAGTCGGGCGCGAGCTCAAAGGTCCGGCGCGACGCCGGGCAACATCAGGACGACGGTTCCGTCCGATCGACTGGTCCCCTGCGCGAGCACCAGCGTGGGGTCGAGGCACGACGCGCCCGCGCAGAAGACCTGAACCAGCGCGCCCCCGACGGCGTTGCCCGCGCAGGTCACGCTGCCCGACCACGGACGAGGCGCGAGCATCGAGTCCATCCGGCTCGCGCTCGCGGCGTCGTCCGGCGACACCGTCGCGTACGCACGGCGCCAGAACGCCTGGCCTGCCGGCGCCTCGACGATGAGCTCGTAGGTGCGACCGCTCGCGAGCGGCAGACTGTACCGCCCATCCTCGTCGACGGTGGCCGACGGCACGACCGCCGCGGCCAGCGTGCCCCGATCGAGCGCCGTCACCTTCGCGTGCGCCGCCAGCGCCGCGGGCGTCAGGCGCCCCTCGAACGCCACGGGAGCTTCGAGCGCGACGCGGGTGGCGAGTCCTGCCGAGCCCAAAAC
>DASZUD010000243.1:0-9673 GCA_035548155.1 Polyangia bacterium
GCCGCTGGCGGCCGAGCAGGTGCGCGACTTCGAGGAGTTGCTCGAGGCGACGCCCGCCGGCCCGGTCAAGCTGCCCGAGGTCCTGAAGAAGAAGGCCAACGCCATCCTCGACGCGGCCGCGCCCGCCCGCCTCGGCGGCGCGGCCGCCGAGGTCGCGCAGCGCTGGATCGCGGGCCTCGCGCCGCTCGAGCCCGTGCTGGTGCGCAAGTCCGCGGCCGCCGCTGGCGCGCCCGCGACGCCGTCCGGTAGGCGCGACGCCGAAAAGACCTCGACGAAGACGGCGGCGAAGCCGGCGGGCAAGCCGCCCGCGAAGCCGCGCGCGAAGGGCCCGCCAAAGCCGGCGGCGAAGCCGGGAGACGGAGGCACGCGCCCCCGAAAGCGATAGACTGCCGGCAGCTTTGACTCGAAGCCGACGCCGGACGCAGAATCAATCCGGAGCTCGTATTTAGCTTGAGAGCCCTCCCGTTTCTTCACGCCGCCGTGATCGCGTACGTGGCCGCCACGGCGTCCGTCGCGCGCGCCGCGACGCCCGTCGAACCGGCGCCGGGCGCCCCTGCCCCCGCCGCCACGCCCCACGTCGGATTCGACGCCGAGGTGGAACGGCACGCCGCGCTCGGGCAACGCCTCCTGGAGCACGGCCGGACTCAAGAAGCCATCGCCGAGTTCCGCCGCGCCTACGAGCTGCGCGCGGACCCGCGCTTCCTCTACGACATCGCCGAGGGCTACCGGCTGCTCGGCCTGCGCGACCAGGCGCGCTTCTTCTACGAGCGCTACCTCGCCACCTCGCCCGACGCGCCCGACCGCGACGAGGTCGAGGCCGCGCTCGCCTCCCTGGGCCAGCCGTCCGCCGCCGCGCCAAAGCCGAGCCTCGCGCACGACGTCGTCATCGTCCCCGTCCCCGCCGCGACCGAGTCGCCCGCTCTTTGGAAGCGCTGGTGGGTCTGGACCGCGTTCGGCGCCATCGTCGCGGCCGGGGTCGCCACCGCGCTGCTCACGCGAGAGCACGACACCGGCGTCCCGTCGACGGCGCTCGGCGACAAGAGGTTCTACTAGCGATGGGACGCCCGTCCCGGTGGCTCGCCACCGTCCTGGTCGCGCTCGCCGCGCTCGCGACCACCTCCTGTCAGTCCAAGGGCTCGACCGTCCTGGTCGTGACGGTCGGGCTCATGGGCTCGCTGCCGCCGGTCTCAGCGCTCGACGTGACGATCATCGGGCCCTCGGGCAGGTCGCACAACGTCTACGGCGTCGGGCGCACGATCGATTTCCCCACGACCTTCACGGCCCAGCTCCCGTCGTCCGTCACCGGCGAGGTCACGCTGGACGTCAAGGCGCTCGACGCGGCCGAGAAGACCGTCGCGCATGGGCTGTCGAGCACGTTCTCGCTCCACGTCGGCACGCGCCAGACGATCGCGATGCGGCTCGACTGCGGCGGCGCCGTCTGCGTGATTCCGGGCGCCGACGCGGGCGCGCCGAGCGACGCCGGCAGCGCCGCGGGCGGCGGCCCGACGTGCGGCAACGGCCGCATCGACCTCGATGAGAGCTGCGACACCGCGATCGCGGCCGGCGCCCCCGGCGCCTGTCCACCCGCGAGCTGCGACGACGGCATCGCCTGCACGACCGACACGCGCGTCGGCCAAGGTTGTCAGGTCGAGTGCCGCCACGTCGAGGTGACGGATCGGCTGGCCGGCGACGGCTGCTGCCCGGCGGGCGCGACCAACGCCACCGACACCGATTGCTCGAGCACCTGCGGCGACGGCCACGTCGACAAGGGCGAGACCTGCGACACCGCGATCCCGCCCGGCGCGCCCGGCGCGTGCCCGACGGCGGCGACCTGCGATGAAGGCAATCCCTGCACGACCGACGCCATCGTGAGCGTCGGAACGTGTGACGCGAGCTGCGCGCACACGCCGGTGACGCGCCAGTCGGGCGCCACGCGCGACGGCTGCTGCCCCGTGGGCGCTTGGGCCGCGGCGGACGCGGACTGTCCGATCGCGTGCGGCGACGGACGGATCGAGGCGGACGAGCTGTGCGACCCCGGCTTCCCCGCCAACGATCCGCACGCGTGCCCGACGTCGTGCGACGACGGCGATCCCTGCACGATCGACGTGCTCGAGGGCTCTGCGTGCCGCGCGCGCTGCGTGAGCACGCCCATCACGGCGCTGGTCTCGGGCGACGGCTGCTGCCCGGCGGGCGCGACCAGCCGAACGGATCGCGACTGCGCCCCCGTCTGCGGCAACGGCGTCGTCGAGGGGGGCGAGTCTTGCGACACCGCGGCGGCGACGCCGGGCGGCGAGTGCCCGAAGAGCTGTTCGCCCTCGCCCTCCGCCTGCCTCAAGAACGTGCTCGTCGGCGCGACGGCCTCCTGCACCGCGCGCTGCGAGCTGCAGGAAGTGACGAAGTGCGGCGGCGCGCGTGACGGGTGCTGCGCCGTGGGCTGCACGGCCACGACCGATCCCGACTGCTCGGCGACGTGCGGAGACGGCGTCGTGCAGGCGGCGAACGGCGAGACCTGCGACTTGGGCATCGCCGAAGGCAAGCCGGGCGCGTGCCCCACGTCGTGCACCGACGGCCTCGCCTGCACGCGCGACGTGCTCGTCGCGCGCGGCACGTGCCAGGCGGCGTGCATCTTCGTGCCCATCACGACGGCCCGCGCGGGCGACGGCTGCTGCGCCCCAGGCACGGACGCCTCCCTCGATCCCGACTGCGAGCCCCTGTGCGGAAACGGCGTCGCCGAAGGACCCGGCGAGACGTGCGACTACGGCGCGAGCCCCCTCGCCTGCCCAACCACCTGCCTCGGCGGCGACGCCTGCACGCCCATCCGGATCGAGGGCGTGCCCGCCTCGTGCAATGCACGCTGTGTCGCCCACCCCGTCACGGCGTGCGTCTCGGGTGACGGCTGCTGCCCCGCGTGGTGCACGATCGCGAACGACAGCGACTGCTCCGTCGTCTGCGGCGACGGCGTGCTCTCGGCCGGCGAGACCTGCGACCGCGCCATCACGGCCGGCCTGGCCGGCGCGTGCGCGCGGACCTGCGACGACGGTGACGCGTGCACCGCCGATTGGGCCGCGGGGACGATCGCCGGCTGCTCGCGCACGTGCGGCCACGCGGCGATCGCGATCTGCCGCGACGGCGACGGCTGCTGCCCGCCCGGTTGCGACTCGAATTCCGACGCCGACTGCGTCGTCACCTGCGGCGACGGCCAGATCGGCGCAGGTGAGACGTGCGATCCGCCTTCGACGTGCCCGTCTCAATGCCCGGACGACGGCGACACGTGCACCCGCGAGGTGCTGGTCGGCGAGCCCGAGCGGTGCACGGCGGCCTGCCGCCATCCGCCGATCACCGCCTGCTCGGGCAAGACGGCCGACTTCTGCTGCCCGACCGGCTGCTCGGCCGGCACGGACGTCGACTGCCCCGCCCACGGCCCGCCGAGCTGACAGGTGCGACATTCGGCCGCCCTCGAGGCCGAAAACTCGCGGGCCGTGCGTCCGGGAATGCCGCGGCGGCTTGACAGCCCCGGGACCCGTGAAGTAACGAACCGGACAGCCGCGAACGGACGCTCGCCCTTTTGTGAGCGGGCGGGAATAGTCCTGAATATCCGGCTGTTGGAGTCGCAACTTGCCTGTACACGCAAAGGAACAGGGGCACGCATGTCCGACGCAATGATCGAGGTCGAAGGCCTCACCAAGGACTACGGCGCGACGCGCGCGGTGGACCAGGTGACGTTCACCGTCAAGAAGGGCGAGGTGCTCGGCTTCCTCGGACCCAACGGCGCCGGGAAGTCGACCACCATGAAGATGTTGACCTGCTACCTGGCGCCGACCGCGGGCCGGGCGCGCGTCGCGGGCTTCGACGTGTTCGACGCGTCGCTGGAGGTGCGCCGCCGCATCGGCTACCTCCCGGAGGACACGCCCCTCTACCGCGACATGACGGTGCTCGAGTACCTGCAGTTCGCGGCCGACGTCCGCCAGATGGACCCGGCGAAGAGCCCCGCCCGCATCCGTGAGATCGGCGGCCGCTGCGGCCTCGCGAACGTCGCCGGCAAGCTGGTCGGCGAGCTCTCGAAGGGTTACCGCCAGCGCGTCGGCCTCGCCCAGGCGATGCTCCACGATCCCGACATCCTGATCCTCGACGAGCCGACGAGTGGCCTCGACCCGAACCAGATCGTCGAGATCCGCGAGCTCATCAAGGAGATCGGGCGCGAGAAGACGGTCATCCTCTCGACGCACATCCTCCCGGAGGTTCAGGCCACCTGCGATCGCATCGTCATCATCGCGGGCGGCAAGCTGGTGGCCGACGGCACGCCCGAGGACCTGCGCCAGCGCGAGCGCGGCGGGCGCTACCGCGTCGCCGTCGAGAAGAACGGCGCGCCGGCCGAGGCGGTGCGCGACCGCCTGGCCAGCCTCGCGGGCGTCACGCGCTGCCAGCCCATCGCGGGCGCCGAGCAGGGCACCTTCTCCTTCGCGATCGACGGCGCGGCGTCGACCGATCTCCGCAAGACGATCTTCCGCGCCGCCGTCGACAACCAATGGACGCTGCTGGAGCTGGCCCGCGAGTCGGCCAGCCTCGAGGACGTCTTCCGCCACCTCACCACGGGAGAGGAGTCGTAGTCATGAGCCCCGCGCTCGTCATCTCGCGCCGCGAGATCCGGACCTATTTCAATTCGCCCGTCGCGTACATCGTCGTGACGGTCTTCACGATCATCACCGGCTACCTGTTCTTCACGCAGCTCTTCCTCGAGAAGCAGGCCGAGCTGCGGCAGCTGTTCGGCTTCATGCCGTTCCTGTTCATGTTCATGGTGCCGGCCGTCACGATGCGCCTGCTCGCCGACGAGAAGTCCAGCGGCACGCTGGAGCTGCTCTCGACGATGCCCGTGCGCGACTGGGAGGTCGTCGTCGGCAAGTTCCTCGCGGCGCTCGCGCTGGTGGCGACGGCGATCGGGCTTACCCTGGCCTTCACGATCAGCGTCAAGCTGCTGGGGCCGCTCGACCGAGGGCCCGCGATCGGCGGCTATCTGGGCCTCCTGCTCATGGCCGGCGCGTTCGTCGCGATCGGCGTCATGTGCTCGGCGTTCACGCGCAACTCGATCGTGGCCTTCATCGCCTCGTTCGGCGTGTGCTTCGCGCTCTACCTCTTCGGCAAGCTGACGCAGTTCGTGCCGCAGGGCCTGCAGCCGATCGTCGCCTTCCTCAGCATCGACGGGCACTTCGAGAACATCGGCCGCGGCGTCGTCGATAGCCGCGACGTGATCTACTACCTGTCGATCATCACGGCGTGCCTCTTGCTCGCGACGACCTCGCTCGAGTCGCGGAGGTGGAAGTAATCATGGCCGACAACACTCAGGACAAAGGCACCGAAGCAAAGTCCAACATGGACAAGCGCAAGCGGACGTACGCGTCGAACGCGACCGTCTACACGATCTTCGTGATCGGCGCGATCGTCCTCGTGAACCTCATCGGGACGCGCGTCTTCGGCCGCCTCGACCTCACGTCGAACGGCATGTACACGCTGTCGCCGGCGTCGAAGGAGCTGGTGAAGAACCTGCCGGATCCGCTGACGATCAAGGCGTACATCTCGAAGGACCTGCCGCCCGAGCTCGTCAACGTGAGCCGCTACACGCGCGACCTCATGGACGAGTACCGCTCGGCGTCGAAGGGCAAGATCCGCTTCGAGGCCTTCGATCCTTCGGCCGACAAGCAGATCGAGCAGGACGCGACGGACTGCAAGATCAACAAGCTGCAGCTCCAGGTCATGCGGTCGGAGAAGTTCGAGGTGAGCCAGGCGTACCTGGGCCTCTGCCTCCAGTACAACGGTCAGAGCGAGGCGATCCCGCAGGTCGGCCAGCAGGAAGGCCTCGAGTACATGACGACCTCGCTCATCAAGCGGATGACGCAGAAGAAGCGCAAGGTCGCTTTTACGACAGGACACAACGAGTCGGACACGTCGACCGGCTTCACCTTCCTCAAGCACTTCCTCGACCAGGAGTACGACGTCACCTCCGTGAACCCGTCGCAGACTCCGATCGGTGACGACGTCGACGCGCTCGTGGTCGGCGGCCCGAAGCAGGCCTTCGACGAGAAGGGACTCAAGGAGATCGACGCCTTCCTCATGAAGGGCAAGGGCGCGATCTTCCTGGTCGACGGCATGGCGATGAGCTCGCCCCAGGGCAACATGCCGGAGCTGCAGCAGATGCAGCCCAAGATCGGCCAGCCCAACAACACGGGCCTCGGCCCGCTGCTCGAGAAGTACGGCTTCAAGGTCGACGAGGACTTCATCTTCGACAAGAAGCAGTCCGCGCCGGGCCTCCTCGACTTCGGCGGCCGGAAGATGCTGGTGAACCAGCCGTTCTTCCTGGGCACCGAGGCGCCCGAGACCAGCGACAAGGACTTCTCCGTCCTCGCGGGCATCAACGCGCTCATCTTCCCGTACGGCAGCTCGGTCGAGCTCGTCGGACCGCTGGCCGGCGGCAAGCCGACACAGCCGGGCGCCCGCCTGTGGACGCTGGCGCGCACGTCGCCCGACGCCTGGAAGCAGACGGGCTTCTTCTTCTTCAGCCCCGGCACGAAGGTCGAGGAAGGCAAGGAGAAGGGCGTGTACTCGATGGGCTACGCCTACCAGGGCCCGCTGAAGAGCGCCTACGCGCCCGCCGCCTCGCCGGGCATGTCGACGCCCGACCAGCCGGGGACGCCGCCGTCCGAGTCGAAGAAGCCCGTGCGCCTGGTGGTGGTCGGAGACTCCGACTTCGCGAACGACGAGTACCTGCAGGCCGCGCGCTTCGTGCCGGTCTACTCGAACGGCGCGCAGATGCTGTTCAACGCCATCAGCTGGACCATCGAAGACGAGACCCTCACGTCGGTGCGCACGAAGAGCGTGGCCTCGCGGCCGCTGCGCCCCGACGCGGACGAGAAGGCCGGCCTCTACAAGACCGTGAACGTCGCCGGCGTTCCGATCCTGTTCATCGCCTTTGGGCTCGTGCGCTGGCGCATGCGGAAGACGCAGCGGCAGCAGCAGCAGCTCTAGGCCCTCCCCTCCCGCCAAGCTCCGAACGTGGAGTTGGCCCCTACCTCCGAGGACGCCCCGACATGAACCGCAAGACGATCACCGCCGTCGCCGCCTTCGCCATCCTGGGCTTCGTCGCCCTGTTCGCCCTTCGCCAGCCCGAAAAGGGTGAAAGCGCGGGTGACAAGCAGCGGCCGATCTCGAAGATCGACCCGAACGCGCTCGACACCGTCTCGATCACGCGCGGAGGCGTCACGTCGACGCTGAAGCGCGAGGGCGGGAAGGTGAAGGTGACGGCGCCCGTCGCGGCCGCCGCCGACGACACCAACGTCAAGGCCGCCTTCGAGGCGCTCGAGAAGCTGGAGCTCGGCAACCTCGTCACCGAGAACAAGGCCAAGCAGGCCGAGTTCGAGGTGGACGACGCCAAGGCCATTCACGTCGTCGCCAAGAGCGAAAAGGCGGGGCAGACGCTGGCCGACCTCTACGTCGGGAAGGCCTCCGGGAACGGCACGATGGTGCGTCTCGCGGGCAAGGACGAGGTCTGGCAGGCGTCGGGGCCGTTGCGCTCGACCTTCGACAAGTCGGCGGCGGACTGGCGCGATCGCAGCATCACGACCTTCCCCGCGGCCGACGCCGAGATGATCACCGTCAAGGCCAAGGACGGCGGCGTCGCCATTCTCAAGAAGAACGGCAAGGGCAGCAACGGCGAGGACCAGTGGCAGATCGTCACGTCCGTGCCGAAGTTCGACAAGGTCGACAACGCCGCCGCCAACGCCCTGGTCTCGGCGATGTCGGCGTTCAAGGCGAACGACTTCGCTGAAGGCGCGACGCCGGCGCAGACGGGGCTCGATGCGCCCTCCAGCACGGTCACCGTGGGCCTCAAGGGCGGCAAGAACGTCACGGTGCTCGTGGGGGGCAAGAAGGCGCCCGACGAGCTGTACGTGAAGACCGGCGACGCGCCCCAGATCTACGTCGTGAAGAACTTCAACGTCGACCACGTCGCAAAGAAGCCCCTCGACTTCAAGGACAAGACCCTCGCCGACATCAGCGAGGCGGACCTGTCGGAGGTCGCCGTCTCCCACGGCGCCGATTCGTACACCCTCGTGCACGACCCGGCGGGATGGAAGGCCACGAGGCCGGCGAAGTTCCAGGTCGACCCGGGCCGCACGCCCGCGATCGGCGGCGCCTTCAAGGACTGGAAGGCGGCCAGCTTCGCCGACGACACGGCGCCCGCGACGACCGGCCTCGCCAAGCCCAAGGCCACCGTGGCCATCAAGAGCAAGAAGGGCGAGGCGATCACCTTCAAGATCGGCGACGAGTCGAAGGACAAGCAGAACGTCTACCTGCAGTCGTCGAAGAGCCCCTCCGACGTCTTCCTCGCGCCGAAGTGGTCGACCGACCGGCTGCTCGTGAAGCTGGACGAGCTCAAGAAGAAGTAGCTGTTCCGCGCCCGCGGCAACGGCCTCGGCGGACGCGTGCAGGCCACGAGGGCGCACGCCCGCTACAAGGCCGCGAGCGCCTCGAGAGCGGCGTCAGCCGCGGCGTCCGAGGAGGGACGGCGGCGCCCGCCCGATCCGGGGCGGGTGCGCGATCGGATGAGCGAGGCCTGGCGACGCAGCTCGAGAGCCGTGTCGCGGCGGCCGACGCTCGCCTCGAACTCGGCGTAGGACGCGAGGGTGCGCGCGAGCTCGAGCTCCGCGCCCGCGTTGGAGAGCACTTCGACCGCTCGGTCGAACATTTCACGCGCGCCGCCCAGATCGGGCTCTCCGGGTGCGCCGAGCGCGACGGAGGCGGCCACGACGCGCAGCGCGGCGCCCACGAGCGGCGCGGCGCCGATGCGCTCGGCGATCTCGAACGCCTGGCGCGCGTCGTCGCGGGCGCGCCGCGCGTCGCCCAGAGCGAGGCGGACCTCGGCCAGGCCGCGCGTCGCCTCGGAGAGGAGCACGCGGGCCCCGAACTGCCGGGCGATCTCGCGCGCCCGGTCGAGCTCCTTCAGCGCCACGCGAGGCTGCCCGACCGAGAGGTGGCACTCACCGAGGGCGATGGCGAAGCTGGCCTCCGAGAGCCGCTCACCGAGCGCCCGCGCGAGCGCCCTCCCCTCCTCGAGCAAGCCCACGGCGACGGCGACGTTCCCGAGGTCGAGCTGCAGACCGCCGAGATCGAGCAGCGAAGCGATCTCGCCCGAGCGATCGCCCACTTTGCGCCGCAGCACGAGGGCCTCGCGAAAGTGAGCCGCGGCCGCCTCGAGATCGCCCGCCTCCTGCTCGACCTGACCGAGGCGCGCCAGCGTGAGGGCGCGGCCGCGCTCGTCGCCCAGCTGCTCGCGCACGACCAGCGCCGAGCGGTGGCAGGCGAGTGACGCCTCGGGCGCGCCCAGGAGGAAGTGCACGCGTCCCGTGTCGTCGAGCGCGGCCGCGACGCCCGGAGCGTCCTCGGCGACCTCGAACAGCTGGCGCGCGAGCTCGAGGTGCCGCAGCGCTTGATTGTGAGCGCCCAGCGTCCCGTGAAGACGGCCGAGCCGCCCGTGAGCCGCCCCGCCCTTCGCCGGCAGATCGAGGTGCCACGCGAGCCGCAGCATCTCCTCGAAGTGACCGAGCGCCTCGCGCGTGCGGCCGAGCCGCTGCGCCAGGTCGCCGAGCGCGTAGAGCGCGTCCATCTTGGCGACGGCGTCGTCCAG
>DASZUD010000244.1:0-4876 GCA_035548155.1 Polyangia bacterium
GCCTGCAGCGTGGGCAGGCGCTCCGTCGAGCGGCGCGCGCGCGCTTCGGCGCTGGGCGCGGGCACGCGCCTCGCCTCGGGGCTGGCCGCGACGGGGGGGGGCGTCCCCTGCACGATCGCGAGGCACCGCATGACGTCGTCCTTGAGCGCCGCCATCGACGGCTGCCGATCCTTGGGCCGCCGCGAGAGCGCGCGCATCACCAGCTCCTGGACCTCGCGCGGCAGGTCGGGGCGCAGCTTGCCGATGGGCGTCGGATCTTCGGTGGCCTTCTTGTTCAGCACCGTGAGGACGTCGTCGCCCGTGCACGGCGGCGTCGCCGTCAGCATCTCGTAGAGGAGGCCGCCCACGGCGTACACGTCGGTGAGCGCGTCCGCGCGCATGCCCGCCGCCTGCTCGGGGGACATGTACACGGGCGTGCCCACCGCCACGTCGGGGCGAGTGAGGCCGCGCTTCGCGGTTCCGGGGATGTCGTCGCCGCTGCTCTCGAGATCCATGTTCCGCGAGATGCCGAAGTCGAGGACCTTCACGAAGTCGTCCTCGTCCTTGCGATTGACCAGCATCACGTTGGCCGGTTTGAGGTCGCGGTGGATGATCTCGCTCGCGTGCGCCGCCTGCAGCGCCCGGCAGAGCTGCCCCGCGAGCGTCAGCGCGCGCTCGACGGGCAGCGCGCCCTCGCGCTGGATGAGCTGCTCGAGGTCGACGCCGTCGAGGAACTCCATCACGAAGAAGAACGCGCCGTCGGACGTCATCCCCGAGTCGGTGACGTCGACGATGTTGGGGTGGCCGATCTTCGAGGCGGCGCGCGCCTCGCGCCGAAATCTCTCGACGACCTCGGCGCTGTGCCGGAAGCTCGAGTGCAGCACCTTCACGGCGAGGCGCCGGCCGATGTCGACGTGGCGCGCCTCGTAGACCCGGCCCATCGCGCCTTCGCCGCACAGGCGCACGATGTGGTAGCGGCCGCCCAGCGTGGTGCCCACTCGCGGGTCCTCGCCGGGACGCGTGGCGCCGCTCGGGCGGCCGCCCGTGTCGTGGCCCACCGGCGTGGCCGAGGACGCGCGGCGCCGGCCGCCTTCTTCGTCCGCGTCCATCGACGCCGCCGTGTCCGTGTGCCGGCGGCCGGGCGCGCGCGCCTGCGGCGTACCGGCCGCGTCGACGGGGCCGTCGGCGCGCGGGATCTCCGAGCTGAACGCGCCGGAGAGCAACCCCGCGGCGTTGCGCACCAGCGCCTCGCGCTCGGCGCGCTCCGACTCCGCGACGTCGTGGAACAGCGGGCGCAGGAACGCCGCCAGGCGCGCGGCGTCGGTCGCGGGCGTCGTCGCTGCCAGGAACGCCGCCAGATCCGCGCGCAGCTCCTCGCCCGTCTGGTAGCGGCGCGCCGGCTCGGGGGCGAGCGCGCGCATCACGATCGTGTCCAGCTCGGGCGGCACGCGCGGCGTCACCTGCGACGGAGGCACGACCTTCGGATCGCGGACACGCGCCAGCGCGTCGGCCGTCGAGTCGCGGCGCGCCTCTTCGTCGCCGTCGGCTGCCGGCTTCACCGGGAACAGCTGCTGCCCCGTGAGCAGCTCCCAAAGCAGGATGCCCGCCGCGTAAAGGTCGGTGCGCCCGTCCAGCGGCTCGCTGCGCGCCTGCTCCGGCGCCAGGTACGAGAGCTTGCCGTAGATGATCCCCGGCGCGGTCTGCTGCAGCTTCAGCGTGGACCGCGCGAGCCCGAAGTCCGTCAGCTTGACCTCACCCGTGTAAGACAGCAGCACGTTCGCGGGCGAGACGTCGCGGTGCACGAGCCTGAGCCCGCCGAACGCGTGCGCGTAGCCGAGGCCCCGCGCCAGCTCCTTGACGATGTAGACCGCGACGTCGATGGGGAAGGGCACGCGCTTCTGCGCGCAGCGGTTCCAGACGGCCAGGAGATCCTTGCCGTCGACGTACTCCATCGCGAGGTAGATCTGATTCTCGAAGCGCCCCGCGTCGAACACGGGCACCAGGTTCCCGTGCTGCAGCTTCACGACGACCATCGCCTCGTCGCGGAACCGCTTGGCGTTCTCGATCGAGACCAGGTTCGGGAGCACGGTCTTGATGACGCACAGCTTTTCCATGCCGCGCGATCCCGAGACGGCCATGTACAGCTCGCCCATCCCGCCTCTCGCGAGGGGCTTGAGCAACACGTACTGGTCGAACCGCCTCGGAAACCCGCCCGTCTCTGCCACGTTGGCCCTCTTATACCTTTTGGCGCGGACGGTGGGGATCTCCGTGACGGTTTTGCGGTAAGGTCGTTGCCCCAGCAGCCAAGCCTTCCGAGGATCGCGCATGAGCACAGGTCCCGCGCCCGAGATTGTCGCCCAGCCGCTTTCAGCGGAGGAACACGTCACGCTCGCCGGCAAGAGGATCGTGCTGGGAGTCAGCGGCGGCATCGCCGCCTACAAGGCCGCCGAGCTCTGCCGCTCGTTCGTGAAGGCGGGCGCGAGCGTGCGCGTGATCCTCACCGACGCGGCGGCCCAGTTCATCACGCCGCTCACGATGCAGACGCTGTCGGGTCACCCCGTGGCGCGCAGCTTGTTCGATCCGGCCGAGGAGGCGCAGATCGGGCACATCCGCCTGGCCGACGAGTGTGACCTGCTCGTGATCGCGCCCGCGACCGCCGACGTCATCGCGCGCATCGCCGCGGGCCTGGCCGACGACCTGCTGGCCGCCGTCGTGCTGGCCTCGCGCGCGCCCGTTCTTCTGGCGCCTGCGATGAACGTCAACATGTGGGAGAACCCGATCACGCAGGCGAACCTCGCGCGCCTGCTGGGGCCTGACGGTGGTCGGCGGTTCAACACGGTGGGCCCGGATCGCGGGCCGCTCGCGTGCGGCTGGGTCGGCGCGGGCCGGCTCATCGAGCCGCCCGAGATCGTCACGGCGGCCGCGCGCGTCTTCACGCCGCGCGATCTCGCGGGCCGCCGCGTCGTCGTCGCCGCGGGGCCGACGCAGGAGCCCGTCGACGACGTGCGCTTTCTCGGCAACCGTTCCTCGGGGAAGATGGGCTTCGCGATCGCCGAGGCGGCCGCGGCGCGCGGGGCGGCGGTCGCGATCGTCGCCGGGCCGGGCACGCCCGCGACGCCAGCGGGCGTCGCGCAGCGCCTCGACGTGTCGACCACCGCCGAGATGCAGAAGGCGCTCGAGCGCCTCGCGCCCGAGGCCGACGTCGTCGTCATGGCGGCCGCGGTCGCCGACTTCCGTCCCGCGGCGCCCGCGACGGGCAAGCTCTCGCGCCGCGCGACGGGATCGGCTCCGACGCTGACGCTCGCCGCCAACCCCGATCTCCTCGCGGGCCTGGTCGAGACGCGCGGCGACGCGCACCTGCCGTTCCTCGTGGGCTTCGCGGCCGAGACCGTGAACGGCGACGCGGCGCTCCTCGCCGAGCGGGCGGCGGCCAAGCTGGTCGAGAAGGGCTGCGAGGCGATCGTCGCCAACGACGTGAGTCAGGCGGGCATCGGCTTCGGCGCCGACGAGAACGCCGTCACCGTGATCTTCGCCGACGGCTCGCAGACGGAGATCGGGCGCACTTCGAAGGCCACCGTCGCCGATCGCCTCTGGACGCTGCTGGTGCCGCGACTGGCCACGCGCCCTGCTTCGAAGGGGCCGGGCGCGGCGCCGGGGCCGCGCCCCGCGCGCAAGACGCGGACGACCCGCCTGCCCGGCTAGCGCGCTCGAGAGACGAACCCGATGCCCGATCCTCGCCTCAAGACCTACGCTCCCATCGCCACGAGCCACCTCGGCCTCGCGGGTGGCGTCCTCGCGGCCCGGCAGTCGACCGGCGCCTCCACTCGCGGCAATGTGCCGCCGTGGCCGGGCTCGCAGCCGGACGACCTCGATTTCCACGGCACGCTCGCCGCGATCTGGATCTGGGCGCGGCACGCGCGCCTCGCCGGCGAGCCGCGCTTCGTGGCGAACCGCGCGGCCGCGTGGGCGTTCGTCGACGCGCAGGGCAAGCGCTTCGTGCCCGAGTCGCTCGACAACTCGGCGAACGACGAGGCCGCCTACGACTGCGCGATGCTGCTCGTCGCCAACGACGCCGAGCGGCCGCTCTCGCCCAGCGACGGGCGGCGCCAGGCGCTGGTCGATCGCGCGGCCCGTGTGCTGGCCGCGTACCTCTCGGCGCTGACCGATTCGTCGGGCCGCGACTTCAAAGACCCGGGGTTTCTCGCGCGTGCCCTCATCGAGCACGCGCGCGCCGTCGAGGACCGCGGCCTGCTGGCGGCGGGGCACAAGTTCGTCGAGCGCGCGTTCGGCATGCGGCCACCGCCGCCCTTCGCCGAAGAGCCGCAGCCCGCCGGCGGGCTGTTCGATTTCTCGTCGACGACGGCCACGCGCGTGCTGGCCGTGCTGGCGGCCGAGGGGAACACGCCGTTCGTGGGGGCGTGGCTGCGCGAGCGCGTCGTGCCGTGCGCGCCGAGCGGCTTTCAGGCGCGCAGGCAGGACGAGAACACGTGGAACGCGTGCGCGGCCTGGGCGCTGGGCCAGGCCTACGTCGTGTCGACGGATCCGGCGCTCATGGAGGCGTACAACCGGATCATGGACGAGCTCGGTCGGCGCGACGCGGATCGCGACGGCGCGATCGGCCGCGACGCGACCCTGAGCGGCGCGGAGACGGCCGCGACCTTCTACTACGCGTTGGCCGTCGACGCGCTGGTGGTGGATGGTCGCTGACGATCGAGAGGAGCTGCGCGCCCTCGTGGGGCAGCTGCGCACGAACCTGGAGAAGAGGAAGCGTTCGGGGCTGATGGGCGTGCCGCGCACGGTCTCCGCGCGGAAGGCCGAGCCTGCCGCCAAAGCCGAGCCCGCGCCGCCGGCGGTGAGCGCGCCGCCGGCCCGAGCGGCCGCGGCGGCGTCCGAGCCG
>DASZUD010000245.1:0-3588 GCA_035548155.1 Polyangia bacterium
CCTGACCTGCGCCGCAGGCCCGCGTCCTCGTGGGATCCATACGGCCCTTCGTTCGAGTCGCTGGCGCTGAGAGTCTCGCGTCGGACGCTGCGACCCTGAACCTACGCTGACCGGACGCGGTTGCGGCCGTCCTCCTTGGCCGCATAGAGCGCGGCGTCGGCGCGCTGCAACAGCTTGTCCCGGTTCTGCCCAGAGGTGTGCGCCGCCAATCCGATCGATACGGTGACGCTCAGCGCGTCGCCTCCGACCTCGACCGGACTTCCGGCCACAGCGGCGCGCAGCCGCTCTGCGACCACGCCGGCCTCCTCGAGCGTCGTCTCGGGGAACACGATCACGAATTCCTCGCCGCCGTAGCGCCCGAGCACGTCGTTCGCGCGCAGCGTCTGTCGGCAGCGCTGCGAGATCGCGCGGAGCACCTCATCACCGGCGTGGTGGCCGTGGGTGTCGTTGACGCGCTTGAAGTGATCCGCGTCCAGGATCGCGACCACGAGCGGGCGCGCGTGCCGCTCGGCGCGCTCGACCTCCTTGCCCAGCGCATCCTCGATGTAGCGCCGATTGAAGAACTGCGTCAGCACGTCGTGGGTCGCCTGCTCGAGGAGAACCTCTCGTGTCTGCTTCTGGACCGTGACGTCGACGATCGCGGCCAGCAGCGCCTCGTCACCCCCGAAGCGCAGGCGTTGGCCCGACAGCGACGCCCAGAACCTTCGCCCGCCGATGGTCTGCATCTCGGCCTCGAAGTCGTCGATGCGGCCGTGGCGAAACACGTGCTCCAGGTACCGCTGGCGGTCGGCCAGGTTCACCCAGTGCTGGCGCGGATCGCGTCCCTCGGTCTCGTTGAACGGCACCTCGAACATCGCCGCCGCTCGGCGGTTACCGAGCAACACCTTGCTGTCGGCGATCCGGGTCACCACCATCGCGACCGGCGAGAAGTCGACCAGCGCGCGCAGGTTCGCCTCGCTGTCCTGCAGCTCGCGGGTGCGCTCGGCACCTTCGTCTCCAGCACGTCCCGCTCGACGCGCAGCGCGCCCTCGACCTCGTACCAGGCCGCGGTCTCCAGCACGACCGCGACGAAATCCGCGAACGAGCCAGCGAGCAGCTCGTCTTGCAGCTTCCAGCGCCGGGGCTTGCCCGTGTGCTCGTGGCACACGACGCCCACCATCTTGCCGCGTAGAAAAAACGGCGCGTCCAGCATCGACCGAATGCGCAACGGTTCGAGATACCCCTCGCGGAATTCGCTGGTGCGCGGGTCTGTGCGCGCGTCGTGAGCGCGGATGGTGCGTTCTCGTTGCAACGCTTCGAAGTAGCGCGGCACCTCGGCGGCGCTGATGCGCACTCCCGCGCTGTGCCGCTGGTGCGACCGCTCGTAGAGATCGATGCACTCGATCGCGACGCCGCCGTCGACCAGGCGCCACACGCTGGCGCGCTCGACGTCCAGGACGTCGGCCGCGGTCTCCGTGATCTGCTTGAAGGCGCGAGTCACGTCCCCTTGCCCCAGCACCTTCGAATGCATCAGGTCGGCGAGCGCCTTGCGACGCGCATGGATCTCGCCTTCGATATCGCGGCGCACCGACTTCGCCGCTGGGCGCACCCGAGCGCGCTTCGTGGTTCGCGGGCTCAGCACGACGATCGCTCAGTTCGCACGGGCCCGAGCAAGGTATCACGCGCCCTCAGCACCCAGCATTGTCCGCCAGGACAAGCTAGCTGCCCCGGGGCGACTGGACGCCCCGGGATAACGAACGCCTACCTCGGGATCAGTACGTCAGGCCGAACCCCGCCTTGAACAGCGGGTCGTAGCCGCTCACCATGATCGAGTACTGGGCGTCGGTCTTCGGCCAGCTGTGTGAGAGCTTCGCCGTGGGCTTGTAGTCGCCGAACAGCACGTCGGCCACGCCGTCGCCCTCGCTGCCGGGCAGCCACGCGGCGATCCACGCGCCCGCCGCCGAGAGGTGATCCTGGATCAGCACGGGCCGCCCGCTGAGGACGATGGCGACCACCTTCTTGCCCGCCGTCTTCGCGCTGTCGATGAGCGCGAAGTCCGCCGCCGAGATCGTGTTCAACGTCGCGCTGTCGCCCTTGAACTCGGCGTAGGGCTTCTCGCTGACGACGACCACCGCCACGTCCGCGTCGGCCATGTTCGCGACCACCGGCGTCACCTTGCTGATGGCGGCCTTGATCGTCGTGCCCGTGGTCTTGGCGCCGTTGCCCTGCCACGTGATCGTCCAGCCGCCCATCTGGTTCGCCAGGCTGTCGCCGCCGCTGCCGCCCACCCACACCTTCGCGGTCTTCGCGAGCGGCAGCACGTTGCCCGTGTTCTGCAGCAGCACCATCGATTCGCGCACGGCCTGGCGGGCCACCATGCGGTGCGCCGCCGAGCCCACGTTCGCCGCCAGGGTCGTGTCGCGCTTCCAGCCGAAGAGGCCCGCCTGGCACTTCGTCTGGATGATGCGCGTCGCCGCGTCGGTGATGCGCGCATCGGTGATCGCCGTCGACGTATTGATCGTGTTGATGGCGCCCTTCCAGTCGGAGGGCTGCATCAGCATGTCGATGCCCGCCATGATCGCCTTCGGGATCGTCGATCCCGGAGAGTCCGTCGCCGCGTTCCAGTCCGTCGAGACGAAGCCCTGGAACCCGAGCTCCGTCTTGAGGATGTCCGTGATGACGTGGCTGTTCGACGTCATGCTCGAGCTGTTCCACGTCGCGTCGCTGACCATGATCGAGCCGAGGCCCGCGCCCAGCGAGCCCATGTACGGCGCGATGCCGACCTTGCGCAGCGTCTGCTCGTCGATCGTGATGTTGCCGCGGTCGACGATGCCGCCCTTCCACGTCGTGCCGTTGTTCGAGCCGGCCTGGCCGTCGCCCGCCCAGTGCTTGCTGCAGGCGACGATGCCGGGCGCGCCCGTGCCCAGGCCGCCCGTGCCCTGCAGGCCCATCGTCACGGCGGCGGCCAGCTGGTTCGCGACCGACGGGTCCTCGTGGAAGCTCTCGTAGACGCGCCCCCAGCGGTCGTCCCACGCGACGCTCACGACGGGCGCGAACGTCCAGTTCAGGCCCGCGGCCGCGGACTCTTCGGCCGTGACGCGCCCGATCTGCTGCATCAGCGCCGGATCGTTCATGCCGCCCAGGCCGGCGTTGTGCGGGAAGATCACCGCGCCCGTCGCCGTGTTGTTGCCGTGCACGGCGTCGGCGCCGATGAGGAACGGGATCTGGTGCGCCGTTTGCGGCACCACCGCGATGAAGCTGTCGAGCAGCGCCCCCCAGCCCGCGATGCTGAGCGCGGCCGCCGGGTCGGGGTAGCCGCCGGGCGCGAAGATCGCGCCGGGGGCCAGCGTCTTCACGTCGGCCGTCGTCGCCGAGCCGAGGGGCGCCATGACCATCTGCGCCGCCTTCTCCTGGCGGCTCATCGAGGCGACGAGCGTCTGGGCCATGGTCTTGCACGAGGCGCTGGGCCAGGTGACGGTCGGGATCGAGAAGCCGGTGCCGGCGGCGCCGGTCGAGCCGATGCGGCCGGCCGCGCCCGTGGTGCCGGCCGCGCCCGTCGTGCCGGCCGCGCCCGTCGTACCGGCGGCGCCGGTCGAGCCGATGCTGCCG
>DASZUD010000246.1:0-28471 GCA_035548155.1 Polyangia bacterium
CCGGCGGGCGCCGCGGTCGAGCGCACGCGCGCGAGCGGCGAGGGGACGACGGGCGCGCCGCCGCGCGGGCGCAGGGCGAGGGGGATCTCGCCGCCGGGATCGGCGCAAAGCTCGAGATCGGCGAGCGTGAGGTCGTGGTCGGGCGCGTCGCCGGCGTCGGGCCAACTCGACAGTGCGAGCGCGCGGCGGCGGGCGCGGGGGTGCGCGCACAGCTCCGCCAGCGTGGGCGACGGGGCGAAGGCAACGTCGACGACCTCGTGATCGGGGAGCGCCGCGCGCTCGGCGGCCTCGAGCGCCTCGAGCGCGCGGGCGAGCGGCGCGCCGAGCGCCGAGGCGAAGCGGCCCCACGAAGCGCCCGCGGGCGCGTGGAGCCCGAGCCCCCACCCTGCGCCCGAGGGCGAGCGCGTCGGGGTCAAAAAGAGCTCGCATGAAGGCGGCGGCGCCGGGCCGACCTCGCCGAGCGCGGTGGCGAGCGCGTCGAAGTCGAGCGCGGCTTCCGCGCTCCCTGCGCGCGCGGCGCGCACCACCGCGTCCACGAGCAGCCCCGCGACGGCCGGCGGGGCCGGCGGCTCGGGCGCCGCTTGGTCGTCGACATCCGACGGACTGCCCCCGTAGTCGCCCGCGTCGAACGCGCCGAGATCGAGCGCGCCTGCGCCGAGCAGCTCGGTGGCGGCCTCGAGCGCCTCTCCGAGGGCGGGTTGCGCCAGGCGCTCGCTGGCCGGCGGCGCGAGCGCGTCCTGCAGCCGAAAGAGCAGCGGCACGAGGGCGGCGGCGCGCGCCACGCCGTCGCGCGCGAGCGTGGGGGGGTGCGTCGGCTGGTGGACGAGGACCCCGTGCACGGCGGGGGCGGACGTCGCGCCCGGCAGCGCTGCGAGGGCGGCCGCGCCCGCCTCGAGGTCGCCGCGGTCGAGCGCGCGTACGGCCCGGTCCAGCGTCGCGGTCGCCGCTGCGTGGCCCATGCGCGCGAGGCGCTCGCGCATCCAACGCGCGGGCGCGATCCCGACGAGCGGGGGCGTGACGTCCGCGTGGAGCAGCCCCTCGTCGACGAGCACGAGCAAGAGCTCGTCGGCGTCGCCCGCGGTCGCCCCTGCGACCGCGCGGCGCACCGAGGCCCAGCGCGTCCAGCGCGTCGCCGCGTCGACGATCGTGGCGAGCTCGTCATCCAGCTCGGCCTCGCGCAGCTCCGCGAACGGATCGCCCGGCCCGAGCCAGCGCGCCGTCGTCGCGGTCCGCACGAACGACGGCGCGACGCGCAGCCGCACCTGCCGGCGAACCGCCTCGTCGTCGAGGAGCGCGCGCCCGAGCGCGGCGAGGCGCGCCCACGTCGGGGCGAGGACGGGACGAGGCGTGCCCGTCGCGACGCTCGTCACCTCGCCGAGCGCGCCGACGCACACGCCCGCGAGCAGGCCGGACGGCGTCGCGCGAAACGCCGCCCGCCGGCTGTAGCGTTCGACGGCGCGCCGTCGAGCCGGGGAGTCGCTCGCGGCGGCGAGATCCGCGCTGGCGAGGCCGAGCGCCGTCGCGCCCAGCGGGTGCGCTTCGAGCGCGCGCGCACGCCGCCACGCGCGCTCCGGCAAGAGCGGAGCGCGCACCATGAACGTCGGCAGCGCCTCGTACATCGGGCGCAGACTAACCCGACTCGGCGCTCAGGACGCGCGAGCGCGCGTCTTCGCGGACTCGCGCACAGCCGGACGGTCGTGGAGGCTCAGCGGTCGGGGCTGGCGTGGCCGGGGCGTTCGCCCAAGACCGCCGTCTGGTCGGAGGACGGGTTGCCGACATTCGACGGATCGTATACGCCGTTCGAGTTCCCTGTCTCGGAGTTCTCGGGGCCGATGCCCGAGGTGACGGAGTTCACGCTGTCGCCTTCGGCGGACTCGGCGGCCTGCAGGGCCTCGCGCATGCGATCCCATCCCTGACGGATCGTGCTCAGCTTCGCGCGCATCACGAACAGGTCCTGGCCAGGCACACGGATCGCGGCGAATGCGTCCTTCGCGATCGCCATGATCTGCTTCATCTCGTCGAGCTTCGTCGTGACCGTGGTGAGGCGGATCATGTCCTTCTGCTTGTACGCCTCGGTCTTCAGCGTCTCGACGTGGTCGATCGTCGACGTCATTTGCTGCTCGAGCTGCGCGGCCTCTTCGAGGATCGACTGCCGGGCTTGAGCGTCGGCCGGGGAGTCCGGCGGTGGCGGCGTCCCTTCCGTCGGGATCGGTGCCGGCGCGCTCGTCGGCACGCTCGGCACTGTTCCGTCAGCGATCTGCTGCGCCATGATGGCGGCAGCCATCGCCTTCTCGGTGCTGACCGGTTGCCGCGCGCCGATCGCCGCCGCGGCGATCGCCGTCATGAGCCCCGTCCCCGCCAGTGCCAGTGCCAGCTGCACCGCGCGCGTTCGCCACGTGATCGCCTTGCGCTTCGATCCGATGAGCCGCATGCCTCAGCCATCGACGGCCCCACGACGTAGGTTGAGCGCACACCGCGAAAATCACGCACGTGTCAAGCCTCCGACGCGCCAAAGTTCCGACGCGCCAATTCCGTGGCGCGACGGAGCGAGCGCAGCGCGCGCGTTTACCCGTGTTGCAAACGCGAACGAGGCGCTGGTCGAATGACCGAGCGCCTCGTCTTTGGTTACCGTGGGGAGGGCCCGCGGGAGGGGCGAACCCCCTCTCCGCGAAGCCAGCGCTATTTCGGCATCGCGCAGCTCTGCGCGCCCGCGGCGGGCATGTAGCACTCGCGGGCGTAGTCGATGACCATGCGGTCGGTGTTGAACCGCCAGCCCAGCGTGCGGATCGTGCGCTTCATGCGCTCGATCCAGCCGCGCGGCACGCCCTGGTCGTCGCGATCGTAGTACGTCGGCACGATCACGTTCTCGAGCGTGTCGTACAGCGACTGCGAGTCGCGGCGATCCTGCTCGTCATGGTTGACGTGCGTGACGCCGTCGCCGATCGCGAAGCCGTTCAAGCCGTCGTACGCCTCACCCCACCAGCCGTCCAGCACCGAGAAGTTGAGGCCGCCGTTGAGCAGCACCTTCTGGCCGCTCGTGCCGCTGGCCTCCTGCGGCCGGCGCGGGTTGTTGAGCCACACGTCCACGCCCTGGACGAGGTGGCGGCCGACGTTGATGTCGTAGTCCTCGATGAAGATCACGCGGTCGCGCAGCTCCTGGCTGAACGTCACCTCGTGAACGTGACGCAGCACCTCCTGCCCGGGGCGATCGGCCGGGTGCGCCTTGCCCGCGAAGACGAGCTGCACGGGCCGCTTCGAGTCGGTCAGGATCTTCTTGAGGCGTGGCAGGTCGCTGAAGATCAGGCTCGCGCGCTTGTACGTCGCGAAGCGCCGCGCGAACCCGATCGTCAGCGCCTCCGGATCCAGCGCCGAGCTCGCGGCCTGGACCATCTCCTCGCCGTGGCCCGCGCGCTGCCGCTGCTCGCTGACCTTGCGGCGCACGAACTGAACCAGCGCCGCCTTCAGCATGCGGTGGGTCTCCCACAGCTCGGCGTCGGGGCAGTTGTCGATGCGCGACCACATCCCCGGATCCGAGAGGTGCTCGCGCCAGTCCGGCCCGATGTGGCGGTTGTAGAGGTCCTGCATCGCCGGGGCGAGCCACGTGCGGACGTGCACGCCGTTGGTGATGTGACCCACCGGCACCTCGTCCTCGCGGTGGTGCGGCCAAAGCACCTGCCACGACTTGCGCGTGATTCGGCCGTGCAGCGCCGAGACGCCGTTCGCGTAGCGCGACATCTTGAACGCGAGGACGGTCATGCAGAGCGCCTCGCGGTGATCCTCGGGGCGGATGCGGCCGAGACCGAGGAAGTCCTGCTGCGAGAGGCCCAGCGAGCGGCGCAAGGGCTCGAGGTGATCGTCGACCAGCTCGGGCGGGAAGCGATCGTGGCCGGCGTCCACGGGCGTGTGCGTCGTGAAGACCGTGCTCTGCGCGACCTCTTGCGCGCACGTGCGGAAGTCCGCGCCCGTCTGCTCCATGAGGAGGCGCGTGTACTCGAGCGTCGCGAAGGCGCTGTGGCCCTCGTTGAGGTGCAGGCCGCCCCAGTGGATGCCGGCCGCGCGCAGCGCGCGCACGCCGCCCACGCCCAGGAGCAGCTCCTGGCGGATGCGGACGCGCTGGTCGCCGTAATAGAGGCGGGCGGCGAGCTGACGGTTCTCCTCGGAGTTGCCGTCGACGTCCGTGTCGAGGAGCAGGAGCTTGTTGCGGCCGACCGCGATCTCCCACACCTGGGCGCGCAGGACCTCGCGCGAGAGCGGCACCTCGATGACGATCGGCGCGCCCTGGGGCGTCGTCGCGGGCTTCGCCGGCAGCAGCTCGGCGGGCGAGCGCACGTACTCGGCGTGCTGCCAGCCCTCGCGGTCGATGCGCTGGCGGAAGTACGACTCGCGGTAGAAGAGGCCGACGGCGACCAGCGGCAGGCCGAGATCGGACGAGCTCTTGAGGTGGTCGCCGGCCAGAACGCCGAGGCCGCCCGAGTAGATCGGCAGCGACTCGTGGATGCCGAACTCGGCCGAGAAGTAGGCGACCGGGCGGACGCGCAACGGACCGGCGTGCGTGGACGCCCAGGTCTTCGTCGCGCCGAGATAGTCGCGCAGCTCGCGGTGCGCAGCGTCGACGCGCGCGCGCATCGTGGGGTCCTCGGCGATCGCGGCCAGGCGCTGGGTGGGCAGGTTGGCGAGGCTCGCGACCGGGTTATGGTTCGAGGAGCGGAAGCCCTCGGGGTCGAGGTCGCGGAACAGTTTGATGATCTGGGGGTTCCACGCCCACCACAGGTTGCGCGACAGCTCGGACAGCTGCTGGAGAAGCTTCTCGGACGTAGTCATGGGCGGTCACTATAACCAAAAAAACGTCTATAGTGGCGTCCGGCCGCCCCAGATTTCCGTCGCACGCGCCTGGCGACTGCTTACATTCGCAAACCAAAAACCGAACCGAATCTAAAAAAAATGGACGGACAGCAAAGGTTCATCGCCCTCGTCATGGCGGGCGGCAAAGGCTCGCGGCTCTTCCCCCTCACGCGTGATCGCGCCAAGCCGGCGGTCCCCTTCGGCGGGCGGTACCGGATCATCGACTTCGTCCTGTCGAATCTCGCCAACTCGGGCATTCGATCGGTCTACGTGTTGACCCAGTACAAGTCGCAGTCGCTCGCGGAGCACGTCCAGCGGACCTGGGGCACGCGCAGCATGTTCGACTCGTTCGTCTCGGTCGTGCCCGCGCAGATGCGCATGGGCGAGTCCTGGTACCGAGGGACGGCGGACTCGGTCTTCCAGAACCTGCACCTCATCGAGGAGTACCGGGGCGACGCGGTCCTCGTGTTCGGCGCCGACCACATCTACAAGATGAACATCCGTCAGATGACGGACTTCCACTTCCAGAAGAAGGCCGTCGCGACCATCGCGTGCCTCCCCATCAAGAAGAGCGAGGCCAACCAGTTCGGCATCGTTCAGGTGGACGACGAAGGACGCGTCGTCGGCTTCCAGGAGAAGCCCGAGAAGGACCCCGTGACGATTCCGGGCGATCCCGAGCACTGCCTCGGCTCGATGGGCAACTACGTGTTCGCGCCGGGGCCGCTGGTCGAGGAGCTGCGCGCCGACTCCGAGAAGGATTCGCACCACGACTTCGGCCGCGACATCCTGCCTTCGATGCTGAAGTCCGGGCGTGTGTTCGCCTACAACTTCGGCGCGAATCGCATCCGTGGCGTGTCCGACGAGGTGGAGAACGCCTATTGGCGCGACGTCGGGACCATAGACGCCTACTACGAGGCCAACATGGACCTCAAGAACGTCGTCCCGAGCCTCAACCTCTATAACTGGGACTGGCCCATCATCACGGCCAACTACCCGGACCCGCCCGCCAAGCTCGTCTTCGACGACGACACGCGCCGGGGCGTCGCCATCCAGTCGATCCTCTCGGGCGGCTGCATCATCGCGGGCGGCTTCGTGAAGGACTCCGTGCTGGGCCGAAACGTGTTCGTCGACGCGGGCGCCGAGGTCAAGGAGTCGATCCTGCTCGACAACGTCTACGTGGGGCGCGGGGCGCGGATTCACCGCGGCATCATCGACAAGAACGTGCGCATCGCGCCGGGCGACCACATCGGCCACGACCTGGCCCGCGACGCCCTCCGCCACACCGTGAGTGAAGGCGGCGTCACCGTCGTGCAGAAGGCCCGCGACACGCTCCTCACCCGCTCTCGCAATTTCTGACGCCCGCTTGACCGTCGACGCGCTACCTTCGGCCTGATGGTTCATCGGTCGGACTCAACCCGAGCACAGCGCGGCTTCGCCGCGCGGAGCGAGCGCCGGGGGCGCCGGACCCTCCGAGCACAGCGCGGCTTCGCCGCGCGGAGCGAGCGCCGGGGGCGCGGGACCCTCTCAGGGTCCCGAATTCGATGATCTCACTGGTCGTTCACGGACACTTCTATCAGCCGCCGCGGGAGAACCCGTGGACGGACGAGATGTCCCGCGAGCCGTCGGCGGCGCCGTACCACGACTGGAACGCGCGCATCCACGCCGAGTCGTACCGCGCGAACGCCTTCGCGCGCATCCATGACGGCGGCGGCATCTCGGCGATCGTCAACAACTACGCGCGCCTCTCGTTCAACTTCGGCCCGACGCTGGCGCGCTGGATCGGGCGCTGTGACCCGCAGGTCGAGGCGCGCATCCGCGCCGCCGACGAAGAGCAGCGCGCGCGGACCGGGAAGGGCGGGGCCATCGCGATGGCCTACGCACACCCGATCGTGCCGCTGCTCAACGCCGCCGATCGGCGCACGCAGCTGTTGTGGGGCCTGGCCGACTTCGAGCGGCGCATCGGGCGCACCGCCGATGGCTTGTGGCTGCCCGAGACGGCGGTCTCGCCCGCGACGCTCGAGGCGCTGATCGACCTCGGCGTGAAGTTCACGATCCTCGCGCCCGAGCAGATCGCCGCCGTGCGCGGGCCGGGTGAGGTCGACTTCACGAAGGTCGACCGCGACACCGTCGACACGGGGCGCGCCTATTACTGGCCGCACCGCGACGGCTCGGGCCGCCGCATCGCCATCGGCGTGTTCGACGGGCCGCTGTCGCGCGCGGTGGCGTTCGGCGAGGAGTCGGGCAGCTCGACGGCGCTGCTGAAATCCGTCGTGGCCGCGGCGGAACGCTCGCGGTCCAGCGACGCGCGCCTCGTCCTCTGCGCCTCGGACGGCGAGCTGTGGGGGCACCACAAGAAGTTCGCCGACCTGACGCTGGCCTACGCGACGCACGCCGAGGCCGCCCGAAAGGGCATCGACGTCACGAACCTGGCGGCGTACCTCGAGCGTCACCCGCCGACCTGGCAGGCGGAGCTGCACGCGGGGCCGAACGGGGAGGGCACGGCGTGGAGCTGCGCGCACGGCCTCGGCCGCTGGTCGCGCGACTGCGGCTGCAACTTCAACACCGCCCAGGGCTGGAACCAGAAGTGGCGAGGTCCGCTGCGGCAGGCGCTGGATCTCGTGCGCGACGCCGCGGGGGCCTTCTACGAAGAGGCGGCGTCCGAGCTGCTCGTCGACCCGTGGGGCGCGCGCGACGCGTACGGCGAGGTGGTGGACTCCTCGATCGACTCCCGCGACGCCGCGCTCGCCGCCTTCGCGACGCCGGCCCTCGAGGCGGGCGGTGTCGAGGCGCGCGATCGCGCGCGGCTGTTGCTCGAGCTCCAGCGGGCGACCCTGCTGATGTACGCCAGCTGCGGCTGGTTCTTCGACGACATCGCGGGGCTCGAAGGCTCGCTCGTCATCCGCATGGCGGCGCACGCGCTCGACCTCATGGCGGAGGCGGGCGGCGCGCCGCCCACGGCCGACGTGCTGGCGGCGCTGGCCGAAGGAAAGAGCAACCGGCCGGAGGAGGGGACGGGCGCCGACGTGTTCCGGCGCGTGTCCGGCGATCGCGTCACGCCCGCGCGGGCCATGGGGCGCGCCGCGCTGGGCGTGCTGGTCACGGGAGGCGCGCCCGCCGCGCCCGGCTTCGACATCGAGCTCGAGAGCGTGCAGCACGAGGGCGCGCCGCCGGCGGGCTCGCTGGCGGCCCACGCGCGCGCGCGACACCGGCGCACGGGCCGCGTCGACGAGGCCGACGTCGTCGCGCGCGCGGGCCGCCGCGCGACCTTCGAGGTGGCCGTCGACGGGGAACGGATGACGCTGGCCGATCTCGGCGACGACGCCCGCAGCGCGATCGTCATGGAGGCGCTGCCGGCGCTGGTGGCCGAGGCCCACGATCTCGACGTGGCGCGGCTCATCCGCGTCGCGGCGCGCGACGTGCCACCCGACCGCGACACGCCGACGGGCGTCGCGCGTCGAGCCATGCTGACGCGCGTGGTCGCCGGCCTGCTCTCCCCCGCGGCGGGCGCGCTCTCGGACGACGCCGTCCACGTCGCGACCGATCTCGTCGAGGCGGCCGATCTGCCCGCGGCGTCGCCCGAGCGGCGCGAGATCGAAGAGCTCGTGTGGTCGAGGCTCAGCCAGGCTGGTCAAGCCGGCGCGTCGGCGGCGCTGCGCGGCCTCGCGCTCAAGCTGGGCTTCTCGCCCGAGGCTTTCGCGGCGCGCGGGTCCAACGAGAATTCGTGAATTTCCAGGTGCGCGGCGTGCTGCGCTGACTGCGTCGCGAATGCACGGCCCCCGCGCTTTTCTCGCGGGGGCGGGGTGTATATTTCGCCCGCTGTGATGGAAAAAACGAAGGCGAAGAAGCACCGTTTCCACACTGTCTCTGCGCTGGCTGTGTTGTCCGCGCTCGGCGTTGCCGGCACCGTCGTGTCCGGCTGCGCCGACGGCCCTGGCGGAGGCGGCAACCTGCGCGTGACCAAGATCTCCGCGGTGGCGCAGCCGCCCGGGAACGTGGCCGCGTACTTCAGCGTGTACACGAAGGAGGGCGAGCCGGTCACCGATCTCGACACGCCCAACTTCAAGGTCTACGAGAACAACAAGCTCGTCCCCGAGAAGAAGGCCAAGCGCGCGCTGCTGGAGACGAAGCCCGTCGAGGCGCAATACGTGCTGGTCGCGCTGGACGTGAGCGGGCCGTACGTCGACGGCGAAGACTTCCCTGACATCGTGTCGGCGGTGGGGAAGCTCGTGGCCAGCGTCGAGAAGGCAGGCGGCCAGGCCGCCGTGAGCGTCTTCGACGGCGAGGACGAGATCGTGCCGATGCTGGGCTTCGGCGCCTCCGGCGACAAGGCGGCGCTCGACGCGATTCGGAAGTTCCGGCCGCGCAATCGCAACGGCAACCTCAACGGCGCCATCGTGCAGGGCCTCGACGCGCTCGAGAAGCAGCTGGACACGGCGACGGCGCCGTTCCGCTACGCGACCTTGGTAGTGGTGACCGATCGCGGCGACCTCGCCAAGAAGGTGCCGCTCGAGACGGTGAAGAAGCGCGTCGATGCATCACCCGTCGACGTCGAGATCGTCGCCATCGGCCCGAAGACGAACCGCGCCGCGTTCGATTCGCTCACGCGCGGCGGCCTCTTCATCTCGCCGGAGCCGAAGGACTTCACGAAGGGCCTGCAGGGCGTCGCCAAGAAGCTCGACGACGCGGCGAACGCCCGCTATCTGTTCTCGTACTGCACGGCCAAGCGCGACGGAAACCCGACCGTGACGATCGTCGTCGAGACGCCGCAGGATCGCGGCCGCATCGTCTACAAGTTCAACGCCGCGAACTTTCGCAATGGCTGCTCCGCGAAGCACCGGCCCCTCTTCGAGAAGCCGGCCAAGGCCATCGTCGAGGACAGGGGCGACAAGGGCGACAAAGAAGGCGAGTAGCGCCGCCCCGACGTCCCGTCGCTGCGGGCAGCGCGGCGAGACGTCGCGCTGCGGATCAATCGGGGCGACTAGAACTCGCTGGTGGCGCCGCTGGAGCCGAACCCGACGAGCTCGAGCAGCGACGACTGCCCGATGGGCTTCGCGCGCACGACGCCGGACAGCGGCACCGACGGGTGCGAGCACACGTCGCTCATCGTCTGCCACGGCCCCCACGCGATCTTGGTCTTCACGACGTAGCAGCCGATGAAGTGCCCCGCGGGAACGCGGAGGTCGTCCTTCTCTTCGCTTTCGACCGACATCGCCAGAAGGTCCAGCACGGCGCGGTATTGCCCGCGCACCTGCGGGATCAGCCCGGGATCCACCTGCGTCGGGGGCGCGTCGCCCTTCTTCACCAAGAGCGCGCGGATCTCCATGCCGTCGGGATCGCGCCCCGACAGCATCGCGACGAGCATCTTCGTCGCCACGCGACCCTCGGCCGAGTGGCGCACGGTCTCGAGCCAGAACGCGCCGTTCTCCTGCCCGACCAGCTTGTTGGTCAGCAATGAAGCGCGGCCC
Organism: Polyangia bacterium; assembly: GCA_035548155.1. Classification (GTDB taxonomy): domain Bacteria; phylum Myxococcota_A; class Polyangia; order Fen-1088; family Fen-1088; genus DASZFV01. The sequence continues at coordinate 10,308 of DASZUD010000246.1, forward strand.
TTGTCGTCCGTCAGCCGGTGCTCGGTCCACTGGCCGACGACGAGGGCCATGGGCAGATACGACTCCGAGGGCGGGAAGGTCTCCTCGTTGGTGGCGATCTCGGCCAGGCGGCGGTCCAGATCGGCCTTGGCCGCCGGATCCACGGCCGGCCCGCAGGCCACGAAGAGGGGCAGGCCGAGAACCAGCAGGGCGCGGGCAGAACGAGCAAGCGAAGGCAGGCGAGGACGCATGACGCTCCCGTAATCGGTCGGGTTGTGCCGAAACTATACCGTGCCCGCCTCCAGGAAGCTCCGGAGGTCCTCTTCGCTGACGGCGGGCTCGCCCCCGGCGACGTCGTCGAGGCGGCCCTGGACGATCCAGTCCTCCAGCTCGTCGGCCAGCGCGTAGACGTGATCGAACCCTTCGACGACGTAGAGCAGCGGCTGGTAGTGGTCGATCTCGAAGGGCTGGTTGACGACGCGCTCGATGTCGAACGGCCGTCGTTCGACCGTGGGGCTCTCGATCGCGTGCCCGAGCTCGCCGAACGACGACAGGAGCCCGCTGCCGTACGCCTTGAGCGCGCCGGCCGAATCGCGCATCAGCCCGAATTCGATCGTGAACCAGAAGAAGCGCGCCATCGCCCGGACGTTGCTCTCGAGCCGGCGCAGGCGCTCGTGCTCGTCACGGACGCGCGCGGTGATCTCGGCCGCCGCGCGCGCGCACTCGCCGAAGCGCACCAAGGCGTCGGCGAACGCCTTGTCCGTGTGCATGGGCACGTGCCCGGCGACGTCGTGAAAGATGTCGGGCTCGGGCAGGTACTCGAGCCGCGCGCCGTCGCGGATCGTGACCGTCGTCGGGAACTCGCGCCGCCGCAGACAGTCGAAGAAGACATACGACGGCACGTAGCCGCTGACGGGCCGCGCGACGAAGCCCGTGAGCGGCTTCATGAAGCGGTTGACGTCGTCGAGGCGCGGGACGCGGTCGGAGGGCAGGTGCAGGGTCTCGAGGCCTTCGAGATACCGATGGTTCGCGAACCGCTCCCAGCGGTCGTGCATGCGCGAGATGAGGCGCGCCCAGGTCGCGTGGTTCTCGGGCGAGTACAGCTCGTAGGGCTGATGAATGTAAATCTCGCCGTGCGCCTTCGCCTCTTCGATGAAGGCCGCCCTCGTCGTCGTCAGCCCTCCCTCGGGAGTCGGACTGTGAGGTGCGCTCATTCGATCCCCTCGCTTATTATACCGGGGCTACACTTGGGGTGCTCACTCCGGTCGTGGGGGTGCCGCGGGGCGGCTCGCTCCGGTCGCGGGGGCGGCGGTAGCGGTGACGGCGGTAGCGGTGACGCCTTCGGGCCTCGCCCAACACCACTTCCAGTTGGGGCACGCTCCCGCCTTCTAGCGTCGGTAGCTCGGCCCGAAGGCGTCCCCGCCACCGCCGCCTCGGGGCTTCCTACGTTCGCGCTTCGAAGGCCTCGCGCGTCCTCCCACGATGAGCATAACTGCCTGAAATGGCCTCGGAATGTGCCCACGAGTCCCCTCACAACCCGAAGGTCGCGTGTTCAAAGCACGCCCCCGCCATCAAGAGATGCGGGAGGGGCGGTTCAACCGGATCCCCCGTTTTCGTTGCTCGTTCGGCATGAGGGAATGCATCAGGGACTGGATCGCGCGACGGCTCGCCACCTGAGCGATTGCGGCAGAATGATCGCAGGCAGAACGCGCTCACGATCTCTGTGCCGTCGTGCCTCGCCTCGTATCGTGATGCGTATTGTTACGGCAAGACGACGATCTCGACGTTGTCGGTCGTGGGAAGCTGCACGAGCCGCATCGTCGAGAACGTCCGATCAGTGAAGACGATTTCGCCGCTGTCCCCGCCATACAGCACGCGGTCGGCGTCGAAGTCGACGTCGTGAAGCCAGTACACCTTCGGCACTTTGACCGACTGCTCGAGCTGCCCCGTCGCGTCGAAGCGCAGCATCTGGCCCTGCTCGGCCGCGGCGAAGATCCGCCCGTCGGCGTCGACCGCGAAGCCGCGGATCGGGTTGCCGGAGGGCCCCGGCCCGTAGGCGAGCGTCACCCGCCTCGAGATCACGAGGTTCATCGGGTTGAAGCCGGCGACCAGCAGATCGGTGTCGAGCAGGTACAGTTTGCCATCGAGGCCACGGCTCACGTTGAGCGTGAAACGATTGGCGTTGGGCTCGTCGAGCGTCGCGTAGGTGCCGTTCACCAAGTCGAACCGGAAGACGCCGACCATGCCACCCGAAGCGGCGAACACGAACCCGTCGGAGGTCGTGACGCCGAATGCGCCCTCGAGGCCACCGATCTGGTAGCCGTCGGCCGACTCGAGGTCGTGCGTGCCCGCCGTTAGGTCGAGCGTGAGCACGCCGCCCGACACGACCATTGGCGAGGTGAGGAAGCGCACCGCGAGATGGACGAGCTGCCTGCCTGTCGTCGCGGCGCCGAACACGCCGAAGAAGGAGAAGTTCGGGTCGGAGACCTCCGGGATTGGACGCTTCGCGAGGACGACGCCGTCCCGATCGAGCTCGAACAGCTCCCTGCTCGAAACGGCGAGCAGGTGCGTCGCGGGGAGCAGCGGCCCGAAGCCGGATGGCGCGCCCGAGCCACCGTCGGCGGGGGAGGCCGCGTCGGGGGCGTTCGAGTCAGCCGTCGCGGCGTCCGATGATCCCGCGCTGGCATCGCGAGAGGAGCTGCCGGCAGCCGCATCGACGACTGCGGCGTCCGATGGTCCCGAGATGACATCGCGCGAGGAAGCGTCAGTCGCCGCGTCGCCGCTCCCGAGGGCAGGCACGGATGAGCCGTCGCGCCCCGCGTCGCCGCGCACTGACAGCGCGCGAGAGCCGCACCCAGCCATGAGAACGAGGCACAGGAGCGCGCGCACTCTTTCTCCCGCCCTGCGATGGCGTGGGACGCCTCGTTCGTTCTGACGCGCGTGTGGTGTCAAAGTGGCGGTTACCTTCAAGGCGACGGCTGCGAGTAGACCGTGAGCGTCGAGTCCTTCGACGCGCCCCTGGCGTCGCCCTGCCGGGTCAGCACGGCGAGACCGCCGCGCGCCAGGTGCTCGCGCCAGGCGTTCGTTCGCAGTTCGGGAGACGTCAAGCGAACGCCGCGTCGGGTCTCGAGGTCGAGGACGCGGAGCTCGTAGCTCAGCATGGCGACGTGGGTCGCATCGAGTGCCTCGGTCGAGTTGCCGAATGGCAGACGCCCGGGGACGCGCTCGAGGACGCCGCGCTCGATGTCGACGCGCATCAGGATGGGCGTCATGACCTCACCCGCGCTGGGGAGGCACCAGAGCGGCGCGCCGGCAGTTGGATCGCCGACGCATTTCATCGAGCCCATCGAAGGAGCTAGCAGCGTCGCCCCGCGCGGCGCGAGCAGCCACAAGTCTCCCCGGAGCTGCGGCCGTCGCCTCCAAGGGCTGGGCCGCTCGCGATAGTCGGGCCGCACCGCGCGGCGGAGCACCACCTCTCCCGTCGTGTTGGTCTCGAGAAACGAAGCGATCGGCCACTCGTCGCTCTCGAAGATGCCCTGCGGGCCCGGGATCTCCTCTAGCGGCGCGTCTCGCTCGGCCGTCGTGCGTAGCGCGAGACCCCGGCGCGGCGTGGTGTGCCCGGATACGAGGATGGCTCCCGACGAGCGATCGATCGCCAGCGTGACGCCGTAGGGACGCATCTTGGGCAGCGCCTTGCTCCAGACGCGGGTCGACCCGTCGAACGGTCGGACCTCGACGAGCTCGGCGCCCGGACGGTCTGCATCGCTCTCGTCGTCATCGTCTCGACTGGCGGCGTCGCGGGGGCGCACGACGAGGAGACGATCGTCGTCGAGGAATGCGGCCGCCGTCCCTTCGACGTCGGCGGTGCGGCTCCCGAAGTCGGCCACATGGATGACGGTGGACCGCTCGTCCTCGTCGGGTTCGTCGAGGAGCGCGAACGCTCGCCCGCTCGGCGAGAGGATCGCCTGTTCGCCACCCGCCGTGATAGTGCGCGACCGCAGAATGGTCGCGGGCTGCTCGCGCCAGGTCAGCGGCGCGCCTGTTGCGGCGATACCGGCGAGAACGTGGTGGTCCAGATAGAAGTCCGAGCCTCCGACCAGCGCAACGAGCGCCACGCCCAGTGGAAGAACGGCCATGACGCGAGCCCAGCGCCTTCGCGAGACGATGCCGAGGGCCGCGAGCGCGACCATCCCCGTCCCGATGTCGACGAGGCTCTCGAGATTCTCGTGTGCATTGAGCGGGGACGAGTCACGGAGGAAGCTGAGCCAGCTCACGAAGGTCGATGCCAGAACGGGCAGTCCAACGATGAGGGCGAGGACGAGCGGCGCGCGCGTCGCGGGCCGCGGCCGGAGCCGGCGATGCCGCTGGAAGAGCCATATCGACCCGGCCGCGAGGCTGAGCGTCGCCGCACCGGCCCACGCCGGCGGCGGTGTCGTCACGCTCATGGGGTGCCACTGCCCGCCCACCTGGATGAGTGTCGTCCACGCGCACGCCGCGCCGAGCGCGAGGACGCCGCTCGCGTCGGGAACGATCGACAAGAACAGCACGAGGATCGACGGGTAGAGCGTGCCGATCCCGGAGGCCCGCGACAGCAGCAGGAGCGCCACGAAGCTCAGGATGCGCACGTCCCGACGCCACAGCCGCAGCGCGGCCGCTCGCGCCGTGGCGTTCGGAGTCGCGGGCCGCTCGGCCTCGTCCCGCGACATCTCCGCGGCGCCGGGCGCCAGCCCCTGGCTGTCGAGCCCTGCCTCGACCCACGGGATCAGCACACAAGTCGCGTCGAGCCGGCGCGCCTCCTCGAGCGCACTCCGGGCCTCGTCGAGCCGGCCCGCGAGGGTGAGAGCGCGCGCGAGAAAACACTTCGTGTACTGGCGCGAGGGTGACGTCGGCGCCGACAGGCCGGCCAAGAGGAGCGGAATGGCCTCTTCGCCCCGGCCGAGCCGCGCGAGCACGGCCCCACGTGTCCCCTTGACGAGGACGGCATCGGGGGCGGCCGCGAGTGCCTCGTCGGAGTAACGATCCGCCTCATCGAACGATTCGGCGTCGCCCAACACGGCCGTCGCCCACGCGATGTTGTTCTTGAGCAGGAGCACTGTGACGAGCTCGTCCGTTTGCGTGATGGCCTCGCGCCAGAGCACGCGCGCTTCGGCCTCGCGTCGCTCGCGGCTCAAGACGAACCCCAGCGTAAGTGCCGCGCTCGGGTGCGTTGGATAGCGGCGCCTCAGGTCCTCGGCGAGCGTGTGGGCCCGGGCGAGCTCGTCGCGCTCGACGGCCTCGCTGATCGCTGTCGTTTCGGCAACGATGTGAATTCGATCGACGCGCGCCCGCGGCCAGAACGGGATTGTCAGCAGGTGATACCCGTCCGACATCGTCCCTTCGGGCAGCCGAAACGGGATCGCGTTCAGGATCATGATCGTGAGGTTGGCCGAAGCGGCCATCGTGGCGAACGGGTGATGGTCGTCGTCGTAGAGCCCGGCGCCGTAGAGGCGGCGCAGCACGATGTACAGGAGCAGGTTCGCTGCGAGGCCACCTGCCGCAAACACCCATTCGCGCAAGCGCACGCCGCGTCGAGGACGATGCGGAAAGGCGAACGTCGCACCTCCCAGGGGGAACGCGCGCAACTCGACGGCCGTCCCGAACGCCGTGAAAGCGAACAGCTTGAGCCCGACGCCGAGCCGGATGAGGACGATGCGATGCCCGACCAGGGCCCCGGCGAGCGCGTGACCGAGCTCGTGAGCCGGGATGATGATCAAGAAGAACGCGACGAACGGCAAGACGTTGGCCCCGAAGGCGGAGCGCGGAGCCGCCAACGACGTCGCGATGAGCGCCACGGCCGCCCCGAGCACCCCGAAGCGCCAACGTTGCTCGCGGCTCATCCGCGGTCATTGTACGCGTTCGGCGAGACGGGAGGCTGCGGTTCTCGCGCGACAAAACGCCGCACTTATCCCCGTTCCATCCCCGTTCTATCCCCGTACTGCGGCCGGAAGGGTCTGGCTGGTAGTGGGCGCCTCGGTCGCTCGGGCATCACCGCGGCCAGCGGAGCGCGTCGATGCCGTGCGTGGCCGGGAACTGCGCCCTCCGGTCGACAAGTGCATGCTCACGAGGAGCGTCATGAAGCCTTGTCGAGCGTGAAGTCCATCGACCACCGCTCGTTCGGCCTGCTCGGCGCGGGTAGCACGGTCCGCTGGCCGAGGCCATCCGTCGTGTTCGTCGGCCGCCGCGACGTGACGTCTGAGCCAAAGGCACCCGAGACGAGCATGACGAAGCCTGGCTTCGGCCCACTCGAGTAACGGCCCACTGTGGTTCGCCGTGCTCGGGCGCAGGTCGATCGCCACCACACGAACCTCTGGTCGGCCGAGCCTGGGCTCAACTCAACGTTGCGTGAAGGAGGTCGCCGAGGGGACACGTCTACGGTACGGGGACGACGGCCGTCGCGTCGCCGGTCCCGACCGGCGCTGGCACGTCGTAGACCTGGTCGAGGGCACGCCGACGCCGCGATCGACCCGCGAGGAGTGGACCTATGACGGTCGCAAGCTGGAGCTGGCGGCGGGCTACGATCCGACCACGGGAACGCTGTCCTGGTACAAGGACGCTGCCGGACGCCAGACGAGCTTCCACTACAACCCGCTCCTTCAGCTCAGCTCGATCGTTCGCGCGGGCGACAGCGACGCCAAGCCCACCGTCGCGTTCGACTATCTATGCGGCAACCCGCTCTCGCAGATCGTCGCGCGCAGTCGGGCCCGGCTTCAAAACAGGTACGCAGGTCGCGTTGTGCTCATTCACCCCGCTCCCCTATACGACCGTCCCGTCGGGCACGATGCCGTTCTTGGGAATGATGATGATCCCCTCGCGGATGTAGTACCCCTCGCCGTCTTTTTCCTTGAGGCCCTTCTCGTTGACCAGGCGAACGCCGCGCCCGATGCGCGCGTTCTTGTCGATGATCGCGTTCTCGATGATCGACTCGGCGCCGATGCCCAGCGGCGGGATGCCGCGCGACATGCTGGCGTTGATCTCCGACAGCGTCTCGTAGTGGTCCGCGCCGATGAGCAGCGTGTTCTTGATGCTGGCTCCGCCGCCGACGCGGCTGCGGATGCCGATGATCGCGCGCTCGATCTTCGCGCCGTGCACGATGCAGCCCTCGCAGATGAGGGCGCTCTTGATGTCACAGCCCTCGACCTTCGACGCCGGCAGGAAGCGCGGGTTCGTGTAGACGGGGTGGGCCGCGTCGTAGAAATCAAACGGCGGGATCGCGTCGCACAGGGCGAGGTTCGCCTGGAAGTACGAGCGGATCGTGCCGACGTCCTCCCAGTAGCCGCGGTAGACGTGCGCCTGCACGCGCATGCGCGGCACCGCGTCAGGGATGACGTGCCTGCCGAAGTCGACGAGCTGCGGGTTCGTCAGCGACTTCTCCAGCACCTCGCGCTTGAAGATGTAGATGCCCATCGACGCGAGGTAGCCCTTCTCGCCGCCGGGCAGCGTCGACACCAGGCTGGGCAGGCGGCTCGCGGGCGGCTTCTCGTCGAAGTGAACGATGCGGCCCGTGTCGTCCATCTTGAGGATGCCGAAGGCGGAGGTCTGATCCTCGGCCACCGGAATCACGGCGACGGTCGCGTCGGCGCCGCTCTCCCGGTGCGTCTTCATCATCTGCCGGTAGTCCATGTGGTAGAGCTGGTCGCCCGAGAGGATCAACATGTCGCGCGCGCGCGTGCGCCGCATGTGCCGCAGGCTCTGGCGGACGGCGTCGGCCGTGCCCTGGAACCAGTTGCCGCCCTCTTCGGTCTGCTCGGCTGCGAGCACGCTGACGAAGCCCGACGAGAAGATGTCGAACTTGTACGTCGTGCCGATGTGCTTGTTCAGGCTCTCCGAGTTGAACTGCGTCAGCACGAAGATGTGCCGGAGGTTCGAGTTCAAGCAGTTCGAGATCGGGATGTCGATCAACCGATACTTTCCGCCGATGGGAACGGCCGGCTTCGAACGCTTCAGAGTGAGCGGAAAGAGGCGCGTGCCGCGCCCGCCACCGAGGATGATCGCGAGGACGTCTTCCATGGTTGGGCACAGTGTCCCACGGATCGCCGGCCGTCGCCAAAGACGCGCCGCACCTTCAGGGCAGCCCCGACAGGTCGCGCGTCGTGTTGAGGGCAGGCCTCACGCGTCGCGGGCAGCCGGCCACACGATCGCGCGCGCCGCGGAGCGGCGAACGAGGTAGAGGCCGAGTCCCGCGAGGAACAGCGTGGCCGCGGCCATCTCGGCGGCGCCGAAGAGGTGCCCGGAGATCGCGACGTAGAGGCGCAGGACGGCGAGCGCGGCGGCCGTCGCGGCCCCGGCGGTGAGCGCGCCGCGCGCGGTCTGCAGCGCGCGCAGGCGCTCCGGTGCGAGCTCCGCGAGCCGCTCCCAGAGGAGCTGCTCTTGCCGCCAGTACGTCACGACGACGGGGATGATCTCCAGCGTGAGGAAGGCCGAGGTCACGAGGCCGCCCACCATGGGCGCCGCGATGCGCTTCATGACGTCGGCGCCCGAGCTCTTCGCCCACAGCAGCGGCACCAGACCGATGAGCATCGTCGACACCGTCATCAGCTTGGGCCGCACGCGCTGGACGGTGCCCTCCATGTGCGCGGCGATGATGTCGCGCAGATCGTGAATGCGGCCTTCGGCCTTGCGCTTCCGGTACGCGTTGTCGACGTAGACCATCATGATGATGCCGGTCTGCGCGGCCAGGCCGACGAGCGCGATGATCCCGACCCACACGGCCGTCGAAAGCCGATAGTCGAGCAGCCACAGCAGCCACACGCTGCCGACGAGCGCGAATGGGATAGAGAGCAGGACGATCAGCACTTCGGTGACGTTGCGGAACTGGAGGTAGAGCAGCGCGAAGATGATGAGCAGGGTGAGGGGCACCACGAGCTTCATGCGCGCGGCCATCTCCTCGAGCTGCTCGTACTGCCCCGTCCACTTGAGGTACGAGCCGGGCGGCAGCTTCAGCGCGCCGCCGCCGAGGGCGCGCGCCACCCTGGCCTTCGCCTCGTCGACGTAGCCGCCGAGATCGCGCTTGGCCTGATCGATGTCGACGTAGACGTAGCCGACGAGCAGGCCCGCCTCGTCGCGCACCATGGGGGGGCCTCCGACGATGCGGACGTCGGCCAGCTCGCCGAGCGGGACGAAGGCCGGGCCGGCCGTCGCGGGCGCTCCGCGTGGAACGCCGCCCCCGAGCGGCGCCGCCAGCGCGGGCGCCGTCGCGCCACCCGCCGTCGCGCCAGGAGGCATGGCGGGCATGGCGTCCGACATCGATGCACGGCCCGCGGGCAGGCCGATGGCAGGGCCGCCCGCGGGCGAGGCGGCGCCGGCCATGTCCATGTTGTCCGCCAGCACGTCGCCGTGGCTGCCACGTGGCGGCCACAGCGCGCCTTGCGTCCCCATGGTGCCGCCCGGCATCGCGCCGGCCGCGCCGACGGGCACCAGCATCCGCCGCAGCGCCTCGAGATCGCCGCGCGCGTCGCGCGGGTACCGCACGTTGATCGAGAAGCGGTTGCGGCCCTCGACGGTGACGCCGATGGGCGTGCCGCCAATCGCGCTCTCGATGAGGCGCTCGACGTCAGCGACGCGCAGGCCATACCGCGCGAGCTTCTCGGGCCGCGGTACGATGTCGACGTACAGGCCGCCGAGGCTCCGTTCGTAGAGCACGCTGCGCGTGCCTGCGATGGGCGCCAGCACGCGCTCGAGCTCGGCGCCCATGCGCTCGATCTCGTCGAGGTTGCTGCCGAAGATCTTCACGCCGACGGGCGTGCGCACGCCCGTCGCCAGCATGTCGATCCGCGTCTTGATGGGCATCGTCCACGCGTTCGTCCATCCGGGGAACTGCATCTTGCGGTTCATCTCGCCCGTGAGCTCGTCCCACGTCATGGGCTGCTCCTCGGGCCAGAACGGACGCAGCGCTGCCTTCACGAAGCCCGGGGCCCGAGCGGAGTACCAGCGCGCGTGAAAAACCTTGCGCCACTCGGCTTGCGGGCGCAGGCGCACCGTCGTCTCGACCATCGTGATGGGCGCGGGATCGGTGGCCGACTCGGCGCGGCCCACCTTCCCGAAGACCGTCTCGACCTCGGGGAAGGTGCGCAGGATCGCGTCCTGGCGCTGGAGCTGCTCCTTCGCCTGCTCGATGGAGATGTTCGGGAACGTGATCGGCATGTACAGCAGATCGCCCTCGTTGAGCGGCGGCATGAACTCGTGGCCGAGCCGGCCCGCGAGCGGTACGGCCGACGCGAGCGCGAACAGGCCGATGGCGACCGTCGACTTCGGCCGCCGCAGCGCGATCCACACGAAGGGCTCGTAGAGGCGGACGAGGAAGCGCGACACCGGGTGGCGGTGCTCGGGCGTGATCTTCCCGCGGATCAAGAGGTCGCGCAGCGCGGGCGCGAACGTGATCGACAGGATCGCGGAGATCAGCATCACGAACGTCTTCGTGTACGCGAGCGGCTTGAAGAGGCGGCCGGCCTGGCCCGTGAGTGTGAACACCGGCAGGAACGCCACCGCGATGATCAGCAGCGAGAAGAAGATCGCGGGCGTGACCTCCTTGGCGGCCTCGGCGAGGAGCTTGTGGCGGTCCGCGCCGGGCGGCAACGTGGCCTGGCTCTCCAGCTTCTTGTGACACGCCTCGATCATGACGATCTCGGCGTCGACCGTCGCGCCGATCGCGATGGCGATGCCTCCCAAGCTCATGATCGTCGACGGGATGTCGAGCAGCACCATCGGGATGAACGCCAGCATGACGCTGATGGGCAGCGAGAGGATGGGCAGCAACGAGCTGCGCACGTGCAGGAGGAACAGGATGATGACGAAGCCGACCGTGACGCCTTCCTCGACCAGCGCGCGGCGCAGCGTCGCGACGGAGCGCTCGATGAGGCTCGAACGGTCGTAGGCGATGTCGAGCTCCACGCCCGCCGGGAAGCTGGGGCGGAGCTCGGCGACCTTCTTCTTCACGCGCTCGATGACGTCGAGGGCGTTCTCGCCGTAGCGCATGACGACGATGCCGCCCACGGCCTCGCCCTCGCCGTTCCAGTCGAGCACGCCGCGCCGGATGTCGGGACCGAAGCGCACGGTGCCCACGTCCTTCACGAGCAGCGGCGGCGCGCCGTCGCTGGCGCCGCGCACGGGGACGTTTTCGAGGTCGGCGAGCTTCGTGATGTAGCCGCGGCCGCGCACGTAGTACTCGCGCCCGGACATCTCCAGGATGCGTCCGCCGACGTCGTCGTTCGACTGGCGGATCGCGTCGATGACCTCGGTCAGCGTCACGCCCTGTGCGCGCAGCCGCGTCGGATCGACGGTGACCTGGTACTGCTTCTGGTAGCCGCCCACGCTCGCGACCTCGGCCACGCCCGCCACGCTGCCGAGGGCGTAGCGCAGCGTGAAGTCCTGAAACGTGCGGAGATCGTCGAGGCCGTGGCGCCCCGTCTTGTCGACGAGGCTGTACTGGAAGACCCAACCGGTTCCCGTCGCGTCGGGGCCCAGGTTCGGCGACACGCCCTCGGGCAGCGCGCCGTGCAAGCCGTTCAGGTACTCGAGCACGCGGCTGCGCGCCCAGTACACGTCGGTGCCTTCTTCGAACACCACGTAGACGAACGACATGCCGAACATCGAGAAGCCGCGCACGTCGGCGACGTGCGGCGTGCCGATCAGCTTCGAGACGATCGGGTACGTGACCTGATCCTCGACCAGCGTGGGGCTGCGCCCCATCCACTCGGAGTAGACGATGACCTGCGGGTCGGAGAGATCGGGGATGGCGTCCAGCTTCGCGCGCCGCATGGCCACCGTCGCGCCCAAGACGGCGACGCCCACGGCGACCAGCACGAGCACGCGGTGCCGCGCGCAGAATTCGATGATGCGCTCGACCATCGTCAGCGTCCTCCCGCCTTGGCGCCGCCGCTGATGGCGGCGCGGAGGCGGCTCTCCGAATCGAGCAGGAAGTTCCCCGTCGTGACGACCGTCTCGCCCTCGGTGAGGCCGTCCGCGATCTGCGCGCGCTCCCCTGCACGGGCACCCACGCGCACGACGCGCGGCTCGAACCGGCCTTCGCCCCGCGCGACGAAGACGTACTGTCGCTCGCCCGTGTCGACGAGCGCTTCGCTGGGGATGACCAGGCCCTCGGCCTTGGGCAGCTCCAGCGCGACGTCGCCCGTCATGCCGGGGCGCAGCTTGGGGCCGGCGGGGCCCGTCTTGTTCGTGAACTCGAGGCGCACGCGCAACGTGCGCGTCTGCGGGTTCACCGTCGGATAGACCAGCTGCACACGCCCGACGAAGCGCTCGCCGGGGAAGGCAGCCAGCTCGAGCGCGGCCTTCTGGCCGAGGTGCAGGCGCGCGGCGTCTTGCTCGAACACCTCGGCGAGCAGCCAAACGCGCGAAAGATCGGCCACCTCGAGGAGCGGCGTGCCGGGCGTCACCGCGGCGCCCGCGACGACGTTGCGCGCGGTGACGTAGCCGGCGACGGGCGAGCGAATGGGCACGGCGTCGCCCACCTTGCCGCGCGCGGCGAGCGCGTCGATCTCGGCGCCAGCGACGCCGAGCAGCTCGAGGCGCCGGCGAGCGGCCGCGGCCAGCTCGCCGGTGTCGCCGCCGGCGGGCCGCGCATCCCCGTTCCAGCCGCGCGCGGTGAGGTACTCCTGCTCGGCGGCCACCACGTCGGGGCTGTAGATCGTCGCGAGCACCTCGCCGCGCGCGACGCGCCGGCCCGTTTCGGGCGCCGCGAGCGTCTGCACCCAGCCGGCGAAGCGCACCGAGATCTGGGCCAGGCCTCGCTCGGCGGGCGCGATCACGCCCACCGTGCGCAGCGTCTCCGCCAGGGGCGCGCGCTGGACCTTCGCCGTGCGCATGCCGATGAGCTGCACGCGCTCGAGGGGCAGATCGAGCGCGGCGAGCTCGGGGACGTTCGAAGTGCGTTGCTCGGCGCCGTGGTCGCCACCGGAGGGCGGGCCCGTCTCGGGATCGAGGACCAACGTCATGCCGCAGATCGGGCACTCGCCGGGGTGGTCCTGCACGATCGCCGGGTGCATGGGGCAGCGGTAGAGGCGCGCGTGCTTGTCGCTCGCGGTCGTCGCGCGCCGGGCGCCCGCGGCGTTCGCGATCGAGAGCCCGGCGATGACCGCCATCGCGACGACCAGGACCCAGCGCACGGCGGCCATGGCGCGCACGCCCGAGGGTTCGCGTTCGGGGACGCCGCTCATCGCCCACGCTCCGCCCGCGGCGCCGCGGCCAGCCCGGTCGCGGGAAGCCCCGCGGCGCGCGCGTAGTCGGCGCGGCTGGTCTCGAGGTCGGCCAGCGCGCGCAGCTCGTCCACGCGCACCTGCAGGTAGCTGCGCGCCGCCGCGAGCACGGGCGCGACGCCGCCCTTACCCGCGCGGTACTGCGCCTCGGCCGCCTCGTAGCTGCGGCGCGCTTGCGCGAGGACGCGCTCGTGCAGCAGCGTCAGCACCTCGCGCGCCGCGCGCACCTTGCTGTCGGCGTCGCGCAGCTGATAGCGAGCCGCCACGCGCTGCGCCTCGCGCGCGCTGCGCTCGGCGGCGCTCGCGCGCTCGGCGGCGATCACCTCGTCGCGGCGGCCAGGGTTGAGCCAGGGCAGGCTCATCGAGACCATCGCGCCGTAGCCGTGTTTGATCTCGAACATGGGCATGTACCAGTAGTCCGCGCCCACCATCACGGTCGGCAGCCGCGCCTCGCGCTTGGCCAGGTCGAGCGCGGCGGCGCTCCGCGCGACGGCGTGCTCGGCGGCGCGCAGCTCGGGGCGCCGCTCGTCGAGGCGGGCCTCGGCCGCCTCGGCCGGCTCGTCACCTGCGTCCAGGGCCGGGCCCGCGTCGGCGTCGGCGTCGGGCACGGGGCCGATCGGCGCGTCGGGCGCGCGGCCCATGAGCGCGTTCAGCAGCGCGGCGGCCGAGCGGCGCTGCTGCTCGACGCCCGACACGTCGAGGTGCAGCCGCGACAGCTCCACTTCGGCGTCGAGCAAGTCCTGCTGCGTGCCGCGCCCCACGGCGTACAGCGCGCGCGCGACCTCGACGATGCGCGAGGTCAGGCCCGCGTGCTCGAGGTGGATGCGCGCCTCGCGGTCGGCGCGCTCGTAGGCCGCGAACGCTCGGCGCGCCGTCGCCGCCAGCTCTTGCCGCCGCGTCTCGATCGACTCGGTCGCAACCGCGGCGTCCGCCCGCGCCGCGCGCTCGCGCGCGTCCAGGCTGCCCCACGCCGGGAACGACTGGCGCAGGCCCAGCATGATGGTCTGCGAGTCTCGAAGCGCCAGCGGCCGCGCGAGCGGCACGCCCCACAGCTCGCCCTTGAGCTCGGGATCGGGCCGTCGAGCGGCGGCGCCCACGCGCGCCTCGGCGGCCATCGCGCGATCGCGCGCCTCGCGCAGCTCGGCGTTGCGGGCGTCGACGAGCGCCAGGACGACCGGGAGCCGCGCGCTCGACTCGAGCATGCGATCGAGCGCGTCGGCGTCGGCTGTCGGCTGGGCGCGCGCCGGCGTGCTCGCCGCCGCGACGCAGACGAGCGTGATTCCTGTTCGAGCGAAGTCCTTCGCGAAGCGCATACCTCTCCCTCGTGTCTGAGCTGCAACGGCAAACGAACGGCCAGACGGCGCGAACGCTTGCGGCTCAGATGAGGAAGGACTGCTTGACGAGGACGAGCGGTGGTCGCGGCGGCGCGCGGCCCGGCGCGGGCGGCGCGAACGTCGCCGCGGGCGCGGGCTCGGGCGTGAACGGCGCGGGCAGGGCGACGGCGAAGACATCGAGCGGGGCCAGCTCGCGCGCGGGGGCGGGCTCGACGGGCACGCGCAGGCGGAGCGCGGTCTCGTGGTCGCAGCACGAGGCGCCGGTCACGACGGGCGCGGCCGGCGGATCGTCCGCGGGGCAGCAGCCCATCTCCGAGACCTCGCCCGTGAACGTGCAGCGGAAGCGGTCGTACCCGATCCCCGCGACGACGAACGCCAGCAGCGGCAACAACGCCGCCAGGCTGACGAGCCGTCCTGCGAGCCTGGACCGCATGGGCATCTCCAGCTTGCGGGCATCGGCGGACCCTGTCAAACGGTGTCGCACGCTTGGTCGCGGCTTTGGTCGGGCCCTTCGTCAAGATCCTGTCAACTGCCGGTCAAATGGGCACTTTGACCGCGCCGGGCCCCGCATCTCCTGACCCTTGGGGCGCCAAGCTGTGTTAGGACTTTCGTACCGCAATGGCATCACCACTCAAGCTGAAACCAGGGGTCATCACGGGGGACGCGCTCCTCGAGCTCTTCGCCTACTGCAAGCAGGTCGACTGCGCGCTGCCGGCCGTGAACGTCATCGGCTCGCACGGCGCCAACGCGGCGCTCGCGGCGGCGCGTGAGGCGAAGGCGCCGGTCATCGTGCAGTTCTCGCACACGGGCGCGCAGTTCTACGGCGGTAAGACGCTGGACAACTCGGCGCACAAGGCGTCGATCGCCGGCTCGATCGCGGGCGCGCTGCACGTGCGCGCGGTCGCCGAGGCGTATGGCGTGCCGGTGGTGCTGCACACCGATCACTGTGCGAAGAAGCTCCTGCCGTGGGTCGACGGCGTCGTCGCCGCGGGCGAGGACTACTTCGCGAAGCACGGCGAGCCGCTGTTCAGCTCGCACATGCTCGACCTCTCCGAGCAGTCGATCGACGAAAACCTGGAGATCAGCAAGAAGTACCTCGGCCGCATCGCCAAGATGAAGATGACGCTCGAGATCGAGCTCGGCGTCACGGGCGGCGAGGAGGACGGCGTCGACAACTCGGGAGTCGAGCACTCGAAGCTCTACACCAGCCCCGAGGACGTGCTGAAGGCGTACGACGTCCTCGGCCCCGTGGGCAGCTTCACGGTCGCGGCGTCGTTCGGCAACACGCACGGCGTGTACGCGCCGGGCAACGTCAAGCTGAAGCCCTCGATCTTGCGCGACTCGCAGGACTTCGTGAAGAAGCAGCGGAAGACGGGCGACGAGCCGCTGTCCTTCGTATTCCACGGCGGCTCGGGCTCTACCGCCGCGGAGATCGCCGAGGCCGTCTCTTACGGCGTCGTGAAGATGAACATCGACACGGACACGCAGTGGGCGTTCACGCAGCCGGTCAAGAAGTACATGGACGAGAAGAGCGCCTATCTGCAGGGCCAGCTCGGCAACCCGGAGGGCCCGGACAAGCCCAACAAGAAGCAGATCGATCCGCGCGTCTGGATGCAGCTCGCGGAGAAGGGCATGACCGCCCGCCTCGTTCAGGCGTTCAAAGAGCTGGGCTCGTTCGGCAAGTTCGAGTTTTGAAGCGCGCGGGAGGGCCTTCGCCCCCCCGGCGAGATCCTTCCGAGAGAGGCCCGGCTGAGCCGGGCCTCTCGTCTTCAAACGCGCTCGCTGCGCTCTGGCGGCGTGGCGAGGAGACCATGACGGTCACTTCGTTCTTGTTCGAGGCGAGTTGTTTGATGCGCGCGAAGGCTGGCTGAGCTCGGTCGAAGATCGGGCCTAGCGCCGCGAGGGCGCCGTAGCGATCGCGGCCCTTGAACTTGATCGTCACGACGAGGCGGCGGGCGCGGGGGAGCCACTCCTCGACGAGCGCGACTGCGCGCTCGGGCTCGCAGATGATGTCGGAGAGGAGCCAGTCGACGGGGCGGGGCGGCTCGTAGGTGAAGGCGTTGCCGGCGACGGCGGTCACGCCCGGCAGGCGCGCGACGTGGGGCGCGAGCGGCGCGCGGTCGAGGGCGAAGACGGTCGCGCCCCGGCGCGCGGCCGCGTACGTCCAGCTGCCGGGGGCCGCGCCGAGATCGACGCACGTCTCGCCCGGGCCAGGCGCTGCGCTCATCCATTGCCAGGCCTCTTCGAGCTTGCGGTAGGCGCGCGAGGGCGGCGCGCGATCGTCGCGGGCGACGGGCGCGCCCGCTGGCCAAGGCGCGAGATCGAAGCCTCCCCGCGGCAGCGCCTGCGGTGCGGCCGCCGCGACGAAGAGCCGTTCGCGCGTGACGAGCAAGAGCTGGACGAGGAGTACCTTCGAGTCGAAGGCCTCGGCCCCGAGGTCGGCGACGTGGCGGCGGCTCGCGCGCTTGCGTCGCTCGGACAGCAAGGCGAGCAGCGCGCGCGCGACCAGCTCCGCGCGGCTGCCGAGCGCCGCGTCTGCGGGCGTGCGCCGCTCGGACGGGCGAGGCCCTTCGCGACGGGCGGCGCGCGTCCGCGTGTGCGCGAGGCGCGCGCCGGGGAGCGCGGACGGTTCGTCGTCGTCGCGGGGCGTCGGGGGAGTGAAGGCGTGGAAGGTGAACGGCCCCGGCCATTCGTCGATCGCGCCTTCGACTGCGGCGTACGCGGCCTCGGCGAGCGCGCGCACCGACGCCCCGGCGAGCTCCGCCGCCCCCGGGAGCACCTGGCGCGCGAATGCGGGATCCCTCACGGAGTCACCGGGCGTTCGCTCCGCGGACACGATTCCGGGCGCGAGCACGCGTGGCGAGCGACCGGCCAGCTCCGCGCTCAGCGCCGCCTCGAAGCCGGGCGTTCCGACGTAAAGGTCCAAGCGCTACCGCGGCCGCCCGACGATGGCGACGTAGGCGGGGGAGAGCATGAAGCGCACGAGCTCGCGGGCCGCCGGCGTGCGCAGGAACGCGCGCCGCGCGTCGGCGTCGTTGCCCTTCGCGAGCGCGGCGTCCTCGCGCGCGAGCATCGACAGCGCCGCGGACGCGTCGCCGCAGGCGAGCAGGCCCACGCGGTTGGCCGTGTGCGCGGCCGCGCGCGCGAAGCCGTCCCAATCGGGCGCCGATGAGAGCACCTGTCGCAGATCCGCGACCAGCCGCGCGCGCGCATCTCCGGGCGGCAGCGCCGCCATCGCGTCGTTGACCAGCCGCGCGGCCGCGCGCGCGCGATCGCCGTCCGGCGTCTCGCCGAGCAGCGCCGCTTGCGCGCCCGCGAGCGCCTGCATGCGCTCAGAGGGGCCGAGGCGCCGCAAGCCGCTCAACCCGGCGCGCGCGTCCTCGAGCGCGCGCGCGAGGAGGAAGGTCCACGCAGCATCCGGGAGCGTTGCCGCGGCGCTGGTCACGCGCAGCTGGGCGGGCTTCCCGGCGGACGCGACGACCTTGATCGCGACCGCGTCGCTCTTCTCCAGCACGCCCGCGAGGGCAGGCGCGCCCAGCCGGGCGGCGACCTTCCGGACGTCCTCGGCGCGGGCCGCTGGCAGCGCGCCGGCGACGATCCAGGG
>DASZUD010000247.1:0-6549 GCA_035548155.1 Polyangia bacterium
GGCGCCTCGATCGTCCTCGCCGCCGTGCTGGCCGCCGGCGGCGCCGCGCCGGCGCGCGGCCGCATTCACTCGCCCGCCG
This sequence comes from Polyangia bacterium, assembly GCA_035548155.1. GTDB lineage: Bacteria > Myxococcota_A > Polyangia > Fen-1088 > Fen-1088 > DASZFV01. The sequence goes on from DASZUD010000247.1 coordinate 80, forward strand.
CCGAGCCGGCGCCGGTGGGACCGGAGATCGACTTCGAGCGCGGCAAGAACGCCTTCGCGCGCGGCGAGTACGGGCGCGCGCTCGAGCTCCTGCGTCCGCTCGTGTACCCCGACGTGCGGCTCGAGACGGAGGGTGAGGTCGTGCAGGCCCACCGCATGCTGGGCGTCGCCAGCCTGTTCGAGAACGACCCCGAGAGCGCGCGGCGCGAGTTCCGCAAGCTGCTCGAGCTGCGTCCCGACTACCGCTTCGATCCGCTGCTGGATCCGCCGCGCGTCGTCGACTTCTTCAACGCGGTCGTCAAGGAGGAGGAGGCGGAGCTGTCGGCCATCGAGGCGAAGCGCCGCCGGCGCGAAGAGGAGCTGGCCGCCCGCCAGCGGCGCGAGGCCGAGCGCCTGCGCGCGCAGCAGGCCGTCGTGATCCGCTACGACCACCACTCGTACGGCGTGAACTTCATCCCCTTCGGCGCCGGCCAGTTCCAGAACGGCCAGCGCACGAAGGGCTGGTGGTTCTTCGGCGCCGAGGCCGCGCTGGGCGGCGCGTCTTTGGCGGCGTTCGCCACCAACTTCGCGCTCTTCGGCATCGCGCCCCACCGCCGCTGCCTCAGCATGCAGCCCACCGACGCGAACGGCCTGCCGCAGCGCTGCCCCGACGATCAGATCGATCGCTCCGATGAAAACCTGTCGACGAACCTCACGCGCGTGCAGGTGGTCACGGGAGGGCTGTTCTTCGCGGCGGCGATCTGGGGCGTCATCGACGCCCTCCGCCACTACGAGAGCGACGTGATCATCTCCCCCACCCCCACCGGCCTCGCGGCCCAAGCCCGTTTCTAGGGCGCCCGAAAGGACGAGACCCCGACATGGCGACGCTCAGGATGCAGGTCCCCGGCAAGGGCGTGAAGGTCTATCACATCTACAAGAAGATCACGTCCCTCGGCCGCGGCGAGGACGCGGACATCGTGCTGCCCGATCCGTTGCTCGCCGAGAGCCACGCCCACATCCACTTCGACGGGCGCGACTTCAACATCGCGACGACGGACCGCGACGCCGAGCTCTACGTCAACGGGCGCAAGCGCAACAAGCACCGCCTCGCTCACGAGGACCGCGTGCGCCTCGGCATGGCCGAGCTCGAGTTCTCGCTGTACGACGAGCCCGTCACCGACGAGACGGCCGCCAAGACGATGGCCGAGCTGAACTCGTACAAGAAGATCTTCGAGTTCTCGGAGAAGCTCATGGGCAGCTACGAGCTGCCGTCGCTGCTGGAGCAGCTCTTGGACGTCACGATCCAGGTGTCGAACGCCGACAAGGGATTCCTGGTGCTCATGGAGTCGGGCGAGCCCGTCGTGAAGGTCGCGCGCAACCTGCGCCGCGAGACGATCACCGACGCCGTGAGCCAGCTGTCCGACTCGATCCTCGCGCGAGTCGTCAAGCAGCGGAAGCCCGTCATCATCTCGGACGCGCTCAGCGACGACGAGTTCAAGAACTCGCTGTCGGTCGTGAACCTCAAGCTGACGTCGGTGATGTGCGTGCCGCTCCTCGAGCGCGGCAACATGCTGGGGATCCTCTACGTGGGGAACGACAACATCGCCCAGCTGTTCGAGGAGTCGCACCTCGAGGTGTTGACGATCTTCGCGGCGCAGGCCTCGCTGCTCATCCGCAACGCCCTGCTCGTCAACGAGCTGCAGCTCGACAAGCGCTCGCTGGAAGAGCAGATCGAACGCATCCGCTTCGGCGAGATCCTCGGATCGTCGCCGCGGATGCAGGAGGTCTTCCGCAAGGTCCAGAAGGTCGCGACCACGGACATCTCCGTGCTGGTCACGGGTGAGACGGGCACGGGCAAGGAGCTCATCGCGCGCGAGCTGCACAACCGCTCGCAGCGCGCGAAGGGCCCCTTCGTCACGATCAACTGCGGCGCCATCCCCGAGAACCTGCTCGAGTCGGAGCTCTTCGGGCACGTGCGCGGCGCGTTCACGGGCGCGGTGACCACGAAGACGGGCCGCTTCCAGGCCGCCGACCGCGGCACGCTGTTCCTCGACGAGATCGGCGAGATGCCGCTGCAGCTGCAGGTGAAGATCCTGCGCGCGCTGCAAGAGCGCGTCGTCGTCAAGGTCGGCGACACGCACACCGAGAGCGTCGACATCCGCGTCATAGCCGCGACGAACCGCGACCTCGAGGCCGAGATCAAGGCGGGGCGCTTCCGCGAGGATCTCTACTACCGCCTCAACGTCGTGCACCTGCACCTTCCGCCGCTGCGCGATCGCGGCGACGACATCGTCGTGCTGGCCCGCTACATGGTGAGCCGCTACGCGCCCGAGTACGGCGGCAAGGTGAAGGGCCTCACGCCGAACGCCATCGCCGCCATCAAGCGCCACCGCTGGCCGGGCAACATCCGCGAGCTCGAGAACCGCGTGAAGAAGGCCGTCGTGCTGGCCGACAAGGCGCTGCTCGGCCCCGAGGATCTGGATCTCTCGCCCGACGAGCTGCCGACGATCCTGCCCTTGGCGGAGGCGAAGGAGCGCTTCCAGCGCGAGTACATCAACGAGATCCTCGCGCTGAACGACGGCAACCGCACGAAGACGGCGCGCGACCTGGGCGTGGATCCGCGCACGGTGTTCCGCCACCTCGAGAAGGAAGAGAGCGGCATCGATCCGGGCGAGAGCAAGAGCGAGCTGTCCGAGGCCTGAATGCTCCCCGCCGCTGCCCCGGTCGGACCCCGCAAAACGCGCGAGCCACGCTGACACCAATGTCCGAGCGGATCGGAGACGCGCGCCTCAAATGACCGCAGTGACGCGGCCGCGCCGCATGGCACGGATGGTGCTTCGCGAAGCACTTCGGAAGCTGCTTGGGAGACTGCCTCGCACGGTGGTCTGCGGCCTCGCCGTCACCATGTCCGCCTGTGTCCTACCGATCGCGCCCGAGTTCCAGGATCCGCCCGCGTCGGAGAACTACGCGCCCGTCTTCCTGAACACGGACCCGCCCGCGGGCTCGATCGTCTCGGCGACGCCGACGACGGTGCCGATGTTCAACCTCCTGATCCAAGACCCGAACATCAACGACGATCTCGAGGTGCGCTGGATCGTCGACTACCCTCCGCTCGGCGCCGCGAGCAGCGTCATGGAGACGATCCCCGTGCCGCACACCGCGACGGGGCTGCCGACCGACGTGCGCCCGTTCCAGCCCGACTGCGTGCTGCATCACATCGGCCCCGGCAAGACGCACCAGCTCTACGTCGTGGTGGCCGATCGGAAGTTCGAGCCGCCCCAGCTGCCCGGCGTCCCGATCGATCTCGAGCGGCTGCCCAAGGACGCGAAGTCGAACTCGCGCAGCTGGATCCTCAACCTCGACTGCTCGGTGCCGCAGTGACGAGCGCGCGTCGCCCCCCAAGCCGCGCTCGCGCCGTCGCCGGGCTGCTGGCCCTCGCGGCGCTCTCCGCGTGCCACGCGAAGTCTGCCGACGCGCCGGACTGCCTGCACGACGATGACTGCGGCGCCGGGGCGTGCGTCTCGGGGACGTGCCTTTCGCGCGCCCTGCCGCCATCGGCCTGGGACATCGAAGTCGCCCCCACGACGGACTCGACGGCGGCCTTCACGGAGCTCCTCGACGCGGCCGGACCGGCGAACGCCTACGATCTCCAGGCGGCGCCGAAGGTCACCGTGACGGGAGCGCTGGCGACGGACGTCGGCACGGCGACGCTCAAGGCCGCGCACGTCGTGCTCAAGGTCCCGGCGCTCATCCCGGGACGCCCCGCGCTGCAATACGAGACCGATCTGCTGCCGCCCGGCCCCGACGGCGCCGTGACGTTCTCGCTGGCCGTGTCGTCGGCGTGCCTCGGACGAACGGGCACGCTGCAGATTCTGCCCACGATGCCGGACGACGCCACGCACGCGCCCGCGACCTTCACCATGCCCGTCGCGCCGTCCTTGTCGGTCGCGGTGCCCACGAAGACGGTGATCGTGAAGGGGCGAGTCCTCACGGCGTTGGGCGACCCCGTGGGGGGCCTCATCGCGCGCGCGTTCTCGAGCGGAGCGCTCGTGAGCAATGTCGCGGCGACCACCGGCACGAGCGACGCCGATCGTGGGGCCTTCTCTCTGATGGTGCGCGCGGCGGCCGACGGCACGCCCCCGTCGCCGCTCACGGTGGAGGTCGAGCCGGCGATGAGCGAGTCTCCCCAGCCGCACTTCTGGACCAAGCCGCTCATGCTGTCCACGAGCACCGACCTCGGCGACGTGCACATGCCGGCGTACGGGCAGCCGACCACGTTCAAGTTCGCGTTCCAGGGAGACGACGGTGCGGCCGACGGCGGCGCCGACGGCGGGACCGACTTCGCGAACGCCGTCGTCCGCGCGCGCACCGTGCTGCTCGACGACGCGACGTCGACGATCGACTTCGTGCGCAGCGGCGTCACCGACTCGGCTGGCAGCGTCAGCCTCGATCTCCTGCCCGGATCCACGGTCGCAAAACGCCTGTATGACATCGCGGTGGTGCCACCGGCGGGCTCGCCCTGGGCGGCCACGTGCCTCGAGATGTTCCCCGTGGTCACGGGCGGCCTGCAGCCCACGACGATGCTCCGGCGGCGCGCCGTCGTCTCGGGCCTGGTCGAGGGAAGCGACGGGCTTCCCGTCGGCGGCGTCGTCGTGCTGGCGACGCGCACGGCGGCGTCGCCAGCGACGCGGTGTGATGCGCTGGCCGGCTCACCGCAGGCCGTGACGACGTCCAGGCCCGACGGGACGTTCTCGTTCCCGCTCGACCCGGGCGTGTACACGGTCGATCTCGATCCGCCCGCGGGCGCGCCCTACCCGCGGCTCACGCGGCCGGGCCTGGAGGTCGGCGTGGGTGTAGACGGCGCGACCGCCGACGCTTGGCGGCTGCGCCTGCCCGTGGGCGCGCTCCTCGAGGGGACCGTGCGAAGCCCGGCGGGAAAGCCCGTGCCGCTGGCGGGGGTCAGGTTCTACGCGCCGTCGTGCGCGGATGCGGCCGCCTGCCCGACGGGGCTTCCGACGCTCGAGGCCCAGGCGCGCGCAGACGCGAACGGCCACTTCCGCGCCGTCATCCCCGTCGTGCCCGCGCCCGCGCCCTGAGCGCCGAGGCCCCTCGTGCGCACCTCACCAATGGATGCGCCCTACGCAGCCAGGGACAGCCCCCCCTGCCACCTTCGCGACCCGCTGGCTCATCCGCCCAAAGCTTGGCACCATGGCGCCGTGGCGGCGCGCTATGAGGTCATTCGGACGGACGATCCGCTCGAGACGCACCTGCTGCTCGACCACGAGGCGAAGGCGCGCGTCGTCGTCGCACCGCCGCGCGGCGGGATGGTCACGCGCTTCGTCGTCGGAGACTCGAACGTCCTCTATCTCGACGCCGCGACGCTGCGCGATCAGACGAAGAACGTGCGCGGCGGCATCCCCGTGTTGTTCCCCATCGCGGGCCGCCTTCCCGACGACAAGTACGTGGTCGACGGGACGACGTTCACGATGAGGCAACACGGGTTCGCGCGAAACATGCGCTGGGCGATCGTCGATCAGGCGACGGACGGCGGCGCCCGCGTGGGACTCTCGCTTTCCCCGACGCACGTGACGCGCGCGCAGTACCCGTTCGAGTTTCGGCTCGAGATGACGTACCTGCTCGCCGACGGGCACCTCACCGTGCGCACGCGCGTGCGCAACCTCGGCGAGCGCCCGATGCCGGTGAGCCCGGGCCTGCACCCGTACTTCCAGCTCGCGGACGCCGAGAAGGCGCGCGCGCGCGTGCGCACCGACGGGACGCAAGCCTGGGACAACCGCGCGGGCCGCGTCGTGCCGCTGGCGACGCCCATCGACCTGACCGCCGACGTCGTCGATCTGCACGTGCTCGATCACTGGCCCCGCACCGTGCGCCTGACGCGCCCGGGCGACCGTGACCTCGAGCTCGCGCTCGGCGTGCCGGATCGCGTCCTCGTGATCTGGACCGAGCGCGGCAAGGACTTCGTGTGCGTCGAGCCGTGGATGGCGCGGGGCGGCGCGCTCAGCGACGGATCGGCCCCGACGGTGCCGCCGGGCGGCACGCTCGAGACCAGCTTCTCGATCGCCGCGGTCTGAGTCGCCGCGAGACGCGCTACCGCCAGCGCGGCGCGTGGTTGGCTTTTGCGGCAAAGTCGAGCACTCTCGTTCGCCGAGGTTCAAACATGCGCTGTCCGCCTCGTTTGCAATGGGTCGTTTGCGTCGGTCTCTTCGCCGGACTCTCCGCGATCGCGTGCGGCCGCTCCGAGCTGGATCTCGCGCCTTCCGGTGAGCTGCCCGCCGAGACCGGCGCCGCCGGTTCGACCAACACGGGCGTCGCGGGCACGCGCGCGACCAGCGGAGCCGCGGGCGCGACCGGCAGCGGAGCCGCGGGCGCGGGCGCTGCGGGCGCGATCGGCACGGCGGGCGCGACCGGCAGCGGGACCGCGGGCGCAATCGGCGCGGCAGGCGCGATCGGCACGGCGGGCGTCAGCGGCGCCGC
>DASZUD010000248.1:0-14173 GCA_035548155.1 Polyangia bacterium
GGGACTTCCGGCGCCGCCGGCACGACGGGCGCCGCGGGACACCCGGCCACCGGCGGCAGCGGCGGCTCGTCCGGCACCACCGGTTCGGCCGGAGCGGGCGGCAAGCCCGCGAAGAAGGGCGGCGGCTGCAACGTAGCCAGCGGATCGGGCGGCGAGTGCCCCGCGTTGCTCGTCCTCGCCGGCGCGGCGATCGTCTCGCGGCGCCGGCGGCGAGCGAGCGTCAGCGCTCGGTGGGGAAGTAGGACGCCGCGCGCTTGAACGCCGCGGCGTCCGCGAGGCCGAGGTGGCTCCGCGTCCACGTCGCGAGCGCCTCGTTGGGCCTGCGGCTCGCGCGCACCGCTTCGCGCGTCTTGCCGTCGACGAAGGCCCGGAGGCTGGGCCCCTGCGGCGCGCCGAGCTCGCGCAGCTGCGGGCGATCGCCCAGGAACGAGATCTGCTGCACCTCGTCTCGCTGCGGGTTGACGAACGAGATGTAGCCGCCTGGCAGCACCTGGCGCGGCTTCTTCACGTTCCCGCCGAAGCTGTAGCGCGTGCCCGCCGTCGCCACGGGATCGTAGAAGCGTGGCGTGATGAAGTCCGAGACGGCGACGCCGTGGATCGCGTAGGCGTACTGGTTGCCCTCGCACGGATCGCACGCCTCGACGAGGTACTCGAGCTCGCCGGGCACGTCGTGGACGCCGTTGCCTTCGATGGCGACGGCGCGCGCCGCTTGCAGCCGGTTGCCGTAGGGATCGATCAGCATCTCGATGGTTTCGTGGCTGACGTCGATCGTCCACTCGTCGTTCTTCGGCGCGGCGACGACGAGAGAGTACGGCTGGTTCTTCCTGTCGAGGTGCACGCCGCCTTCGCCCGGAGGCAGACGCGCGACCAAGAACACGGGCCACGTGCCCACCGGGATCTTTCGCCAGTCCGGCAGATGACGCACGGTCGCGTGGACGTTCCAGAACTGCGGCAGATCGCGCATCACCTGGACGTTGATCGCGGCCGCGACGTTTTGCATGAACGCCGGATCCAACGCGCCGGTCCGATCGACGAGCCCCACCTGAATCACCGACATGATCGCCTCCTCCCCTCGTGTCCCGTGGCGGACGGGACAGCCGCCCCCCAAGGGCGTGCGCAAGGTAGCACCGGCCGCACGGGCCGCGATCGGAAATGCGCACGCACGAAGTCCGGACGCGCGCTTCTCGCAGAGCGCGCGCATCAGATGGTGGTCGTCAGAGGCCCCGCAGGCTGCGCTCGGGCGCCCACCGCCGCGCGATGAGGCGCGTCGCGCGATCGAGATCGACGTCGGCGGCGACGACGCCGGGCCGGCCGTAGGGCACGCTCGCGAGCTGCGAGCCGTCGGGCGCGATGACGCACGTCGCGGAGCCCTGGTCGGGACCGGCGAAGTTCGCCGCGGCGACGAACACCGTGTTCTCCATCGCGCGGCAGAGGAGGGCCTTCTCGTTGTACGGCGCGGCGGGATCCAGCCAGCGCGCAGGCAGCGAGCCGTCGCGCGTCGTCACGTAGTGCGGCGCGAAGACGATCTGGGCGCCGCCGAGCGCGAGCGCGCGCGCGATCTCCGGGTACCGGAACACCTCGTGGCAGATCGCGATGCCGAACGTCACGCCCGCGGCCGTGAACACGCGGCGGCCGTCGCGCGCCGCGTAGGCCGCCTCCTCGGACGGATCCATCTGCGTCTTGCGCTGCTCGCCCAGCGTCTTGCCGTCGGCGTCGATGACCACCTGGACGATTTCGCGCCCCGTGGGCGTGGGCCGCTCGGTCCCGACGAGCGTGACCACGCGCGCGCGGGCCGCGGCGGCGGCCACGTCGCGCAGGGCCGCGGCGAGCGCGTCTTGCGTCGCGTCCTCGACGGGGCGCCGCTGCATGCGGTGGCCGGGCAGCACGGTCTCGGGCAGGCACACGATCGCGGCGCCCTGACGGCCAGCCTCTTCGACGGCGGCAATGGCCGCTGGCACGGCCTCGGCGAGGTTGGTGAGGAGCGGCGTCGAGGCGACGGCGATGCGGATCGTCGGCATGCGCGCGAGCTTACCCCCGCGGCGCCCCGTGGTGTCACTTCGGGCGCGGGGGCCGCGGCGGCGGCTTGAGCCGCGGCACGCGCCGGACCGAGAGCACGCTGGCGGCCAGCGCCGCGCCGCCGAGGATGAGCATGGACAGCTTGGCAGGCAGGCGGTGGACGATGTTGGTCTCTCCCAGGAAGAAGAGCGCCATCGAGATCATCACCGTGTGAAGCATGAAGAGCGCCGAGTTCACGATGGCGGCTCTCCCGGCGGCGAGCTTCGCCGCGGCGTCGCCGGCCAGCCGCGCGGCGTCGTCGTTGCCGAGCGGGTGGTACTGGGGGCGAAGGAACGGGTTCGGCGGATCCGGCTTGCCGGCGGCCACGTCCTGGAGCCACGCCTCCAGCGCGGGGGCCAGCTCGGGCCGCACGTTGCTGCGGAGGAACTGCGCCACCTTCGCGTCACCGTGAACGTCGGCGATGACGTAGTTCATGAACATGACGACGTCGATCGTGAAGTTGCGGTTCACGATCGCGAGCTTGCTCGTGGACTCGAACTGCGAGTTGCTGGCCTCGCCCAGGCGCTCGAGCTGCTCGCCGTTCCACAGCGCCGATTGGTAGGCGCACCACGCGGACGCGACGGCGGCCAGCGCCAGAAGCACGGACGAGATGACCTCCAGGGGATTCGCGGCGTACGCGTCCATGACGTGTCCCCGGCACGATTGGCACGGCCCCGCGCGCCCGCAAGGGCGCTCCTCGACGGTGGCTGCGCGCTTGCGCGTCACGACGCGGCCGTGTCGGGCGTTGCCGCAAATCGCCGGGCCCCGTTGGATTGGGCGCCGCCGAGACCCAGGGTGCTGGCCTCGGAGGGCGAGGACCGTGATGCACCGAGAGCTTCTGTGGTCGAACATCGTCGAGTCGAGCGGGCATGCGCGGCCGAGCGTCTCGTGGAAGACGCTGTTCTTCGTGTCGCTGTTCGGCGCGCTCATGTTCTGCAAGTACGCGCACGGACACGCCGCGCCCCAGGTGTGCGCGCCCGCCGGCGCGGTCGCGCTCCATCAGACGCCGTAGGCCGCCGCGCAGCGCAGGATCCTCTCTGCCGCCAGGTCGGCGCGCTCGTCTGCGCGCACGAAATACAAGCTCGCGCGACCGACGGCGACGCGCGCCTCGCCTGGGCCCACGCTGATGATCGCGGCGCCGCGCGCCGCCACGCGCGTGAGCGCCAGGCAGGTGAGCGCGAACGGGATCGCCAGGTCCAAGCGCGGCGCGCGCGCCTGCGCGTGGCCGCGCCACCCGCCGGCGTTGACGAGCACGTCGACGGCGCCGAGCCGCGAGAACACGTCGTTCAGCCGCCGTGGCAAGTCGGAGACGTCGGAGGCGTCCATGGGAAAGATGATTCCCTCGCCGCCAGCGCCCCGGATCTCGAGCGCGACCAGCGCCAGGTGTTCCGGGCGGTGCGCCACGAGTGCGATGTGCGCGCCCTCGCGCGCGAAAGCCCGCGCCACCGCGGCGCCGATCGCCGACGACGCACCCGTGATGACGACGCACTTTCCCTGAAACCGCCGCAGCCCGGCCATCCCGCACCTCCGCCTGCGACAGAGCGGAGCAACAGACGTGCCCGCCGATGAGCCTGGCGACGCGGAAAACGCTCGTCAAACCGGCGCTGTGCCGAGATGCCGCCGCGCGGCAGCTACATGAATGTTGGTCGCGGGTTTACACCATCGAAACGCGAGAGGCGGCTATGCTGGGGCCGCTGTGGATAGTTCAAGTCGTTCCGGCCGCAAGACCCTGACCCTCACGCTGACCGAGCCCGAGCGAGCGCAACGCGTCGAGGTCTCCGACCTCTGGGTGAAGACGCTCGGCCCCTGCCGGTTCGATTCCCCCGTCGCCGCGCGGCTGGGTTCTCGCTCGACGCACCCCGTGGGCGAGGCCGATCGCGTGCTGCTCTACGACCAGCAGGCGAAGCTCGCGGGAGGCGGCCTGATGCCGTTCGAGCAGCCGTCGTTCGAGCTGGCTGGACCGCGCAACAAGAGCTTCTTCGACGCGCACACGCTGCGCGCGGGCATCGTGACGTGCGGGGGCCTGTGCCCCGGCATCAACAACGTCATCCGCGGCATCGTGCTGGAGCTGACGCACGCGTACGGCTGCAAGGAGATCTACGGGTTCCGTTACGGGTTCGAGGGCATGGTCGAAAAGTACGATCACGCCCCCGTGCGCCTGGTCCCCGAGGCGGTGGCCGACATTCACCACCAGGGCGGCACGGTGCTCGGCACGTCGCGCGGCGGTCAGGACCCGGGCGCCATGGTCGACACGCTGGAGAGGCTGGGCATCGGGGCGCTGTTCGTCATCGGGGGCGACGGCACGCTGCGCGGCGCGATGGCGATCGTCGCCGAGATCGAGCGGCGCAAGCTGGCCATCTCCGTCGTCGGCATCCCGAAGACGATCGACAATGACATCCACTTCATCGACCGCAGCTTCGGCTTCGAGAGCGCGTTCGCGGCCGCCGTCGAGGTGATCCACGCCGCGCACACCGAGGCCAAGGGCGCGCGCAACGGCATCGGGCTCGTGAAGCTGATGGGCCGCCACTCGGGGTTCATCGCCTGTCACGCCGCGCTGGCGTCGACGGACGTCAACTTCGTGCTGATCCCCGAGGCGCGCCTCGCGCTCGACGGCGACAACGGCTTCCTGCGCGTCCTCGAGCGGCGCCTCGAGCAGCGCGCGCACGCGGTGATCGTCGTCGCCGAGGGCGCGGGACAGGATCTGTGCGAGGCGGCGGTGGGGGACGGCGCGCCCGAGACCGACGCGAGCGGCAACGTGCGCCTCAAGGACATCGGCCACGTGCTGCGCGATCGCATCAACCAGCACTTTCAGAAGCGCGGGATCGACGTCACGCTGAAGTACATCGATCCCAGCTATCAAATACGCAGCGTGCCGGCCTCGCCGTCGGACAGCGTGTTCTGCTGGAACCTGGCGCGCAACGCCGTGCACGCGGCGATGGCCGGCAACACCGAGCTGCTCATCGGTCGCTGGCACGGACGCTTCGTGCACGTGCCGCTGCCGCTGGCGACGCGCTTCCGCAAGCAGGTCGACGTCAACGAGGATCTGTGGACGTCGGTGATCGAGGCGACGGGGCAGCCGCTGAGCTTCGGCTGAGCGCGGGCGCGGCGGCGATCGGCAGGCGCATCACGAACGTCGATCCGCGGCCCGGCTCCGACGAGACCGAGAGCTTGCCGCCGCACGCCCGCGCGACGCGATCGACGATCGAGAGGCCGAGGCCGGTGCCGGGCAGCGCGCGTGCGCGCGGGCTGCGGTAGAACGGCTCGGTGGCGTGCTGGATCTCTTCGGGTGACATGCCGACGCCGTTGTCGGTGACGCCGAGCTCGTAGCCGACGCCGTCAGCGCGCGGCGCGCCCGAGAGCTGGACCACGGGCGCCGCCTCGGGGCGCCGGTACTTGAGCGAGTTCTCGACGAGGTTGACCAGCGCCTGCCGCAGGAGACCCTCCGTGCATGCGACGCCCGCAGGCGCCACGGTGACCAGCAGCTTGCCGCCCACGGCCCCGAGCCTGGGGCCCATCTCGTCCTCGACGTCACGGGCGACGTCGGCGGGATCGCACCAGCCCGGCATCTCGGCGTTCGTGCGGGCGAGCGCCAGCAGATCGTCGATGAGCGCGCCCATCGTCTTCGCGCCGCGCCGGAGGATCTCGAGGGACCGATCGCCCTCGGGCACCTTCGATTCGAGCGGCTTCATGGCCAGCGTGATGGCGGTCAGCGGGCCGCGGATGTCGTGGGCGACGCGGCCCGCGAAGGCGTCCAGCTCCCGATTTCGCTCTTCCAGCAGGCGCGCCACGCGGTGCAGCTCGTCCTCGCGCCGCCCCACCTGGCGCGACGCCCACACGGCGATGATCACCGTGCCCGCAAGCGCGACGAGCCCGATCGCGATCAGCGTCATCGTGAGCCGGAGGCGAATCATCGAAAAGCGGGTGAGGTCCTCGCCGGCGCCGCGGTTGTTGATGGCGATGAGATCGTCGAGATCCCGATCGAGGCGCGCGAACGGCTCGGTGACCTCCTCCATGATCCGGCGGGCCTCGATGTCGTGGTTGTCGCGCGACGCCGCGAGCGCGCGCCGGATCGGCGGATCGAGCTCTCTCAGGTCGGCCTGGGCGCGCTGCCACAGCGCGCGCTCGCCCGGCAGCACGGCCCAGCGATCGTAGGCGCGGATGATCTCGGCGATCTTGGCGTTGAGCGTCGCGATGTCTCCCTCGAGCCCGAGCATCTCGCCGCGATTGGTGGCGAAGATGTGATCGTCGACGAGGATGCGCCGCCGCTCGACGGACGCGTCCAGCTCGCCAATGAGCTGAACGCTGCCGAGCATGTCGTCGACGATGTCGCGCGTGTGTTCCTGCAGACGGCGCGTCTGCATGATCGCGGAGACCGTGGCGCCCGCGAGAAGAATCCCCACGAGCGAGAAGCCGATGGCGATGAAGCGGCGGCTCGACGAAGAGCTCGACGAAGCGCTCGACGAAGCGCCTGGCGAAGCGCCCGACGAAGCGCTGAACGAAGCGCCCCGCTCGCGCCGAGCCCGCGATCCGGTGTCGTTCTTCATCCGGAGCCCTCCAGGGGGGCGAGACCGCGGCGTGAGAGCACCGCGGGTCGCTCGCGCCGTGCCTACGGGAACGTGACGCTGACCGCGCCCTGCGACCACTTGAAGGCGCTGGCGCCGAACGACATCGTCGCCGTCGCGCCCGAGAACGTCATCCCGTGAATGACGACGTTCTGGAAGCCGTACGTGCCCAGCGTCGCGGCGCTGCCGTCCACCGCGCGCGTCGCGAGCTGCACCGCCGCCATCGACGTGACGCGTCCCGCGAACTCCTCGGCGAGGTAGCCCAGCGCCGCGCCGTCGAGCGGGATCGAGAGGCTGGCGTCCGTGAAGACGGGCTTGCCCGCGCCCGAGCCGCCGCCCACCGAGATGGCGGTCGTCTCCGAGGGCGCGCGGAAGGCCGTCGCCGTCACCAGGCCGCCGGCGTTGCCGCCCACGACGAACTGCATGGGCACGGTCGGGTTCGGCGGCGTCGGACCGGTGTTCTTGAGCAGATCGAAGACGTCGTGGATGGGCGCGCCGGCGCTGCCGTCAGGGTTCTGCGGATCGAATTCGAGATCGAGCTTCGTGAACGCGAGCGACACCGTGAGCTCGGGCGCCGCCTCGGCCCCCGTCGTCTCGTCGGCGGCGATCCCGGAGACGACAGCGTTCGACAGCGTCGCCTTCCAGATGACCGCGGGGCTGGCGCCGGACGAGCGCGTGGCGAACGTGACGGTCTTCTCGACGGTACCCTTCGTGGCGGCGCCGTAGAGCTCGGGCACGCCCTTTTGGTAGGCCAGCTTGGCCGTCGCGGTGAACGTCGTCTTGCCGGCCCCGGCGCCGCCGCCCGACGTGTTCGCCGGCGTGCTCGACGCCAGCGTGAACGAATCGAGCGCGAACCAGTTCTCGAAGCCCTTCACCACCGAGCCGCCCTGCACTCCCGTGACCTGCATGAAGGTGGACCCGCCGAAGGTTCCCGACGGAGCCCCGCCCGCGCCGCCCGAGCCGCCGGCGCCCGCCGTGCCTGCCGTCCCCGCCGTGCCCGTCGCGGCGCCCGTCGCGCCCGACGAGCCGGCCATCGCGCCGTCGTCGAAGCCGATCGTCACGCTGGCGTTGCCGTTGCGGACCAGGTTCAGCGTGACGAGCGCCGGCGGATCGACGCCGATGGTCGCCGTGAACGGCGCGTCGCTGATCCAGGTCGCGACGGTGCCCGTGGGAGCGGGACAGTCGCCGCCCGAGGCGGCGGCGGAGAACGTGACCGTCCCGATCGGCAAGCCGGAGATGTCGAAGACCGCCGTCGCGCCAGCCGTCGCGGTGAACGTGCGGGTCACCGTCCGATAACCGGCCGCCGTGACGCGAATGCACGTGCCGTCGGCCGGGACGCCCATGAGCGCGAGCTGGGCGCGTCCCACGAGCTCCGCGTCACCGGGCGAGGGGCCCTCCGCGCACCCCGCGCCCAACCCGGAAAGCACGATCGCCGCCGCCACGTTCCTGAGCTTCATCCCTCGCATGCCACCGCTCCTTTATTCGTCCCGGTCCCGACCCGACGGGCGGGAGCATGGCTCCGGGCCGTCCGGGGGTCAACCGACGTTTCGTTGTGCAATTGCGTATCGCGAACCGCGACTCAGACCCTGCGAAGGATTCGCCACGCGGCGATCGCGACGATCACGGGCAGCGAGAGGGCCGCGAGGAGCGCGAGCGCCGCGCCGCCGATCACGAGCCAATCCGTCCAGCGGGCGCGCGTCTCGCCCTGTGCGAGCCGAGCGCGCAAGAGCTGGTGGTTGCGCGCGTGCGCGCGAAAAAAGAAGTCCCACACGTCCCCGATGATCGGGATCGAGCCGCCTGCGGCGTCGGCCGCCAGGTTCAGCAGCATGCGCGCGAGCAGCACCTTGGGCACGCGGCGCCGCCACGCGAGCGCGATGGGATAAAGGCCGAGGAGGCTGCTCACGAGATCTCCCAGGCCGGGCAAGAAGAGGCCCAACAGCGGATCGACGAAGCGGGCGTCCATCCAGCGGGCCAACGTCTCGGCGGCGCGCAGCGAGGCGTCGTCCTTCGCCAGCTCTTCCGCGCGCCCCTCGTCGGCCATGCTCGAAGCTTACGCAGCCGGAGGGCGCGTCGCTCACTTCTTCGGCTCGTTCGCCTCGAGGACGCGCAGCACGTTGCCGCCCAGGATCTTCTCGAGGTCGGCGTCCGAGAAGCCGCGCGCCTTCAGCGCCGCCGAGAGGGCCGGCAGCTTGCCGACGTCGCCGAGGCCGATCGGGAAGGCGGGCATGCCGTCGAAGTCGCTGCCGAGGCACGTGTGATCGACGCCGGCGATCTTGGCGACGTGCTCGATGTGGTCCACGAGGCGCGCCAGCGGGACCTGCGGCGTGATCGCGGCGGCTTCGGCGCGGATCTGCGGCCAGATCGCCGCGAACGGGCCCTTGCGCTCCTTCTTCCAGACCGCCAGCTCCTTCTCGTGGAAGGCGGCGTCGACGAACGACGAGCCGAACGAGACGCACACGGCGCCGCCGTTCTTCGCGACGGCCTTCAGCATGGCGTCGGTCATGTTGCGCGGGATGTTCGTGAGCTCGCGCGCGGAGGAGTGCGACGCCAGCACGGGCTTCTCACTGGCGCGGACGGCGTCCCAGAACGTCGCGTCGGAGACGTGCGAGACGTCGACCACGACGCCGAGCCGGTTCATCTCGGCCACGACCTGGCGCCCGAACGGCGTGAGGCCGCGGATGTCGCCGTCGTCGCCCGACGAGCCGCCGAGGTCGTTGCTGTCCGACCAGGTGAGCGTCAGGTAGCGAACCCCGCGGCGCGCGAGCTCGCGCAGCCGGTCGAGCTGGGTGGCCTCGTCGGCGGGGCCCAGCACGTGCCCGCCCTCGACGCCGAACAGCATGCTGAGGACGCCGGCGGCGGCGTTCTTGCGCACGTCGGCCGCCGTGCGCGCCAGGCGCAGCCG
Source organism: Polyangia bacterium (assembly GCA_035548155.1). Taxonomy (GTDB): domain Bacteria; phylum Myxococcota_A; class Polyangia; order Fen-1088; family Fen-1088; genus DASZFV01. The sequence goes on from DASZUD010000248.1 coordinate 9,520, forward strand.
CTTCGGGTTCGCCCGCGCCAGCCGCTCGAGCGCGTCGAGCTGATGGATCGCCTCCTTGTAGAACTCCGGCGGCTTGAACTGGAACGGCGCCACGAAGATCGAGAAGAACTGCGCGCCGAGCCCGCCTGCCGCCGCCTTCGTGAGATCCAGCGCGAGCTCGGGCTGCGGGCGCGTCACGTCGACGCCGCCGTAGACGATGGCTTGCGTCGTGTCGGCGTGCGTGTCGATGACGATGGGGCGACGCGCGGGCGCCGCCGGATCGGCCGCGAGCAGAGCTCCGAGAGCGAGGACGCCGAGCATGCGGCGACACTACCGCAGCGCCCATTTGTGTGAAATCGGCCCCGGTCGTAAAAAGGCAGGTCATGACGATGGAACGACGCGACTTCCTCGTGGGCGCAGGCGCCGCGCTGGGCGCGCTGACGTCGGCGCGCGCCGCCGCCGAGCCAGCCAAGGCCTCGGCTCCTGAGCTGTCCACGTGGTCGGCCGTGCGCGATCAGTTCGCGCTGGACCGCGACCACGTCCACATGGCGATGCTGCTGTTCGCGTCGCACCCGAAGCCCGTGCGCGACGCCATCGAGCAGCACCGGCGCGGCTTCGACGCGAACCCCGTCCTCTACCTGCACGAGAACATGGAGCGTTGCGAGACCGCGGCGCGCGCCGCCGTCGCGGCGTACGTGGGCGGCGCGCCCGAAGACGTCGCGCTCACCGGCAACACGACGACGGGCCTGGCGGTGGTCTACGGCGGCCTGCCCCTCAAGAAGGGCCAGGAGATCGTGACGACGACGCACGATCACTACGTGACGCACGAGGCGCTGCGCCAGCGCGCCGTGCACACGGGCGCCGCCGTCCGCAAGGTGCAGCTCTACGCCGCGCCGTCGAAGGCTTCGGAGGACGAGATCGTCGGCAACCTGGTCAAGGCGGTGGGGCCGCGCACGCGCGCCGTCGCCGTGACGTGGGTGCACTCGTCGACGGGCGTCAAGCTGCCCATCCGCGCGATGAGCGACGCGCTCGGCGCCGTGAACAAGCGCCGCGGCGCCGACGACCAGGTCCTCTTGTGCGTCGACGGCGTGCACGGCTTCGGCGCCGAGAAGGACACGCCCCTCGAGCTCGGCTGCGACTTCTTCGTGGCCGGGTGCCACAAGTGGCTGTTCGGGCCGCGCGGCACGGGCATGGTGTGGGGGCGCCAGGCGGCCTGGAAGGGGAACGCCGGCATCATCCCGTGCTTCGACTGGAACGCGCTGAAGCTGTGGATGCGCGGCGAGCCGCCCGATTCGGTCCCGCCGGGATCGCGGACGTCACCGGGCGGCTTCCAGGCCTACGAGCACCGCTGGGCGCTGCCCGAGGCGGTCCGCTTCCACGAGCGCCTCGGCCGCGCGCGCGTCACGGCGCGCATCCACGAGCTCGCGGCGCGCTGCAAGGACGGGCTCGCCAAGCTGCCGAAGGTGAAGCTGCACACGCCGCGCAGCGAGGCGCTCTCGGCCGGTCTCGTGTGCTTCGAGGTCGACGGGCTCGCGCCCGAAGACGTGGTGAAGCGCCTGCTCGCGAAGAAGATCGTCGCGAGCGACACGCCGTACGCGCCGTCGTACGCGCGCTTCACGCCCAGCTTGCTGAACACGCCGGAGGACGTGGACAAGGCCGTCGCGGCGGTCGCGGCGCTCTGACGCCGGAGGCAATTCGAGAGAGGAGAGGACATGGCTCGCAAGGACGGGGGGATCGACGGGATCGTGTGGCGCGCCGCGGGCGAGGTCTCCGAGGCGGTGGCCGCCGCCGAAACCGGCGAACAGGTCGGGCAAGAGGTGATGGCCGCGGTCAACCGGATGGTCGGGTGCGATCTGGGCTCGATCCTCTCGGCCGCGCCCGGCGGCGAGTGGGCGACCGCCGGGCAGATCGAAGACACGCGCATCGTCGCCGAGAACCACTGGCGCTACGCGCTGGAGATGACGCCCGCCGAGCTCGGGCGCCTGGGCGTGCGGTTCACGCGCGATCGCGAGATCTACGAGCCGAACCGGCGCGACCGGATGTCCATCTACCAGGACTTCCTCAGGCCCAACGGTCAGTCCGGCTTCGTCGCGCGGTACTGGTTCATGGACGGCCGGCTCTGGGGCATGGGCCTTTGCCGGTCCGGCTCGTTCTCCGAGCGCGACCGCGATCGCCTGGACGCGCTGTTCCCGCAGATCAGGGCCGCCGTGCGCGCCAGCGCCTGGCTCGTGGGCGAGGCGGCGTCGGCGCGCGACCGCGAGGTTTGGTCCCTCACGCGCGCCGAGTCACGCACGATGGAGCTCGTCGTGCGTGGCTTCACGAACGTCGAGGTCGCGGGCTTGCTCGGCGTCTCGCGCAACACGGTTCGAAACACGCTGGCGCAGGTGTTCAAGAAGGTCGGCGTCTCGCGCCGCACGGAGCTGGCCTTCGTGGCGGCGAGCGGCCTCGACGAGGAAGGGCAACGCCCGCGGAACGGCCGCCTGTACGACCAGCAGATCGCCGTCTCGGCGGCGATCGACCCCGGCGCGGCGCCGCGGCCCGCGCGCTAGCTGAATGGGCGCGCGGGGCATCGGGGGCTCGCCGAGCGCCAGGTAACCGGCGGTGGTCCGCTCCTGTCGGGCGGTGCTGCGCGTCGTGGAACGGATCACGAGCGGAATGTCTATCTGGCGATTGCGCGCGCGCTCGGTGAAGATCGTCGCCCCTTCGGGGATTCCGTCGCCCGCTCATGTCGCTGGAAACTTCAGCCGCCGCCTCTCCCGCTCCGTCGCCGCCGGTGTCCGACGGCGTGCGCCTGCGCGCGTGGCAGCGGGAGGCGCTGGAGCGCTTCGAGGCCAGCACGACGCCCAGCTTCCTGGCCGTCGCGACGCCCGGCGCCGGCAAGACCACGTTCGCGCTCACGGCGGCGCGCCGCCTGCTGGTGGGGCGCTCCGTGCGGCGCGTCGTCGTCGTCGTGCCCACGCAGCACCTCAAGCACCAGTGGGCGCACGCCGCCGAGCGCTTCGGCATCCACCTGGATCCCGAGTGGAGCGTCGGCTACGGCGGGCTGCCCTCCGACGTGCACGGCGTCGTCGCGACGTACCAGCAGATCGCCGTCGATCCGCTGTCGTTTCGCCCGCTCGTGCGCCAGGCGTTCGTGATCCTGGACGAGATCCACCACGCGGGCGACAGCCGCTCGTGGGGCGACGGCGTGCGCCAGGCCTTCGAGGGCGCGCCGCGCCGCCTGTGCCTCTCGGGCACGCCGTTCCGGTCCGACCAGGCGTCGATCCCGTTCGTGCGCTACGACGGCGATCTCGCGCAGCCCGACTACGAGTACGGGTACGGCGAGGCGCTGCGCGATCAGGGCGTCGTGCGCCCCGTGTACTTCCCGCGCATCAACGGCCGCATGGAGTGGACGGCGCCCGACGGCGTCAGCTACGAGGCCACCTTCGAGGATCGCCTCGCGCGCGAGCTCGCGAGCCAGCGCCTGCGGACGGCGCTGGACGCCTCGGGCGAGTGGCTGCCCGCCGTGTTGACGCAGGCGCACGCGCAGCTCATGCACCTGCGCGCGCGCGATCCCGTCGCGGGCGGCCTGGTGATCGCCATCGATCAAGAGCACGCCAAGGCGATCGCGGCGATCTTCCAGGAGCGGCTCGGCGTGACGCCGGCCGTCGCGACGTCGGACGATCCGCAGGCGTCCGACAAGATCGCGCGCTTCGCCGAGGGCATCGCGCCGTGGATCGTCGCCGTGCGCATGGTCTCCGAGGGCGTCGACATCCCGCGCCTGCGCGTCGGCGTGTACGCGACGAACACGATCACCGAGCTGTTCTTCCGCCAGGCCGTCGGCCGCCTGGTCCGCTGGAGCGCGCGCATGTCGCGCCAAGGCGCGTACATGTTCATCCCCGATGACATCCGGCTGCGGAAGTTCGGCACCGGCATCGCCGAGCAGCGCCGCCACAGCCTGGCGAAACCGCGGCGCGACGACGACGAGCTCGGCGAGCGGCCCGAGCGCGAGGAGAAGGAAGAGCGCTCGGAGACCGAGCGCGATTTGTCCGAGCAGCTGTCGCTGTTCGCGGCGATCTCGTCGACGCCGCTCGACGAGAACGGGCGGCCCATCGAGCAGCCGACCCTCTACAAGGCGGACGCCGAAGGGGACGAGGGAGAGGAGATCCCCGAGTTCGTCGAGAGCTGGGGCGGCGCGGCCCCCGATCCCACCATGGCCGCGCGCGCCTCAGCGCCCCGGCCCATGGCGCTGGTGCCGCTGCCCGAGCGCGACGCGGCGGCGACGATCGGCGCGCCGAAGACCAGCGCGCTCGCGCGGCGCCGCGCGCTGCGCGAGGCGAACAGCGACATCGTGCGCGACCTCGTCCACATGACGGGCCGCACGCACGCCGAGGTGAACGCCGAGCTCAACCGCAAGGTCGGCGTCAAGCGCATCGGCGAGGCGAGCGTGCGCCAGCTCGAGCGCCGCCTCGAGGCCGCGCAGGCGCTGCTGAAGTCGCGGAAGCTCTGAGCCGCGGCGTCAGCGCCGATCGCGCGCGGCGCGACGCCGTCGGACGAGGCGCGCCGCTGCGACGAGCCCGAGCGCAAAGAGGCTCGCGGCGCCCGAGGAGGCATTCTCGCCCGCGACGACGCAGCCCGAGGAGCCGCCGTGCGGCTTCGAGCCGCCGGTGCCCGTCGACGACGAACCCGCGGCGCC
>DASZUD010000249.1:0-18662 GCA_035548155.1 Polyangia bacterium
GCGGCGTGCGCCCCCGAGCCACGGCTCACCGTCGGCTGGGGGAAGCTGCCTTCGCGCACGACGTAGGGCACGGCCGGCCGAGGCGCGGCCGTTCCGCGCGAGATCTGTCCCTGCACGGGCGCCGCGCCGCCGCCGACGTTGATGACCACGTTGCGCTTGACGACGACGCCCTCGGCCGAGCTCGACACGACGACGGGCGGGCGCTTGAGATCGGGTGGCTTGACGACGACGACCTTGCGCGCCGGCTGCGCCGTCACCGCGGGCTGCGGCGTCATCGCGGGCCGCGCCGTGACCGCCGGCTGCGGCGTCACCGCGGGCTTGAGCGGCGGCGAGGCCGTGTCGATGCTGCCCGAGACCGCCAGGGGCCGATCGCCTGCAGGCGGCGGAGCCTGCACGGTCGCCGAAGCGACGGGCGCTTGAGCGGGCGCGGCCACGGCGGGCATCTGCACCAGCGAGGGCCGGTCACCCATCTCGATCTCCTCGCCGCGCGCCGCGAAGAAGCCCTGGATGCGCGCGTCGTGCACGCCCTCCTTCAGCTCCCTGATCATGGACTTGTGAAGCTTCTGCATGATCAGCTTCACGGCGTCCTCGGCCGCCTCGGCGTCGTACTCTTCCTTTTTCGACGCGAGGATCGTGCCGCCGACGAACAGGTGCGTGAACACGCGCGCGTGCTGCGTCCCCGAGTCCTCGGTCTGCACGTGAAACACGTGCCCGTGGAACTGGATGTTGTGGTTGTAGCCCAAGATCGGGCTACGCACGGGCTTCGTCATGGGCGGGCTGCCTCCGATTATATCGCTTCCGGCGCGGAAATTTCCGTGAGTTCTCGGCAAGATTCGTGGCGGAGGCCCCCGCGGGAACCTTGTACGCACGTGTGGGCGGGGTAGAATCCGCGCGCCTCGTCGGCCCCGCCGGCCAGGAAAAATGATGCGACGAGCAAAGGTCCAGAGGTCGACGAACGAGACGCAGATCGAGCTTTCGGTCGCGCTCGACGGCACGGGAGCGCGCAAGATCGACACGCCCGTCCCGTTCTTCAACCACATGCTCGAGGCGGTCGCGCGCCATGGGCTCTACGATCTCGAGATCAAGGCGCGCGGCGACATCGAGGTCGACCCGCACCACCTCGTCGAGGACGTGGGCATCGTGCTCGGGCAGGCGTTCCGCGAGGCGCTCGGCGATCGCAGCGGCATCACGCGCTACGGCCACGCCATCGTCCCCATGGACGAGACGCTCGTGCAGGCGGCCGTGGACTTCTCGGGCCGCGCCGCATTCGTGTACCTCTGCGAGCAGATCAAGAGCAAGACCGTGGGCACGTTCGACTGCGAGCTCGCGCGCGAGTTCTTCGCGGGCTTCGCCTCGTCGGCGCTCATCAACCTGCACCTCGAGATTCGCTACGGCGAGAACGCGCACCACATGGTGGAGGCGCTGTTCAAGGCGTTCGCGCGCGCGACGTCGATGGCCGTTCGCCCCGATCCACGCGTCGTCGGCGTGCCGTCGACGAAGGGCACCCTCACGGCCTAATCGTGAGCACCGCGAAGTTCACCGTCGCCATCGCCGACACGGGCAGCGGCAACCTGCGCAGCGTCGAGAAGGCGCTGCAGCTCGTGGGCGCCGACGTCATCGTGACGTCGGACCCAGACCGCATCGCGCGCGCCGACAAGATCGTCATGCCGGGCCAGGGCGCGTTCGGCGGCTGCGCCGCCGGGCTCGACCAGGGCGGCGGCGCCATGCGCGCGGCCGTGCTGGAGGCCATCCGCGCGGGCAAGCCGTTCTTCGGCATCTGCATCGGCATGCAGGTGCTGTTCGAGTCGAGCGAGGAGGACCCGACGCGACGGGGCCTGGGCGTGTTCCCGGGCACCGTGCGCAGGATTCCCGCCGGCGCGGGCCTGAAGATCCCGCACATGGGCTGGAACGACACGCGCCGCGGCCCCGCGAAGACGGACGTCCTCGCCGACACCCCCGACGGCACGTTCTTCTACTTCGTGCACAGCTACTACCCGGCGCCCGCGCGCGCCGAGGACGTCGCGCTCTCGACGACGCACGGCACGAGCTTCTGCGTGGCCGTCGCACGTGACAACGTCTTCGGCTGTCAGTTCCACCCCGAGAAGAGTCAGGCCGCGGGCCAGGCGCTGCTGCGCCGGTTCGTCGCCAGTTGAACGACGAAGCCAAACCACGAAAGGCGCGCCCCCCACCATGCTCATTTTCCCCGCGATCGATCTCATGGACGGCTCGGCTGTCCGCCTCTCGCAAGGCAAGCGCGAGAGCGCGAAGACCTACAGCAAGGAGCCGTGGGAGATCGCGAAGGGCTGGGCGAAGCTGGGCATCCCGCGCCTGCACGTCGTCGATCTGGACGCCGCCTTCGCGCGCGCGGCCAACACGCCGAAGCCCGGCGCCAACAACCGCACCGTCATCCGCAAGATCGTCGAGCAGTCGGGCCTCGAGGTCGAGGTGGGTGGCGGCGTGCGCACTCTCGAGGACTGCGAGGCGCTGTTCGACGTCGGCGTGAAGCACGTCGTGCTGGGCACGGCCGCCGTGAAGGACCCCGCCATGGTGCGCGAGGCGTGCGCCAGGTGGCCGAAGCGGATCGTCGTCGCCGTCGACGCGCGCGAAGGCAAGGTCTCGGTCGAAGGGTGGACCGAGGACACGTCGGCCGACGCCGTCGAGGTGGGCCTGGCCGTGGCGCGCGCGGGCGCGGGTGCCGTGCTCTACACGGACATCGGCCGCGACGGCATGCGCACGGGCCCGAACCTCGACGCGACGAAGCGGCTGGCCCACCGCCTGGCGCCCTGCCCCGTGATCGCCTCGGGCGGCGTGTCGAAGCTCGCCGACCTGGACGCGCTCCTCGACACGGGCGCGTTCGCCGTCGTGATCGGAAAAGCGCTCTACGAGGGCGTGTTCACCGTCGAGGACGCGCTCCAGCGCGTGCGTGACAAGGCCATTTGATGCTGTGCAAGCGCGTCATCCCCTGCCTCGACGTCGCCGACGGGCGCGTCAAGAAGGGCGTTCGCTTCCAGGAGCTGCGCGACGCGGGTGATCCTGTCGCCGTGGCCGCCGCCTACGACGCGCAGGGCGCCGACGAGATCTGCTACCTGGACATCTCGGCATCGGCCGAGGGCCGCGCGACGACGCTCGACGTCGTGCGCATGACCGCCGAGCGCGTGTTCCTGCCGCTGACCGTGGGCGGCGGCGTGCGCTCGGTCGACGACGTCCGCAAGCTGCTGCTGGCGGGCGCCGACAAGGCCGGCATCAACACGGCGGCCGTCGCCGATCCCGATCTCGTGCGGCGCGCCGCGGACGCCTTCGGCAACCAGGCGATCGTCGTCGCCGTCGACGCCCGCCGCGATCCGGCGGCGCCGCCCGACGCGCCCCGCTGGGAGGTGTTCACGCACGGCGGCCGCAAGCCGACGGGCAAGGACGCGCTGGCCTGGTGCGAGCGCATGGCCGCGGCGGGCGCGGGCGAGATCCTGCTCACCAGCATGGACCGCGACGGCACGCGCGACGGGTTCGACCTCGCGCTCACGCGCGCCGTCGCCGATCGCGTGCCCGTCCCCGTGATCGCCTCGGGCGGCGTGGGCAACCTCGAGCACCTCTACCAGGGCATCGCCGAAGGCCACGCCGAGGCCGTGCTGGCCGCGTCGATCTTCCACTTCGGCGAGTACACCGTGGGGCAGGCGCATGATTACTTGCGCGCCCGGGGCGTCGCCGTGCGAGAAGAAGTGCATGTCCGCACCCGCTGAGCCCGCGACACTGCTCGACGCCGTCACCTTCGACGCCGCGGGCCTCGTGCCCGTGATCGCGCAGGAGGCGGCGACCGGTCAGGTGCGCATGTTCGCGTGGGCGAACCGCGAGGCGCTCGAGAAGACGCTGGCCTCGCGCGAGGCCCACTTCTTCAGCCGCTCGCGCAAGAAGCTGTGGCGCAAGGGCGAGGAGTCGGGCAACACGCTGGGCGTGCGCGACGTGCGCGTCGACTGCGACGGCGACGTCGTGCTGTACGCCGTCGAGCCCGCCGGGCCCTCGTGCCACACAGGCGCGACGTCGTGCTTCTATCGCGCGCACGACTTCGACGGCGGCGATCTGAAGACCGACGACGGCCCCGCTGACCCGCCCGCCGTCATCGTCGCGCGCGTCGCGGCCGTGATCGCGAAGCGCCGCGAGGAGCGCCCCGAGAAGTCGTACGTCGTCTCGCTGCTCGACAGGGGCTTCGCCAAAATCAACGAGAAGATCTCCGAAGAGGCCGGCGAGCTCGTCGAGGCGCTGCCCGAAGGCGACGCCGCGCACACGGCGCACGAGGCGGCCGACCTGCTCTTCCACGTGCTCGTGGGCCTCGAGGCGGCAGGGATCCCGGCCGATCGCGTCTTCGCAGAGCTCGGCCGGCGCTTCGGCGTCTCGGGCATCGACGAAAAGGCGAGCCGCAAGAAATGAACGCGGCCCTGCGGCACGTGCTGGGCCCCGGCGGGCTCTGTGCCGCGGCCTTCCCCGGGTACGAACCGCGTCCCGGGCAGCTCGCCATGGCGGAGCGCATCGCCACGGCCATCGAGAACGACGAGCGCCTGCTCGTCGAGGCGGGCACGGGCACGGGCAAGACCCTCGCGTATCTGATTCCCGCGCTGCTCTCGGGCCGCAAGGTCGTCGTCAGCACGGGCACGAAGACGCTGCAGGATCAGGTCGCCACGGTGGACATCCCGCGTCTGCGCACGATTCTCGACGCGAGCGGCGTGCTGGGCCGGCCCCTCACGTGGGCCGTGATGAAGGGCCTCCAGAACTACGTGTGCCTGCGGCGCCTCGCCGAGCGCGACCGCCAGCTGTCGCTGACGCCCTCGCCGGAGCTCGTGCGGATCCTCGCGTGGGCCCGCGACACGACCGTCGGAGATCGGGCCGACTTGCCGGACCTCCCGGACGACTCTGCCGTGTGGCTGGACGTCCAGGCGACGCCCGAGACGCGCATCGGCGCCCGCTGCGCGCACTTCGAGAAGTGCTTCGTGACGCAGATGCGGCGCCGCGCCGCCGACGCGCAGCTGGTCATCGTGAATCACCACCTCTACTTCGCGGACCTGGCGCTGCGCAGCCAGTGGCCGGAGGCGCAGGTCCTGCCGCCCCACGAGATCGTGATCTTCGACGAGGCCCACCAGATCGAAGACATCGCCACCGAGTTCTTCGGGCTGCACGCCTCGACGCAGCGGGTGTTCGCGCTGTCGCGCGATCTCGGCCGCGCGGCCGAGCTCAGCGTGACGCGCGCGCAGTCGGCGGCCGGGCGGCTCAACGGGGCCGCGGCGGCGCTCGCCGACGCGCTCCGCGATCGGCTGCCCGCGCCGCCCCCCGGGCGCGACGAAGTGCGCGTGCCCCTGCCGCCCGATCTCTGGAAGGGCCCGACGTTGCGGTGCTACCACGATCTCGACGGGGTGCTCGAGGAGGTCGCGACGTGGCTCGACGGTGAAACGGACGCCGTTCGGGAGTCGCAGCATCCCGCGGAGCTCGCGGCGCTCGGGCGCCGCGCCGCCGCGTTGCGCACCGACCTGGGCGCGCTCATCGACGGCCGGGCCAAAGGCAGCGTGCAGTGGGTGGCGGCGACGCCCAAGAACGTCAGCCTGCACGCCTCGCCGATCCACGTCGGCCCCGCGCTCGGCCGCGCCTTCGACACGTGCACCGGGCCCATCATCTTCACCTCCGCGACGCTCTCGGTCGGGGGGTCGTTCTCCTTCATCCGCGAACGTGTCGGCCTCGGCGACGCCGCCGCCGAGGCGACCTACCCATCGCCCTTCCGCTACGACCGTCAGTCGCTGCTCTACATCGCCACCGACCTCCCCGATCCGCGCAGCGACGCGTTCGCGACGAAGGCCGCCGCGCGCATGGCGGAGCTCTGCGCGATCACCAACGGCCGCGCGCTCCTGCTGTTCACGAGCTTCAAGAACCTGCGCATCGCCGAGGCCTACCTGCGCGCCAAGACGAAGCTGCCGATCCTGGTCCAAGGTGAGCGCCCGCGGCACCTCTTGCTCGCCACGCTCCGCGAGAAGATCGGCTCCGTGCTCTTGGCCACCCAGAGCTTCTGGGAGGGCGTCGACGTGCCCGGCGAAGCCCTTTCGCTGGTCGTCATCGACAAGATCCGCTTCGACGTCCCCAACGACCCGCTGACGGCCGCGCGCATCGACCATCTCCGCGACGAGGGGGAGGACCCCTTCAAGACCTTCACGGTGCCGCGCGCGGCGCTGGCGCTCAAGCAGGGCTTCGGCCGGCTCATCCGCGCGCGCGGCGACTTCGGCGTCGTCGCCGTCCTCGACGGGAGGCTCCTCCACATGCGCTACGGCCACGATCTCATCACGAGCTTGCCCCTCGATTGCCCGCGCACCGAGTCGCTCGAGGACGTCGCGGAGTTCTGGGCGCGCGGCCCCGTCGCCACGGCGGAGCGAGTGCGAGCCGAGCTGGCCAGCAAGAGGGGCGCGTGACCGCCGTCGTCTTGTGCGCGCTCGCCTACGTCGCCGGGTCGATCCCCTTCGGCCCCGTGATCGCGCGCGCCAAGGGCGTCGACCTCCGCTCCGTCGGCAGCGGCAACATCGGCGCGACGAACGTCGCGCGCGCCCTCGGCAAGGGCTGGGCGATCCTGGTCCTGCTGCTCGACGCGGCGAAGGGCTTCGTGCCCGTCATGCTGGGCAAGCAGCTCGGCCTGCCGCCGAAGCAGGTCGCCTGCGCGGGCCTGGCCGCGATCGTGGGCCACATGTTCACCGTCTTCCTGCGCGGGCGCGGCGGCAAAGGCGTCGCGACGTCGCTGGGCGTCGCCTTCGCGCTGTCGCCGCTGGCGGCGCTGTGCGGCTTCGGGCTCTACGTCCTCGCGTACCTCTTGCTCCGCCTCTCGTCGGTCGGATCGCTGCTGGGCATCTGGTCGTTCCCGCTCTTCGGCACGTTGCTGGGGCCGCTGCCGCGCCCCTATCTCGCGCTCTCGACGGTCGTCGCCGTGCTGGTCACGATCCGCCACCGCGCGAACATCGCGCGCCTCCTGCGCGGCGAAGAGAAGAAGGCCTAGCGCCCTTTTCCCATCTCCCCGCGCAACGTCATGCACGTGCTGCTGGCGCGCGCGACCAGGCTGCCCTTGTCGTCGAAGACGTCGCACTCGACGAGACCCACCGTGCGCCCGCGCCTCACGACCTTGCCCTCGGCGCGCAGGTGCGCGCGCCACACCGGCTTCATGAAGTTGATCTTGAGCTCGAGCGTCGTGAAGGTCTCGCCGCGCTCGAGCTCGCTCGCGTAGGCGATGCCCATGGCGGCGTCGGCGAGGTCGCACAGGATCCCGCCGTGCAGCGTGCCCATCGGGTTCGCGAGCCGCTCGTCGACGTCCATCTCCATCGTCGCGCGGCCGGGCGCGACCGCCGTGCACGTCCACCCCAGCGTGGACGCGATGTTCGCCCGCAGCGCCGTCGGATCCTTCAGCGCCCGTTGCATGAGGTCGTACATTTCGTCCGGCATCGTCGAAATGTCGCAGATCGTCGGACGGATGCGCAACGCCGGGGCGCGCACCGTCGACACGAGACCATGCATGGTCACGATGTGGTCATGAAGACCGTCAAGATCGCGCAGCGCGAGAGCAAGCCGTCGCACCACCTGCGAGCGGTACGAGCGGGCGAAACGTCGACGGTGCTCGACCGAGACACGCCCGGCGCCCTCGCCCTCGCCGCCCGTACCCTCGGCTTGCGCGTGATCAGCGCTTGAACAGCTCGCCTGCCTGCTCGGGAGCTCCTCGCGGCCCCACGCCGCGAATTGATGATCGCAGGATGCCCGGCGATTCTGGCACTTGAGCCCCGGCCGCGCCTCGCCTATCGTCCAGAGCATGTCGCCCCGACTGAAGAAGCTCCTCAAGCTCGGCGTGGTGGCGGGCGTCGTGGGGTTCGTCGCGCTCCAGATCTTCCCGGCGAAGATCATCGGCATCCCCACGCAAGACATCGGCAACAACCCGCCCGAGCGCTTCCCGTTCGACGGGGGGCCCGAGGTCGAAGCGATCATGCGGAAGGCGTGCTTCGACTGCCATTCGAACGAGACCCGCTGGCCGGCGTACACGCGGATCGCGCCGGGCTCGTGGCTCATGGCGCGCGACATCCACAACGGCCGCAACCACCTGAACTTCTCGAAGTGGGGCGACTCCGACGAGGAAGAGCGCCAGACGGACCGCGAGAACTGCCTCGAGCAGATGGAATCGGGCGCGATGCCGCCCTGGTTCTACATCCTGCCGTTCCACCCGGACGCGAAGCTCACCGACGCGGAGAAGGCCACGCTGAAGGCCTACTTCCTGAAGAACAAGAAGGACGACAAGAAGTAGTCGGGAGATCCGCGGCGCCGTGGCGAAGCAGCCCGTCACCATGGCGATCCGCGCGCTGCGTGCCGCCGGCGTCGCGTTCGAGCCGCACACGTACGCCTGGCACCCGCACGGCGGGACCCGCGCGTCCGCCGAGGCGCTGAGCGTCGACGAGCACGCCGTCGTCAAAACGCTGATCTTCGAGGACGAGACCCGCGCGCCGCTGTGCATCCTCATGCACGGCGATCGCGAGGTCTCGACGAAGCAGCTCGCGCGCGTCGTAGGCGCCAAGACAGTGGGCCCCTGCGCGCCCGACGTCGCCGACCGCCACTCCGGCTACCAGGTGGGCGGCACCTCGCCGTTCGGGCTGCGCCGTCCGATGCCCATCTACGTCGAACGCACGATCCTCGAGCTCCCGCGCATCTACATCAACGGCGGCGCGCGCGGCTTTCTGGTGGCGATCGATCCCCAGGAGCTCGTGCGCGTCCTCGGGGCAAAGCCCGTCGAGGTCGCGATCGCGTGAGGGCGGGCGCCCGCGCGCTGCTCTGCCTCGCGCTGTCGGCGGCCGGCTGCATGCCGCCGTCGTGGGGCGCGGCGGCGCTGCTGCATCCCGCCCGCCACACGGCGTCCCGGCAGCCGACGCGCCCCTTCGAGGCGTTCGCCTGGGAAGGCGCCGGCGCGCACGGCGTCAAGCTGGTGGGCTGGTGGTTTCACGCGAGCGCACCGCGCGGCACGCTGATCTACCTGCACGGCGTCGCGGACAATCGCGGGTCCAGCGTGGGCATCGCCGATCACTTCGTGCCGATGGGCTTCGACGTCGTGGCCTACGACAGCCGCGCGCACGGCGACTCGGGCGGCGACGCGTGCACCTACGGCTATTACGAGAAGCAAGACCTGGCGCGGGTCATCGACCACCTGCGAGTGGCGCGCGCGCCCGTGGTCGTCATGGGCACCTCGATGGGCGCTGCCGTCGCGCTGCAGGCCGCCGCGCTCGACCCGCGCATCGCCGCCGTGATCGCCCTGGCGCCGTTCTCCGATCTGCGCACCGCCGCCGCCGAGCGGGCGCCTTTCTTCGCGAGCCGGGGGAACATCGAGGACGCGTTCCGCCTGGCCGGCGAGGGCGGCCTCTTCCGGGTCGACGAGGTCAGCCCGGTCGCCGCCGCGCCGCAGATTCACGCGCCCGTGCTCCTCATCCACGGCGACCATGATACGGAGACGCCTCATGCCCACTCGGAGCGGATACTCGCGGCCCTCGGCGGGCCGAAGCGGCTGATCACGATCGCGGGCGGCGGTCATCGCGGGGGGCTCACCCCCGAGACCTGGCGCGAGCTCGATGCGTGGCTCGCAGCGGCGCTCGTGCCACGACCCAAGTCGGTTTTCAACCCCTGACATCGCGCATCAACGCGTAACGTCGCGCCGCAATGCGTCTTCTGTTTTCCGTGTAATTTAAACTACTTGAACGCCTTTCAGCTCCGAAACAATCAGGGGTGACTTTCCGTGGTAGGACACCCCGCATGCGAGAGAGCAACGGTCTCTGGCACCACAAGAATCCCCTCAGCGCCCGCCCCTCCTTCGACGAGCGCCTGCGCTGGCACCTCTCCCACGCCCGCGCGTGTGGGTGCCGCGCCATCCCGAAGCACGTCGCTGCCACGCTCCGCGAGCGCGGCATCGAGATCCCCGCTCGCAAGGCGTCCTAGAACGGGTCAGTGCAGGATCGCCTGCAGCACCATCGTGAGCAGGAACCCCAGGACGACCCCCGCCGACGCCGTGCCTTCGTGGCCGTGGCTGTGCGACTCGGGGATGATCTCGTTCGAGGTGATGTAGATCAGCGTCCCGCCGGCGAGCGCCAGGATGAAGGGCATCGCCGAAGCCGCCAAACCCGCGGCCGCGCCGCCCACGATGGCAGCCGCCGGGATCACGAGGCCGGTCGTGGCCACGATCGCAAAGCCGCGCGCGCCCGAGATGCCGCCCGCGCGAAGGGGCGCGGCCATGACCAGCCCCTCGCAGACGTTCTGAATGCCGACCGCGATCGCCAGCATGACGCCGAGGTGCGACGAGCCGGGCACGGCGAAGCCCGCGCCGATGGCGAGGCCCTCGGGGATGCGGTGCAGGGTCAAGGCGCCCACGACGGCGTAGCCGCGGCGCGCGTCTCCGAACTCGTCGTGGTGATCGTGTCCCGGCGCGTGGCCGAGGTGCTCGTGGTGGCCGCCCGCGTGATGGTGAGGGATGTAGCGGTCCATGAAGGACGCGATCACGACGCCGACGGCGAAGCCGAGGACGACGATCCCCAGGCGCCCCCAGTCCATGACGCCGTCGACGCGGATGTCGTGCACGGCCTCGCTGAGCAGGCCCAACGTGGCCGCGGCCATCATCAGCCCCGCGCCCAGCCCCAGGATCCCGTCGTAGGTACGGCGCGGCACCGAGCGCACGAAGACGAACGGCAGCGCGCCGAGGCTGGTGGCCAGCCCCGAGACGGCCGCCGCGACGAGGCCCACGTTCATGCCGCTGCTTTCTACACTAAAGTGGGGGCGTGGTCCTCCCGCGCGACGTGAACAGCAACGGCGAAAGGACGACCGCCTACCTCGCCCTGGGATCGAACCTGGGCGATCGAAAGGCGCTCATCTCGGCCGCCCTCGAGCGCCTCGAGGGAGCCGGTGTCCACGTCGCCGCGCGGTCGCCGCTCTATGAGACCGACCCGGTCACGCCCGACCCGCAGCCGCTGTACCTGAACGGGGCCGCCCGCCTCGAGACGACGCTGAGCGCTCGCGCCTTGCTCGATCTCTGCCTCGCGATCGAGCGCGACCTCGGGCGCGAGCGCCTTGCCGGCGCGTCGACGCCCGCGCCCCGCCCGATCGACCTCGACGTCCTGCTTTACGGTGACGCGGTCATCGACGAGCCGGGGTTGCTCGTCCCACACCCGCGTCTGCTCGCCCGCGCGTTCGTGCGCATCCCCCTCGCCGCCGTCGCGGCGCCAGGGCTGCGACACCCCGTGACCGGTGACGCGCTCGATCGCGCGATCACCGAGCCGGGCGTGCGGCTACAGGCCTAAGCGCTTGCGGAAGTCGTTGATCGTCGCGGCCAGGCCCTCCTCGAGCGGGACCTTGGGCCCCCAGTTGTCGAGGAGCTTCTGCGCGCGCGAGATGTCGGGGCGACGGCGCGTCGGGTCGTCCGTCGGCAGCGGCTGCTTGATGATCTCCGACTTCGACCCCGCCAGCTTGCGGATCATCTCGGCGAGCTCACGCACGGTCGTCTCGCGCGGGTTGCCGATGTTCACCGGATCGACGCCGTGGGGGCTCGCCATGAGGCGAATGAAACCCTCGATGAGGTCGGTGGCGTAGCAGAACGAGCGCGTCTGCTGGCCCTCGCCGTAGATCGTGATGGGCTCGTTGCGCAGCGCCTGCACGGTGAAGTTCGAGACGACGCGGCCGTCGTTCTCGTGCATGCGCGGGCCATAGGTGTTGAAGATGCGCACGATGCGAACCTGCACGTCGTACTGGCGCGCGTACGAGACGGCCAGCGCCTCGGCGCAGCGCTTGCCCTCGTCGTAACAGGCGCGCGGGCCGATCGGGTTCACGTTGCCCCAGTACGACTCCACCTGCGGGTGGATCGTGGGGTCGCCGTACACCTCGGACGTCGACGCGATGAGGATGCGCGCCTTCGCCTCCCGCGCGAGCTCGAGCATGTTCAGCGTGCCCTCGACCGCGGTGCGGATCGTGCGCACGGGGTTCCGCTGGTAGTGGATCGGCGAGGCCGGGCAAGCCAGGTGGTAGACCTCGTCGACCTCCATCGTCAGCGGCTCCGACACGTCGTGCCGCATGAGCTCGAAGCGATGGTTGTCGAGCAGGTGCTCGACGTTCTTGCGCGACCCCGTGAAGAAGTTGTCGAGGCAGACCACCTCGTGGCCGTCGGCGATCAGCCGCTCGCAGAGGTGCGACCCCAAGAACCCCGAACCCCCCGTCACCAAGATGCGTCTTCTCGCCATGCGTCGAGTCTCCTGATTAGGCCACGGTGATACACGGCCGGGCGCGTGTTTGCAAAATCGAATCGCGGGTCGCCCAAGGCGAACGAAAGGCTGGTACGATGGCCGTCTCAGCGGAGGAGGCTGCATGCCCGTAGAGGAACGCCGCGAAGGTCCGCGCATCCCCATCGAGATGTGGGTCGAAGAGACCACCGCCTCCGAACGCTATTTTCGCCGCGCAGGGAACCTCTCGCGCGGGGGGCTCGGGCTCGACCACACGATCCCGCTGCCGCTCGGCACGGTGGTGAACCTGACCTTCACGCTGCCGGGTGACTCCGGCCCCGTGCAGATCTCCGGCGAGATCGTCTCGACGGCCGGCCCGGACGAGCTGCGCATGGGCGTGAAGTTCATCGACGTCTCGGACGAGGCCCGCGCCCGCATCGACGCCTATCTCGCGCGCGTGGGCGTCTCGGTCTAACCTGCGCGCATGAAGATCTCGCAGGCCGCGATGCTGGTCGCGGTGGCGCTCGCGCCTGGCGTGAGCGGGGCCAAATCGGGGCCGAAACCTCTGGAGCCGGAGCACGCGCTCAAGCCCCCCGAGGGGTACTTCGACGACGCGTTCGCGCTCGAGCCGGGCGGCGCGCGCCTCTACGTGGTGCGTACCGACGGAGCGACGTTCTCGAAGCTGGAGCTCGTGGATCTCGCGACGGGGACCACGGCGGCGTCGTGGGACGTGCCGAAGGAGGACACGGCCGTCGAACGGATCGAGCCGCTGCCTGCGGGCAAGGGCGTCGTGCTGATCTCGCGCGAGGGCACGCCCGAGGCGCCGAAGCTGGTCGCGACGCTGATCGACGCCGCGGGGAAGCCGGGCGCGAAGGTGGGCCCGGCGCACGCCTTCGGCCGCCCCAGCGGCGCCGCCGATCTGCTGATCGCCTTCGACCGCCAGGAGGGGCCTCGCGAGCACGACGTCACCTACACCGTCACACCCTACAAGATCGAGACGCTGGCCCCTTTCGGCAAGCCGCGCGTCTACAAGACGACGTCCGGCGAGCTCAAGTCGCCGCCGTTCCGCGTGCTCGACTTCGTGGACGGCGACGCGCGCATCGTCGGCGAGAAGCCGCGCGCGTACGTGAAGAAGAACGACGTGCGCGAGCCGCCGCGCAAGGCGATCCTCGACGCGCTGACCGGCAAGATCGTCGAGGAGGCGCCCATCACCGACGTGCTCGGCTGGGCCGAGCTGGGCAAGCTGCGCGCGCGCCACCCGGGGCGCCTCGAGTTCGCCGACCTCAACCAGGACGACTCGGGCGTCGATGTGGTCGACGCCATGGGCGGAAAGCGCGCCGTCGACCTCGCCGTGCCGTTCGGTCTCTACGACCCGAAGTCGCTGCGCGATCAGGAGGGACCCGAGCCCGGCGCCTTCTACTTCGGGATCGCGGTCGACCCGCTCAACCCGGAGGCCGTCAAACGCCAGAAGCCCGACCTGCCGATGCTGGACGTCTATGGCAGCAAGAAGCGCGAAGCGGACGGTCCCGGGCCGGCCGTCATGCTGGGCCGCATCTTCATCCCCCGCAACGTCACGTGGCGGGCGGGATACGGCAGGCTGGTCGTGCTCAAGCGATTCAAGAGCTTCACGCGAGGCGGCGATGAGGTGGATATTTACAAGCTTCATTAGGGAGGGGGGAATTCGGCCCCCCTCCCGGTCCCCCCTTTTGTGGTCGCCAGCCGGCGAGGCGGAGCCTCGCCTCCCGTGCTGAAACGCGCTCCCTTCGGTCGCTCTGGCGTCGCGGTGCTCGCGACGGTCTTGGTAACTTCCGGTTGCTCGGAGGTGCGGGGGCGGAAGCTCGTTCAGGAAGGCAACGAGCTGTACAAGAACGGGCGGTACGCCGAGGCGGTGACCGTCTTCGAACAAGCTGAGCAGCTCGTCCCCTCGCTGCCTACCTTGTGGCTCAACAAGGGCTACACGTGCCGGCAGCTCATCGTGCCCGGCAGCAAGGATCCGCGCACGCAGCGCGCCGTCGCGTGCGCGCTGGACGCGTTCGGCCGGCTCGGCAAGCTGCGGCCGGGCGACGCGCGCGCCGACCAGCTCACGGTCGAGACGCTGTTCGACGCCGAGGAGTGGCCCAAGCTCGAGGCGCTGTTCCTCGAACGCAACCGCCAGAAGCCCGACGACGTCGACGTCGTGCGCGGGCTGCAGCAGGTCTACTACAAGTCGGGAAGGTGGGCGCAGTCGCTCGAGTGGTCGAAGCGCGTCGTGGCGCTGCGTCGCAACGACGCCGAGGCGTACTACGGCGTCGGCACGTTCATCTGGCAGGTCCTGTCCTCCAAAGGCGGCGGACCCGAAATGACCGCCTACGACCCGCGCCCGCGGCTGCCGACCGAAGCGGAGATCCCGGCAGCCGCCCCGGCCGTCAAAGGAAAGGTGAAGCCCGCGGCCGCTCCCGTCCCCGTCGCCCCACCCGCCCCGGTGCTGGGCCCCGACGCCATCACGGGCCAGCAGCGCCTCGCGCTGGCCGACGAGGGCATCCACCACCTCGAAGAGGCCGTGCGCCTTCGCCCCCGCTACGCCGAGGCGATGACGTACCTCGCGCTGCTCTACCGGCAGAAGTCGTTCGCCTTCTTCACCGACGTCTCCAAGTGGCAGGAGGCCGTCGACAAGGCCAACGAGTGGCAGAAGCGCGCCAACGTCGCTCGCACGGGGAAATCGTAGCGTGGCGTTCGAGTCGTTTCGCCAGCAAGAGAGAGCCCGCCCGCGCCGGCAGCGCCGGCTGGCCTTCGCGCTGGTGGCGCTCTTCCACGGCGTGCTCATCGCCGCCGGCATCGTCTATTCGTTCTGGCACGTCGAGGAGCTGACGCCGCCCACGCTGCGCGTGACGTTCATGTCGGCCGCGCCACCGCCGCCTCCTCCCCCACCGCCGCCCGCCGGCGGCGGCGGGGCGCGCGCCAAGAAGGTGGCGGTCAAGGCCAAGCCCATCGAGCCCGTGCCGACGAAGCCGCCCGAGATCGTCCAGCCGCCCGAGAAGCCGCGGCCCATCAAGAAAGAGTTCCGCAAGCACGAGGACGAGTACGTCGAGGAGGACGACGCCAAGCCGGCCACCGGCACGGGCGTCGGCAAGGGCGCGATCGAAGGCGACGGCGACGACGATGGTGAGGAAGGCGGCGTCGCGGGCGGCGTGAAGGGCGGGCAAAAGGGCGGCGTCATCGGCGGGACGATCGGGGGCTCGGGGCCGCCGGCCGCGCCGCGCATGATGCCGCCCCAGTTCGGCGCGACGATGAAGGTCTCGGGACCCGACCCCTGCTTCCCGCCCGCGCTCAACCACGGCGGCATGGGCTACGTGGTCGGCGCCACGATCTGCATCTCGACGACGGGCTCGGTCGAAAACGTCACCGTGACCAAACCCTCGGATCCTCGCCTCAACGACTGCGTCACGAACGCCGTTCGCGCCTGGCGCTTCCGCCCCATGCACTCGGGCGGCCTCACGGCGCCCTTCTGCTACCCAGCGAAGTTCGAGTTCAATTCACATCAGTAACCGGCCGATCCCGCACAGAGTCCCCAAGGAGACCCGGACATGGATTTCACACTCGTAGGTCTTTGGCACGAGATGGGCTTCATGGCCCGCATGGTCGTCGTCGTGCTGCTCGCCATGTCGGCCTACTCGCTCAGCATCTCGGTCGAACGCCTGCTCGCCTACCGCAAGGGTCGCGCGCTCTCGCGTCTCTACATCGAAGCGCTCGCGCCCATGGTCGAGACGACCGCGCGGCTGCGCGAGGCGATCGGCCTCGACAAGAAGTTCGCGGGCGCGCCCGTGGCGACGGTCGTCGGCGCGGGCGTCACCGAGTACGGCAGGAGCCTGGACGCGGGCGCGAGGCCCGCCTCCGCGTTCGACGTCGCCGAGGCCGTGAACCGCACGATGGAGCGCGTGAAGGAGCGCGAGCTCGCGGGCCTGCGCCGCGGCCTGCCCGTGCTGGCGACCGTGGCCTCGTCGGCGCCGTTCGTGGGCCTCTTCGGCACCGTCGGCGGCATCATCACCGCCTTTCAGAAGCTCGCCGATCCCACGAAGGGCGGCGGCGGCATCGGCACGGTCGCGTCCGGCATCGCCGAGGCGCTCATCACGACGGCGGTCGGTCTGGGCGTCGCGATCCTGACCGTGTGGTTCTACAACTATTTCATGGCCCGCCTCGACGACATCACGATCGACATCGACGAGACGGCGTCCGAGCTGGTCGACAGCATCCTCAAGGGCCACGCTGCCTAGACGACGACCGTGCGCCCCCTCCCGCCACGACCGCCTGCGCCCGGTGAGCCGCCGCGCCGGCGGCGCCTCGTCTCGAAGCGCCACGCGAAGGGCGGCGTGCGCGCGGAGATCAACGTCACCCCGCTGGTCGACGTCGTGCTGGTGCTCCTCATCATCTTCATGGTGATCACGCCCATGATCGCGCGCGGCGTGGCCGTCGAGCTGCCGGTGACGAGCCACCACGACAAGAAGAACGACGACAACAAGGACCTCATCGTCTCCGTGACGGCCGAGGGCGACATCTACCTGGGCGCCGACAAGATCCCGCTCGAGCGCCTGACGAGCGCCGTGCAAGACGAGCGCCGCCGCAACCCCGACAAGGGCATCTTCCTCAAGGCCGACCACCGCGCGCGCTACGGCGCTGCCCGCAAGGCCATGGAGGCCGTCCACCGCGCGGGCGTCGAGGACGTGCAGATCGGCACCGACGAAAAAGTGGAGGCAGCGAAGTAATGGCCTTCTCGGTCGGCGGCGCGAAGGGACGCCCCTCGGGGGAGATCAACGTCACCCCCCTCATCGACATCGTGCTCGTGCTCCTCATCATCTTCATGGTGATGACGCCCGTGATGTTGAAGGAGCTCGTCGCCAAGGTGCCGCAGAAGAGCACGGAGCTCGTGCCCCAGCCGCCGGGCGAGAACCCCATCATCGTCGGCCTGGACGCGCGCGATCAGCTCACGCTGAACGGCGAAGCGCTGACCGCCGAGGCGCTGGGCGCGGAGGTGGCCGAACGGCTGCGCCACGACCGGCAGAAGGTCGTGTTCTTCAAGATCGACGACGACGCGAACTACGGGCGCGCCGTGAAGGTGATGGACATCTGCAAGGGCGCCGGCGCCGCGACGCTGGGGATCATCACCCAGGACGACTGAGTCGCCGACGCGGCGGCCAGTAACGAACGCTCACAGTTCGTTATGCGCCCCGTAATTCCGTCAACTCGGCACCCTTCCGTCGACTCCGGCCCGATCTCCCGCGATCTCCGACGGAGAAGGGCCCTCGCAGTCACCTTAGGCCCCCCCTGTCAGACGGGGGCGTTAAAGGTGTGCACGAATCGGCCGAAATCAAATGCCGAAATTCACAGATCTGATTTCGGCTGTTACGATGCTGCCCCGGCGGGGGGCTGGCGACCTCGCTATTGCGACCCTCAAGGGCAAAGGAGCTCCGAATGACACGGTTGTTTCGGCGGGCCGTACCGCATGCGCTCATCGCACTCTCGCTGGTCGGCGGAGCGTGCTCCCCGAACAATGAGGTGCAGCCCGGAGCGCCAGTCCTGGTATCGCTGGCGATCACCGAGCCCTCGCTCGGCAACAACGTCGTCGTAGTCACGAAAGACACGCCGAACTGCCCGGCGGACTACAAAGAGGGCGAAGCCTGCGATCCAACGATGTTCGGCGTCTGCGAGCTCGACGCGAACGTCGTCTGTCAGTGCAACGGCACGGACATGTGCGACGCGACGAAGGGAACGCTGAACTGCACGTTCCCGCCGACTTATCGGGTCCTCGCGACGTTCGACCGCATCCTCGACACGACGCCGTTCGACGAGAGCAAGGCGGTGGCCACGCTCTCGGCCAAACCGACGACCGACGCGACCGCCGCGACGGACTACACGTCGTCGGGCGCGCCCATTGGCGCCGTGTTCCCGAACCTGATGCCACTGTCGGCGGGCGGCGGCTTCCCCGGGTTACCCAACATCACGGGCCCGACGATCCTCGCGGTGGGCAGCCCGGCCCTTCCGGCGGACACGACCGTGACGTTCGCGCTCGACAAGACGCTCGTGCGCGCCAAGGACAAGAAGACGCCGTTCACGGGTGGCGGCCTGCTGGCCGACGGCGTGATCGCCTTCAACACCTCGGGCTTCAGCGCGTCGATCACGACGCCGGCGGCTCCCGGCCCCGAGCCGATGAGCGGCGGGTCGGACATGATGGTGATGTGCCCGGACGCCGGTGCGGACGCGGGCACGAGCGACGGCGGCAACGCCGACGGCGGCGCGTCTGACGGCGCGACGAGCGACGCGTCCAACGCCGACGGCGGCGTGAGCGATGCGGCGACGTCGGACGCGGCCGCTTCCGACGCGGGCACCAGCGATGCGGGCACCAGCGACGCGGGCACCAGCGACGCCGGCACCAGCGATGCGGGCACGACGCCG
>DASZUD010000250.1:0-3896 GCA_035548155.1 Polyangia bacterium
CTCGAGCTCCGCGTAGGCCTGCGGCGACGCCTCGAAGATCGTCTTGCAGCCGAGCTCGGCCTCGAGCGCGTCGAAGATCGCGGCGCGGCGCTCGGAGATGCCCAGCGTCGTGATCTGCACCACCGCCGCGTCGCCGTAAACGTCGACGACGAGGCCCGGAAGATCGTCGCCCTCGCTGTTGACGAGGCGGTAGATCGTCGTGCGGTCCGAGGGCAACCCCAGCCGGGCGCGCAGCCGCGCCGCGCGCGCGATGCGGGCGCGGAAGAAGGCGGCGTCGAGCGCCTCGTCGGCGCGCGTGGCGAGCCGCACGGGGATCTGCGAGCGCGGGTTGAAGAAGCCGCGGCCGATGAAGCGGCCGTCGTGATCGCACAGGGTCACGGCGTCGCCGGGGCCGGCTTCACCCTCCACGCGATCGACGGCGTTCGCGTACACCCACGGGTGTCCGAACCACAGCGGGCGCGCGCGCCCCTTATGCAGGATGACGCGCGCTTTCGAGTCGCGCGGTTCGGCGGTCATTTGTCGGTGCTCCTCGGACCGGCGGGTGGCCGGTAGGCGTTCGCGTCTATGCCATAACGCTGGATGCAACGCCAGACGACGGCATACTGCCGGTTCAGATTCCGCGCCACTTCGGCGACGCTGCCCGCGCACCGCGCCAGCTGCGTCTCGAGCTCTTCGCGTGTGGGCGCGGGCCGGCGCGTGCGCTTCCCGACGACGCGCGAGGTCTTCGCGGCGTCGGCGAACTCGCGCACGCGGCTCTGCTCCGCATCCGAGGTCGCGGCGGGGGCGAGATCGACGTGCGTGTCGTCGTCGGGCTCCTCCGGGGCTTCCTCTTGGGGCTTGCCCACGGCGTCGAACTCGTCGGTCTCGACCTGCAGCAGCGTCGTCACAGCGTCGGGAAGGTGCTCGAGGCCGATGGCCGCCGCGCCGCGCGACAGCACGGACGCCTCGTTCACGACCTTCGAGAGCTCGCGCACGTTGAGCGGCCAGACGTGCAGGAGCAGCGCGTGGAACGCCTCGGGCTCGAAGCCGCGCTCGTCGCCGGCCAGCTGAAGGAAGTGGGCCGTGAGGCGTCCGATGTCCTCGATGCGGTCGCGCAGCGGAGGCAGCGCGATGGGCTGCGCGCCCAGCCGGCCCAGCAGCGCCTCTTGCACGTGTCCACCCTTGTCCAGCGCCGTGCGGCTGGTCGCGGCGACGACGCGCACGTCGGCCTCGATGATGCGCGTCGAGCCGAGCGGCGAGAAGCGCTTGTCCTGCAGGAAGCGCAGCAGCTTCGACTGCAGCTCGATCGGCATGTCGCCGATCTCGTCGAGGAAAAGCGTGCCGCCGTTCGCCGCCTCGACCAGGCCCGTCTTGCGCGCCTGCGCCGTCGAGTGCGCGCCCTTCTCGTAGCCGAAGAGCTCGCTCTCGACGAGCTCCTTCGGGATGGCCGCGCAGTTGACCGGCACCAGCTTGCCGGCGCGTCCGCTGGCGGCGTGGATCGCGCTCGCGAACACCTCTTTGCCCGCGCCCGTCTCACCCACCAGCAGGATCTCCGCGTTCGATCGGGCGAGGAGCCGCAGCTTCGTCGCCGTGAGCGCCAGCGCGGGCGACATGGTGGGCACGGGGGCGAGCGGGCGCGCCTCGTCCTCCCGCAGCGCCACCAGCTCCACGGGCGTCACCGTTCGGAAGATCAGCACATGCGAGCCGAGGAAGATGATCGAGCCCGGGACGAGGCGCGTCGGCCCGTCGATGCGGCGTCCGCCCACGAAGGTGCCGTTCGTGCTGCCGAGGTCCTCGATGACGAACTCGGTCTCACCTAGGGGCACGCGCGAGATGCGCGCGTGGCTGCCCGAGACCGTCGCGTCCGTCACCGTGAGCACGGCGCGCGGGTCGGCGCCCGCCAACGCGCGACGCCCGATCTGCAGCGTGTCGCCGAACGTCACGGCCCGCGGGTGACGCAGCGACTCGATCGAGGTGCCGCTACCGACGACCTGGATCAGCGGCAGCCGCGACGCTTCGCGGGTCCCGGGGGCCTGCCGACGGATGGTCTGGCTGATGCTGGTGTCGTCGCTCATCCGGGGCCCTTGGCCGGAGCGGCCGGCCGCCCGAGATATACAACGCCTGCCCCCCTGAGAGTTCCGAAATTCCCAGGTGATCGCCTTAAGGGCGCGGTTTCTTTTTCATCGCTGCGCGTCGCTCGCGCTCGGTCGCGCGCAGGTTCGCGGCGCAAAGGCGCGCGTGCGGGTGCCGCGCTCCCAGGGCGCGCTGGAAGATGCGCAGCGCGCGGCCGTAGAGCGCGATCGCGCGCGGGAGCCGGCCCCGGGCGCGCTCGAGGAACGCGAGGTTGTGCACCGTCAGCCCCACCTCGGCGTGGTGGCGGCCGAAGAGCGACTCCATCATCGGCAACGCCTCGGCGAAGAGCCGCTCCGCCTCGTCGAGGCGTCCCTGCTGCTGCCTGAGCGACGCCAGGCCGCTCAGGTTCAGGGCCACCTCGGTGTTCACGGCGCCGAGCTGGCGGCGAAACACGGCGAGAGCGCGCTCGTACAGCGCGGCCGCTTCTTCGAGGCGGCCGCGGCCTTCGACCAGCGCCGCGAGCGCCGCGACGTCCGCGGCGACGGCCACGTGGTCGGGGCCCAGCTCCGCTTCTCGCGCCTCGACGGACTGGCGCGCCCAGGGCTCACCCGCCGCGTATCGGCCGCGTGCGTGCTCGATGCCGCCCAGGTTGTGGTACAGCGTCGCGAGGGCCATGCGATCGCCCGCGCGCTTCACGATGGGCAGCGCGCGCCGGTAATAGCGCGTCGCCTCGGCGTAGCGGCCCTGGGCCTTGCGGAGCACGCCCAGGTTGTTGAGCACGCCCGCGACGAGCGGATCGTCGGGCCCGAGCGCGCGCGTCGCTTCGCGCAGCGCTGCCTGGAATCCGCGATCGGCCGCCGCGTAGGCGCCGAGGGCCCGATCGAGCCCTGCGACGAACGAGCGCGCGTGCAGGCGGAGGCGCGTGAGGTCGGGATCCTCCTTGGGCAGCGGGCGTGGGCCCAGGATCGCGAGCGCGCGCGCGTGGCAGGCCCGCGCCGGGCGCGGCTGGTCGCGCGCTTCGAGGATCTGGCCGAGCTCGACCAGCGCGTTGGCGACGTCCGGATGGCGGGCGCCTTCGGCGCGCGTGTACAGCTCGACCGCGCGACGGCACGCCGCCTCGGCCGCAGGCAGGCGGGTCGCTGAATGGAGCGCGATCGCCTTTTCGTGGGCGGCGATGGCGAGGGTCAAAGGATCGCGAGAGATGGAAGCCTCCAGGGCAGTCATTGTAGCTTCTACCGCAAATGACGTCGCCATCGGCGGAGCCGGAACCGCGCTCGAAGAGGCGCTGGCTCGCGCCCGAGACGATCCAGACGTCCGCCATGGACTGCGGGCCGGCGACGCTGAAGAGCCTGCTGGAAGGCTTCGGCGTCCCGGTGAGCTATGGCCGCTTGCGCGAGGCCTGCCAGACGTCTGTCGACGGGACCTCGATCGACACGCTCGAGGACCTGTCGCGCCGACTCGGGCTCGAGGCGGAGCAGGTGATGGTGCCGCTCGATCACCTGCTGCTGCCCGAGTCGAGATCGCTGCCCGCGATCGTCGTCGTACGGCTGCCTTCGGGCCTCACGCACTTCGTCGTCGTGTGGCGCGTGCACGGGCGCTGGGTGCAGGTGATGGACCCGGCGCGCGGGCGGCGGTGGATGCGCGCGGACGCGCTGCTGCGCGACGTGTACGTTCACACGATGCCGATCCCGGCCGAGATGTTCCGGGACTGGGCGGGCAGCGACGAGTTCCTGCTGGCGCTGCGGCGGCGCCTGGCGCGGCTCGGCGCGCCCGACGGGGGCGAGGCGTTCGTCTCGCGCGCGCTCGCCGACGCGAGCTGGCGCGGCCCGGCGGCGCTGGACGCG